>CAMOPK010000013.1 GCA_946622285.1 uncultured Bacillota bacterium
TTGCTCCTGTTGCTGCTGCATTACTAAATGATACAGTGTATGGCCCTTTAGCTGCTTTCATCCACGTTGCATATCGTGTATGAGTACTCGATATTGCTATCGTTCCAGTACTTCCACTCGTTGATGAAGTTGATGTCCCCCATCCATTAAACGTCCAGCCACTATATGAATACCCACTTGTTGGTAATGCTACATTACATGTTGATGCTTGCGTTGCTCCATTATATACTGCAGCAATCGTACATGATACTGCTGATGATGTTACTGTTGCTCCTGTTGCTGCTGCATTACTAAATGATACAGTGTATGGCCCTTTAGCTGCCTTCATCCACGTTGCATATCTTGTTACATTTCCAGATATTGATACACTAGTGTTTGCTGCATCTCCACTTGTTGATGTAGCTGATGTTCCCCATCCGTTGAATGTCCAGCCACTCCATGAAAAACCATTGCTTGGTAAAGTAACATTACAACTTGATTGTGTTGTTACTTTACAACTTACACTAGCTGTTGAACCAGTTCCTCCATTAGCATTAAATGACATTGTGTATGTTTGCCTTTCATATACTGTTACTGCTGGTGTATTACTATTGTTATTTGCGTTATCTTTTACTGCTCCTGATTTTAGTGTTATTGTTGTTGATCCCTTTATAGTTGCTGATAATGTAAGAGTGAATTTCTTACCATTTGTTACATTACTTGACATTACATTTGTTATTGATATATTACTATTACCTAATGTAAAATTACTTGCTGCTAAAGATGTTGTTGCAACTCCACTACCTAAATCTGTGCAGGTTAAATCTACTGTTCCTGTAGAACCTATATCTATTGTTGGTCCACTTCCCCATGTACATTCTGGGGGTGTTATATCAGTTGCTCTAGAATAAATAGTCGTATCTGAAGAAACTACATAATTATTTCCATATGTTCCAATATTAGTTGTATATGCATTTGAACTATACCATGATCCATCATTTGTATATCCGGTATTAGCCGTTGGTGTTGGTAATATAACCGAATCTCCATTTTTAGCTATTATTGATGTCGGACTTACTGTCCCATTTACCATATTTAAATTTACATTATTAAAAACAGAACTAGTAGAACCAACATTACCAGCTACATCTTTAATATTCAAGTAATATGTACCTTTACTATTAACTTGCGTATTAATCGTTGTTGACGTTGTAGAAGCTATATTAGTATATGCTGACTCGGCTGGATGTGCTGTTTTTCCAAAATAATATGCAACAGCACCAATATTATCAGATATAGTAAGTGTAGCGGTTTGACTTGAAGAAACATTACTTGTTGCGGTTATTAAACCTGTTGGACAACCATTATCAAAGTAAGCAACTTCAGTATATGTCGCGCCATATGGAGTCGTGGCCAAAATAGTTATTGTAATACTTGATCCTGTTGGACCACTCATTACAATTGTATTTGTTTTACTACTATTAGCATTTACTGTATAAGTTGTTGGAGATGAACCATCTATAGTATAAGTTACATCATTATTACTAAATGAAAGCTGGTATGTGACATTATATATATTTGGATTGTTAACAGTCAACTTAACTGTTGCTGTATTATTACAACTTGCATATGTCGTTTTATCTAGACTAAATGTTAAGTCACTAAACGATTGGGTTTCAATGCTTACGGTTGTTGATTCACTCTTTTTATAATATGCAGTAATCTTTGGTGCACCAAAAAAAGTAGTAAATGCAATTACTAATATTAGAAATATTAAAACTTTAATTTTTTTAATTACATCCGCTACTATATTCATACCAATATTATATGATATTTTGCCATTTTTTTCAACAATCGCAAAGCTTTTTGCTATTAAAAGGAATGATTATCTCATTCCTTTTTTTGTTAATACATAGTTTGATAGATTATTATTTCCACCAAGAATAGTTTCAGAGAATGCAGGCACTTTTTCAACTTGACAATCAAGTCCGGCTATTTTTCCTGATGGTACACGGTGGTATATGTACCCTACTTTTATTTCTCCGCCTTTATTTAATTTATTAACATATCTTTCAATTGCTGACTTAAATTTTTCTTCTGCAACATAATCGATAATATTAGATAGTATTATATAGTCATATTTGCCATCAATATTATCTAAAGTAAGAGCATTTTCTAAGAAAACTCTTACTTCAGTAGTTTTCATTTTTTCTTTTAAGATATAAAAATTATCTTTATCTAGAAATGAAGAAACTCTTTTTGATAAATCAACTGGTAATCCCATACAAGTACAAAAACAAAAATCGTTTGAAGTTATTATCTTTCTTGGATCTTTTGCATTAAATACAAGATTCCAGAACATAACTGCTTTTTCATTTAAATAAGGTAATACTTTTAAATACATATCTCTACTAAAATGTGTATTTTGATCATATAAGAATTCTACAAATTCTTCATAATTTAAGGCTTTAACTGCAGCTTCTTTTAAGTAGTAAAACATGATTGCATACATACTTATATCGAATGCATCAACTTTCTTAGCACCCCTTAAAATGGCATTAAAAACGTGATCTGAAGCCCCTATAACTGTTAATACACTTTTACCTTCAAAGTTCATTCTATCATAGTAACCATTAATATTTTCAGTTGTTCTTAAATAAGCAGGAGCATAATATGTTCCTACTCGTCTTTGACTAATACCATACCATTGTCTTCTTATTATGGCTTCATTATGTTTCAAAAATCTAGGCATTTCTCTATCAAGTTTGAACATATAAAAAACCCCCCTTTTCTTGGGGATTTATTATATATTTTTTTTATTATTTGTCAATTTTACTTCTTACGCCCAGTGATCATGAGTGTATCGTAACGATCTGCATCACCTTTTAAACCAAATGCATGTAATCGTGTAGGAACTTCAACTTTATCATAGTCTGGATATTCTATAGTACGTGCATAAGCATGATTATATGCATAACCAACTAATATCTTACCCGTAGGAGTTAACATATCACGATATCTTTCAATTGCTGCTTTGAACTCATCTATCTCAGGTCCTTCTTGATACTCAAATATATTAGAAAGAATTATATAGTCATACGGACCACCTAAAGCATCTAAATTTTTAACATCACGAAGATAAATATTGATTTCACAATCATTTATTTTTTCTCTCAATTTTTCAAAGCTCTCAGGACTTAAATGTGAAGATAAAACTGGCAATTCTTCTTCAGCATCTTCAAGATTTCGGTATTGACTAGAACGTCTAATAACTTGTGCTATAACTGCATGAGGAATAGAACTGGAAAAAACTTTGTCAAAATAAGCAATTGCTATTGGGTTTAAATTAGGCTTAATTTTAGCATAGATTTCTCTATATTCTTCAGTATCTACATCTTCAGTAAAAAAGAATCTTATATATGTATGATAGTCTATTGAAGGTGTCTTTAAAGCAGCTTCCTTCAAGTAATAGAACATGATTGCATTCATACTTATATCAAAACCATCTACTTTTTTAGCACCCCTTAAAACCGATTCAAAAATTTGATCTCCGGCTCCTACTACTGTCAAAATACTCTTACCTTTAAAATTGGAATTCTCAGATATTTTATCAAAAGTTCCATTGATATTTTCAGTAGTCTTAATATATGCCGGAGAATATTGATAAAAAGATTTAGGATCTTCAATTCTTTTCCGAGAAAGAATACAATCCAAGTATCTTAGAAAATCTGGCATTTCTTTTTCTAGTACAATATCATGTCTAAAGCTATATACTCTTAAATTCTTTGTTTCCATAGAATCACCTATATTTAATATATTATTATTTAATTTTTTTGTCAAACAAAAAGACTATTTTAAATAGTCTTTTAAAAATTCTCCGGTATAACTTTCTTTTACCTTAGATACTTCTTCTGGAGTTCCAGTTGCAATTACTTTTCCACCAAAGTCTCCACCTTCTGGTCCAAGATCAATAATATGATCGGCAACCTTGATAATATCTAGATTGTGTTCAATTACAACAACTGTATCACCATTATCAACAATACGATTCAAGATAACTAAAAGTTTCTTAATATCTTCTGAATGTAAACCAGTTGAAGGTTCATCAAGAATAAATAAACTTTTACCAGTTGGTTTCTTTTGAAGTTCTTTTGCTAACTTAACTCTTGCTGCTTCACCACCAGATAGTGTTGGAGCACTTTGACCAAGTTCAACATAAGAAAGTCCAACATCCATAAGCATTTGTAATTTATTTCTTACTTTTGGAACGTTTTCAAAGAAATTATATGCTTCTTCTACTTGCATTTTTAAAACATCATAGATACTTTTACCCTTATATTTTATTTCTAATGTTTCAGAATTATATCTCGTTCCATGACATACTTCACAAGGAACATAAACATCAGGTAAGAAGTGCATTTCAATTCTTTTTACACCATCACCCCAACAAGCTTCACAACGCCCACCTTTAACATTAAATGAGAATCTACCTTTATCATAACCTCTCATCTTAGCTTCTTTGGTTTCAGCAAATACATCACGAATATCATCAAATACACCTGTATATGTTGCCGGATTACTACGTGGTGTTCTACCAATTGGATCTTGGCTTATATTAACTACTTTATCAATATTTTCTAAACCTTTTATTTCTTTAAACAAACCTGGTTTTTCTTTTGATTTATATAGTTTAGATGCTACTGCTTTATATAAAATTTCGCGCACTAAACTACTTTTACCACTACCTGACACACCTGTTACACAGATAAATTTACCAAGTGGAAATTTAACATTGATATTTTTTAAGTTGTTTTCTTTAGCACCTTTAATTTCAAGATAAAGTCCGTTACCTTTTCTTCTTTTTTTAGGTACATCTATTTTTCTTCTACCACTTAGATAATCTCCTGTAATACTATATCCACAAGCAGCTACCTCTTCTGGTTTACCACAAGCAATTAATTTTCCACCATGAATACCTGCTCCAGGGCCAATATCAACAAGATAGTCGCATGCTCGCATTGTATCAAGATCATGTTCAACTACTATTAAAGTGTTACCTAAATCACGCATTTCAAGTAATGAATTAATTAATCTTTGATTATCTCTTTGATGAAGTCCAATACTTGGTTCATCAAGAACATATAAAACTCCTGTTAATTTAGATCCTATCTGAGTAGCTAATCTAATTCTTTGAGCTTCACCACCAGAAAGTGTTGCAGCTGAACGACTTAATGTTAAATATTCAAGTCCAACATTAATTAAGAAATCTAAACGATTATTTATTTCTTTAATAATTAAATCTGATATTTGTTTTTGCTCTTCAGTTAACTTTAATTTACCTAAATAAGCTCTTATATCTTTAATACTCATACAAGTTAGTTCATAAATATTTTTTGCTCCAACTAATACTGATAAAATGCTTGAATCAAGTCTTGAACCATGACATGTTTCACATGTCATTTCATACATGTAGTTTTCAATCCAATCACGAATCCATGTACTCTTTGTTTCAACATAACGGCGTTCTAAATTAGTAATAACACCCTCAAATACATCTTTACTATAACGAACATTACCAGTTTTACTAACATATTTAAAATCGATTACTTCATCTGTTCCATAAAGAATAATATCTAATTTTTCTTTTGGAATATCTTTAATTGGCATATTCATATCAATACCAAAGTACTTACAAACAGTATCTATTTGGGTATAAATAATATTACCAGAATCATCCAAATTAATGGTTTTAATAGCACCATCTAAAAGACTTAAATTTTTATCTGGTATAACTAAATCAACGTCAATTTTTTGTTTTACACCAAGTCCTTTACAATCAGGACAAGCTCCATATGGAGCATTAAATGAAAACATTCTTGGTTCTAGTTCTGGAAGTGAAAAATCACAATGTGGACATGCATATTTTTCACTCATGACAATTTTATCATGGCCAATATGATCAATAACTACTTTGCCATGTGAAAGTTTAGCTGCAAGTTCAATTGCTTCATATAGTCTACTTCTAATACCATCTTTAATAACTAATCTATCAACTACTACTTCAATATAATGTTTTTTGTTTTTTTCTAAGACTATTTCCTCAGATAAATCATATTCGTTATCGTCAACTACTACTCTTACATATCCATCTTTTCTTAAAGCATCAAGTAAATCTTTATGAGTGCCTTTTTCACCATAAATAATTGGACTTAATACTTTTATTTTACTTCCTTCTTCAAGTTCTAAAATTTGATTAGTCATTTCTTCAACACTTTGACTTGTTATTGGAATTCCATGTTTTGGACAATAAGGAACCCCTATACGAGCATAAAGAAGTCTAAGATAATCATATATTTCCGTA
This sequence comes from uncultured Bacillota bacterium, assembly GCA_946622285.1. Lineage (GTDB taxonomy): Bacteria > Bacillota_I > Bacilli_A > RF39 > UBA660 > RUG11241. The sequence goes on from CAMOPK010000013.1 coordinate 6,341, forward strand.
ACTGTTCCAACTGTACTTCTTGGATTCTTTGAAGTTGTTTTTTGATCAATACTAATAGCTGGACTAAGTCCTTCAATGGAATCAACATCTGGTTTTTCAGAGCCACCTAAAAACTGACGTGCATATGAGCTTAAAGACTCTACGTAACGCCTTTGACCTTCAGCATAAATAGTATCAAAAGCAAGACTACTCTTACCGCTTCCTGATACTCCTGTCATTACAATTAGTTTATTCTTAGGTAGTGTAAGATCAATATTCTTTAAATTGTTCTCACGAGCTCCTTTTATAATTATTTGATCCATTGATATCACCAGTAAGTATTATAACATATAATTTTGAAATTTTTCCAAAATAAAAAGCCAAAAATGGCTTTTATTTCGATACTAATTGGAACCAAGTAACTTGGCCTTTAACTAAGTATTCAGTTGATATAAATGTATTAACAGGTCCCTTACCATTGGTCTCACCAAATTTAGCATTTGGATCAAACAAATAAACTTCATCTTTTTCATTGACACCAAGTAATGCCATAATATGTCCTTTACTAACAGCATACATACCAGGACCTGCAGCACGAATTAAAACTGCTCCACCTTTTTTAAGATGATTAAGAATTATTGGAATCTTATCACGTGAAAAATTATATGCATTACCACCACGTTCATTCATTGTAACTGTTAAACCAAAATGAGTAAATGCACGGTATGATGTCGTACTTCCAGAACAAGATTGTTTATATTTACATGCTACTGTATCATAAACATCACTTAACATTGTATATGGTGTATAAAGTTCTCCATTTTTATCCTTTACACCGAATCCGGAAACAAGAGTTGTAACAGAAGTAATACTACAACCTCTTCGACTTATAGTTCCACATGTATCAGTTGAACAAAATGAATAACGCCAACTACTATAGTCACCTTGTTTAAAGCAAGTAAATGGATATAAGCAATTATATCCTTTTTCATTGACATATAATTTGCTTCCCTCTTCTATTGCACAATTGATATCTGTTGTATTACCAGAAATATCTTTTACTGTGACTGTAACTTTATTTGCTTTTTCTGAAAATTCATATGCTTTTTCAGTAATAAAACCTGACTCTTTACCATTAACTTTATAATTAAAGCCTGCTACACCCTTATTATCACTTGCATCAGCAGTAATAGTTGTTTTATTGTACATTGTTACGGCTTTACAACTACCAGTTGGTTTTGTATCATCGATTTCATCTATAACAATTTCTTTTGTATGACGATTTTCATACACATCATATATTTGAATGCTATATTTTGCATTTTTATCAGCTTCAAAAGAATATTTTCTTGATATCTCTTTACGACCATCTAATGTCTTTAAATAATCATAACCACTACCAAGAACTTCTATTTCAACTAAAACTTTATTTTCCTTAACTGTCTTATTGACTTTAATGTCAAGTTCTGCAGTCTTAGCAACAACATTTATATTCCTAGTTAACATTGCTGCTTTTCCACGGGAATTAGTTACAGTATAAACTAAAACATAAGTTCCAAGTTTATTTGTATTAACTTCACCAGATACCTTGACTTGACGACTTATTTTGCCATCAACATAGTCATATGCAATATAACTTGGTTCTTCATAACGAGTACCTTTAGATAATGTAATATTGCTTTCTCCAAATAGTTTTAAATAAGGTTCTTCAGTATTAGTTAAACCACTTACAGTGCCATTTTTGTCACCAGTAATAACAATTACTTTCCTAATTAATGTTTCAACTAATTCATAGTTTTCTGTTTCTTCACCATTACCTTCATCAGTTGGATAGTAAACATCATAATAAATATTATATATTCCTGGAGTTTGTTTAACTTCACCGCGAATTTCTACATAACCATTTATTAATTCACCTTTTATTGTATAATGAGGATCATTAAATATTTCACCAGCATTTAATATCACTACCTCTTCACCATTAAGAGTTATATATTTACTTTTATTATTAACAATTTTGCTAGTATAATCTGGACACTTTAAATATGCTTGATATTTCAAAGTACCATTATTGTTAGTTACAATAACACCACTACCCTTATTGCAAAGTTCAGTACCTTCAATTAAATCAAATTTACTTATTTCAATATAAATTTCACCATTAACACTTAAATTTTTATTTGCAACATAACTCTTAGCAGCAGCTATCATATCTTCTTCAACTTTACTATATGTCTTTTCGCATCCTTTAAATACAAAAATAAGGACTATAGCAATGATTAATAATAAAACATATTTGCCATATTTGATTATATTTTTTAATTTATCTTCATCATCAATTGAATTCATATAATCCCTCCTTATTCACTAAAAAGTACGAAAGTCTCAATACTTGCACCATGTAAATTATCAATACCAACCCATGTATTAACTGGGCAAGATCCAGCCGATTTGTTTGTTCTACTATTAGGATCCGATAAAAATATTTGATTTTGCTCATTAATACCTAAAATGGCCATATAATGTGCTCCTGCTGCTAGGCATCCTTTTGTTACAAGAATTAAAGCAGGATTACCAGTTTTTAAGTGTTCAATCAAAATATCTTTATTCTTACTATATGGATATTCCTGGCTGATTTTTAAGTTTAAAGCAGCAGCTACTTCTTGTACTCTTTTATAGTTTGAATATCCTTTTATTTTTCCATCCGGATAAATTATTTCTTTTATTAAAGTTGGAGGTGTATATAATTCTCCACTCTTGCTTCTTTTATTAAACTTCGTTGAAATGATTGTAAGTGACGTTGGCAAACATCCACTACGATAAATAGTTCCAACACCATTTATAGTAGCTTGATATGGATCTGAATAATCCTTTTGTTTATAACATGTAAAAGGTTCTAAGCAATCATATCCAAGCGAATCACGATACATACTTGGAACTAAATTTAAGACACTTGTACAAGTTAAAGAACCAATATTTCCTGCAACATCTTGAACATTAACTTTAACTGTAGTTGCATTATTCTTATTAAATTCACCTGACTTAACGAATTTACTCTCAGTAGTTTTTTCTTTAGATGAACCAATTATATATTCATAATCTTTTATACCTTTATCATCTTTTGCATTGACAGTTACAGTTACACTTTTTGTTCTATAATCTGCTTCACATGTACCAATAGGAGAAGTTTTATCAAGTCCCTTTATTTCAACTTCTTTTATAAATTTAGCCCCATAGATATCATATATAATAAATCTATATGTCCCATTTTGATCTACATCATATGTGAAATTATATTCTCTCTTAGATTCACCATTAGGAAGCATAACATGTGAAAAACCTTTACCACTCACTTTACCAGTAATAGTTGTTTTATTACTTATACCTTTATCATAAGATAATTCAATTGTTAAATCTGATCTTTGTTTAACAACATTTATTTCTCTTGTTTGAAATGCAGAATTTCCTTTTGAATTAACAACTGAATAAGTTAAAATATATGTTCCTTCTTTTTTAGAATTAACTTCACCACTTATTTTTACATTTCGACTTATTTTTCCATCTTCATAGTCATAAGCTGTATAACCAGCTTCTTCATATCTTGAATTTAAGTTAATAGTTAAAGTCTTATCACCTTTTAAAAGAATAACTGGTTCTTCTGAATTATTTAAATTCGTCAATGTTCCTGTTTTATCATTTACAACTACTACTTTTCTTATTGCAGTTTCTTTTAATACTTCATCAATATAAGCATTATAAGTAATAGTATAAATATTTGAATTAGTATTTCCTTTAATTTCTTCGGTATCTGCTTGTTTTAAAAGATCATATCCAAGTTCTTGATATACTTCACCTTTATTTAAAACAACTAGATTACCACCATTTAATTTAATGTATTTTTCTGGATTTTTAAAAACCTCACTTTTATAATCCGGGCAATCAAGATAAGCCTGATAATTTAATTTACCATTTTGATTTGTAACAAGAACCCCTGTTGCTTTTGTACAAAGTTCAGTTCCTTCAACAATATCAAAATTTATAGCTTCAAGATACACTTCATTTGGAACACTCATATTATTAGTTGCCACATATTTCTTAGCTTCCTCTACTAAAGCATCTTCAACTTTAGCATAGCTAAACTGGCAACTTTTAATAACCAAAAAAACAATTACCAATAATAAAACTGGTAATATATACTTACCATATTTAAACACTTTAGCTATTTTTTCCGAGTTATCATATGTATCCATATTTTCACCTAGTATAATTATAACATAAAAGAGATAAGTTTTTTACTTATCTCTTAAAATTGCATTATATTTATTTTGAACACTCGCAATTATTTTATTGAATACTTGTGTAACTTCTTCATCACTTAATGTTGAATCACTACTATTAAATGTTAAAGAATATGCAATTGATTTTTTATTTTCAGGTATTTTATCTCCTTCATATAAATCAAACACTTCAATATTTGTTAAATATCTACCACCATTTGCTCTGATAGTATCAACAATATCACCATTAAGTATATCTTTATCTAAAATAAATGCCATATCTCTACTAATACTTGGATATTTACTAGATTGTTTATATTTAAGCGGTTTCGTTGTCTTATTTAATTTTGTAATTGAAAGTTCTAAAACATATATTGGATCAGCATTAATGGTTGGATTTATTCTTCCCATAATACCAATTTCTTCATGGTCAAGAATTATCTTAGCTGATATTCCAGGATGTAAGTCAGCTACTTTAGCAGGTTTTACTTGATAACGATTTTTATAACCTAAATAATCAAGTAGATTTTCTAAAATTCCTTTTAAATAATAGAAATCACATTCAGAATCCTTATTCTGCCAATTATGACTTAAATAATTTCCTTTTATTAAAATTGCTAATTTCAAATCTTCAGTATATGTAGAATCATATACTTTAGCTATTTCATATAAATAAATATCTTCTACTTTTCTTGCTTTATTATACTCATAAACATTTAAAAGTGATGGAAGAATAGTCTTTCTGATAACTGATTTATCAGCACTCATTGGATTTGGTAATAAAATATTTTTAGTATCTTCATAATCAAATAATGAAGCCATTTCTTTAGATACTAATGTATATGTCTTACACTCATTAAGGCCAAGAGCACGAAGACGGAATGAAATATTTTTTCTAATCTTAACATCTCCTATATATTGTCCACGTCTAATTGGAACAACAGGAAGTGTTGAAACTAAATTATGATATCCATATAATCTACCAATTTCTTCTGCAATATCATTTACATTTGGTTCAATATCTAATCTTCTATTTGGTATTGTTACCATAAATTTATCTTTTTCTCTTTTATATGGAAAACCTAAACGATTTAGCTCTACTTCCATATCATCATCAGAAATAGTAATACCAAGAAGTTTATTAACATTCTCACCTAAGAATGTAACAACTTTTTCTGTTTTATCAACTTTATCATGTTTAACAATACCAGTTAGTACTTTAGCATCTGCATATTGTTCTAGTAATGAACAAGCACGTTCAATTGCTTTTAAAGTATATTCATAATTTAAGCCTTTGCCATAACGAATAGATGCTTCACTCTTTAAATTTAAACGATTTGCTGTATATCTAATGCTTACAGCATCAAATATTGCACTTTCAATTAAAATTGTTTTAGTTGATTCATCTACTTCAGTATTCTCACCACCCATAACACCTGCAATACATACTGGTTTTTTAGAATCAGTTATTACAATATCGTTAGTAGAAAGAATTCTTTCTTTACCATCTAAAGTAACAATTTTTTCATTTTCTTTAGCATCACGAACTAAAATAGTATTACCTAATTTGTCATAATCAAAGAAATGCATTGGTTGACCATATTCAAGCATTACATAGTTTGAAATATCAACAACGTTATTGATTGGACGCATTCCAGCTGCTGTAAGACGTTTTTTAATAAAATCTGGTGATTCCTTAATTTTAACATCTTTTACCATTTTAGCTAAGTAATAAGGACATTTTGGTGTATCAACTTTTAAACTGAAATGATCTTTTATATCTTCTTTTATTTCATTATATTTAACTTCTGGTTCAGTTACTTTTCTATTTAAAATAGCACCTATTTCATAAGCAAAACCAATATGGTAATAGCAATCATTATTACGATGCTTATGAATATCTAATTCATATAAAGTATCATCTAGATCTAAATACTTAATTGGGTCTTCTCCAATAGGTGCTTTAGAATCTAATTCATGAATACCTTTACTATAAGTTTCTTCAGTCTTTTCTTCTAAACCGAGTTCAAATAAAGCACATATCATACCATTTGATTCAACATCACGAATTTTGCTCTTTTTAATAACAAAATCTCCTGGTAATACTGCACCATCTAAAGCAACAATTACTTTTAAGCCTTTTCTTACATTTGGAGCTCCACATACGATTTGTAAAGTTTCTTTACCAACATCTACTTGGCACACATGTAAGTGATCACTATTTGGATGATTTTCACATTCTTTTACTTCTCCAATTACTAAATTATCAATGTGATTAGTAACAACTTTTTCAACATTAATACCTGCTTTAGTTATTTTAGTTGCAAGTTCTTTTAAATCTTGATCGGAGATATCAATATAATCTTTTACCCATTCTAAACTAATCATTGTTAATCTCCTTTCGATCGAAATTTTTAAGTTCTCTTAAATCGGTCATATAAAATGTACGAATATCATTTATACCATATTTAAGCATTGCAAGTCTTTCAGCACCAAATCCGAATGCAAATCCGGTCCATACTTCTGGATCATATCCACAGTTTCTTAAAACATTTGGATGTACCATTCCAGCTCCAGATACTGTTATCCAACCTGTGTTCTTACAAATGCTGCAACCTTTACCATGGCAGTTGAAACAACTAATATCTGTTTCCACTGAAGGCTCAGTAAATTGATAATAACTTGGGCGGAATCTCGTTTCTATTTCAGGACCAAATAACTTTTTAGCTAAAACATCAAATGTTCCTTTTAAATCACATAAACTAATGTTTTTATCTACAAGTAATCCTTCAATTTGCATGAATTGATGTGAATGTGTTGCATCATCATCGTCTCTTCTATATGTTTTACCTGGACATATCATACGTACAGGTTTTTCACCTTTATATTCAAGCATTGTACGAATTTGTACAGGAGATGTTTGACTACGAAGTAAAATGTTTTCATCTTCAATATAGAAAGTATCTTGAGCATCTCTTGCTGGATGTCCTTTTGGTATGTTTAAAAGTTCAAAGTTAAAACGATCCTCTTCTAATTCTGGTCCATCTACTACATCATATCCCATTGACATGAATAATTCTTCTACTTCTTCAATTATTCTTTCTAAAATATTAGATGATCCCATGTTAACTTTAGTAGCAGGTAAAGTTACATCAATTGATTCTGATTTTAATTTTTCTTCTAAAGCTGCATTCTCGAATTTTTCTTTTAAAGCATCTAACTTTGAATTAATATTATTTCTTAATTCATTTAATCTTATACCACATTCTTTTTTTTCATCACCAGATAAAGAAGCCATCATTGGACCTAATGCTGAAACAACACCTTTCTTACCAAGAAAGTAAGTTCTTACATTATTTAAGTCATCCATTGTTTTAATGTTTTCAAACTTTTTATCTAGTTCACTTTCTATCTTTTTAATTTCGTCTAACATATTATCAATCCCTTTCTAATAAAAAAACATTTCATCCAAAGGACGAAATGTTCGTGGTACCACCTTAATTTTATACTCTTTTGACTAAAACACGTCACTGTTATATCTTTTCAATATAAGGCTCAAAGGTGAATTCATATTTCTATTATTGTTAACTCACACCAAAATGTTAACTCTCTTTGAATAAGTTGAAATACTACTACTCCTTCTTCATCGCTTTAAGATATTATATATCTTTATTATAATTTGTCAATTAAATTGTTTTAACTTCTGCATCTAATTTTAGACCAACATTATTTTTAGCAATATCACCAGTTAATCCTTCAACTTGTGTTGCACTTAAATTTGCTGAATTGATTGCTAAATAATTATATGGAGCCAAGAATCGTTCTGGATTTTCCAAACCAATTTCGTTTGCTAATCCCATAAATTCTTCTAAGCTTCTAGATTCGCATAATGAACATGTCATTTCTGGACCAACTTTGCTACTTAAATCTGCAACTCCAGCCCTTAAAGTTTCAAACAAATCTATTCCTGGTTCTACTTCTTCAGCAGTTTCACTTGTAAAATTGCCAACTAAATTAGCAGCAGTTCCTGCAAAATAACCTGTTCTAAGTCCTTGCAAATTAACATCATAATCTTTAGTCATAAGCAATAAAAATGTTGCCATGTAATATTCCAAATCATAATTTCCATTTGCAAGTTCTGTTGAATTAAGTCTTAATATATTGGCATTTTGATCAAATATAATTGGACTTTTTTCTCCTACATCAGTTTCGACAATTTGCATTTCTGTAACTTTTTCTCTTAAATTTTCAATATTAATATTAGGGTACAAACCTGCAATCTGACGAATAATTTTATCAGTTAACTCAATTATGCTCATAAAATCACCATTTTCATTATAACACAAGTTTAAATTTTTACAAGTTCATTATTGCTTTTTTTGAGCTATAAGCCACTCAATAGTATTTGTCTCATTTATTACGCGATTTTGAATTGGATGACCTTCATTTGGAAACTCAATATACTTCATATTGACTCCTTCATCAATTAAAGCTTTTGTTCTTATTCTTCCCGCAGTAATATTGCTATCTTTAGCTCCATAATAAACAATTATTTTTATTTTTTTAAGACTATTTGAACCAACTTTTCTTTCTGTATTACCACTTAAAATTGCAGCTGCTGAAAAAAAGTTTTGATAACGTGCAATCATTTGATAAGTACTTACTGCTCCATGAGAGTGACCCATTATCGATATTCTATTAGGATCAACATTATATTGACTTACGATATTATCAATTAATGTTTTAAGTGAAGAAAAGCAATATTCCCAACCTGTTCTACATTGAGGAATCAAATAGATTGCTCCTTTAAATATTCCTTTTTTCATATTAGTAGCAAAAGCTGTTCCACGTATTAGATCAATATTAGAACCAATTTCTCCACCACCACCAAGGTAGATAACAAGTGGATTTTTTTCTTTTAAATTTAAACTTTTTGGATAATATATTATATAGTTATTATTACCATATGTTGATTCGTTATAAAATATGTCTTTTGATGTTTCATTCAAATTACGATGATAATCAACTGGCCAAGGGCCAATTGCATAACTAGTTATACAATTTATAAGTTCATAATTTCCAGCTTTATCATAAGCTGTAATAACGACATTTTTTGTTTCTTTATCATATAAATATGTATCACTACTACTTTGATTCTTTAAAACTCCATCAATTGTATAACTATATTTATCTATTCCACTTTCATCAGTTGCAATAACTGAAATTTTACTCTTACCATTTTCTATTAGATTTTTACAACTTCCAGTTGGTTTTTTCTTATCAATATTATTAATCTCAACTGTTTTTTCAATAACAATTCCATCTTTTCTTTTAATTGAAAAAACATATTCATCATTATTTACCACTCTATATTCTAATAAATTTGAGTTATCTATATTACCATCTGGATCAACCATAAAGTCATAACCATCTCCAGTTATTTTTAAAGTTATTATGACATCATTATTTGTTAATTCTTTAGGACTATAATCAAGTTCTATTTCTAAATCAGATAAATCAGCTATTACATTTACTTTCCTTATTTTTTGAACTCTATTACCTTTACTATTTGAGATAGTATATTTTATTTCATAATTGCCAATTGTTTCAGTATCTAAATTACCTTCAACTAAAACTTTGTTTGTCAAATCACCATCCACCGAATCGTGTGCAATATAACCTGATTCATGATAAGTGTCACCTTTAACAATGTTTATATTAGATTCACCTTTTAAATCTAATGTTAGTTTTGATACATTATTTTCATCCTTTTTTGAATTAGAAAGTAACACAACAAATAGTAGTATCATTACTAATACTACTATTGATATAACTATATATTTTGTGTTCCTTCTTAATTCTTTCATAAATTTCACCAAAACTATTTTTCTACAAAATATAGATAATCTGGTACATGACGATCTCCACCAAAACGCCTAGTCATAGATGACATAGAAGCAGTTTTATAGTAAAGTTTTCTACTACCTCCACCATCTAAGTTAAATGCTCGTTTACAACCAAATATTTCTTTGAATTCTTTACCAACGGCATATATACTTAATCCACTACCAGAATAAAGTACAAAGTTATTCTTATCAACTTGACATATCATTGTACGATTTACTGGATCACGACCAGAGTCCGCAGGTAAAAGACCTCCACCTTCACTTACTGGTTGCATGACATATGACCAGGAATTTCTAACGCCATCTGCTAAAACTTGATTCTTTGTTGCAATATTTTTTGAATAATCATTACTATAAAAACTATAGGCCTTTAAAACTCCTGATTTTGTCAAACCAAAATAGCCATATACTCTACCATATTTTTTATTTTCAATATCTCTTAATATTCTACCTTTATTCATAATGAATGGTACGCAAGGGCTATCACCCCAACCATCCCAGAAAAATCCACCATTAGTTGCAACCATTCCTTTAGATTGATAACCATAAGTGCTTATTTCACGATTGAGTGTTACATCTGGTGCAAAAGCTTTTCCTACTTCTGGGAGAGCTGAATTAAGTTGCATATAAGCATCTTTTACCCATACTAGCACATAGTCCGCGCTTCCTTTTGTTTGAATACGATATTTTAATGTACTACTATTATATGATATAACCTCAGTAAAACCATTTTTTAAACTAGAGATCTCAGTTATTGGTTTATATGTATCTACCTCAACTGTCACTTTTGCAGTTGCAGCCTTACCATTGCTAGTTGTAGCTGTTATTGTTGCAGTACCTTCTCCTCTAGCAGTTACAATTCCAGTTGAAGATACTGATGCAATAGCAGCATTACTACTTGTCCAAGTTAATTTTTTACTAGTTACATTACTTGGAGTAAATACTGGTGTCAATGTGAATTTTTGACCTTCTTTAATAGTCTTGCTAGTTACATCAAATGCAAGTCCTGTTGCAGTTATAACACTAGCTCTTACCTCAACATCACATATTGCAATTTTTTTGCTTTCGGTTGTTACGGTTATTAAAGTTGTACCAATTTTTTTAGCTGTTACTTTTCCATTAGAATCAACTGAAGCAACATCTGGATTACTACTTGTCCACTTATAACTATGCTCAGTCGTGTTACTTGGAGTTACAGTTAACTTTAAACTTAAACTTTCACCTTCAGTTAATGTTACATCTTCCCTGTCTAGTTTTATTGATGTAACAGGAATCTTTTCATCAATAACGGTTATTGTGCATTCATCTTGTTTTCCATTCTTACTCATTACGCTTATCTTAGCTGTACCAGAATGATTAGCAACAACATTGCCAGTGCTATCAACAGTTGCAACATATGTATTATTACTTGTATAAATTAATGATTTATCAGTAACATTTGATGGAGAAACAATTGCAGTAATAGTATATCTATCCCCAACTTTTAGTGATACTGTTTTATTATTTAGAACTACACTTTGAACTTCAGATGGTAATGATGATGGAGTTGAACTTTTTCCGTTACCAGTAAATAAAAGAATAACTAGTATTAAGGCTAGAACGCATACAACAATTATTAATAGTTTACTTGAAGATTCTCTATCGTCCATCGTTTCACCATCTCTCTATTCTAAAATTATTATAACATAATTATAATAAAAAAAGAGAAATAGTTTTCTCTTTTTTATTGTTCTACAAAATATAATGTATCAACTATATTACGTTCTTGTGATTCACTAGGTCTTTTATAACTATATATTCTATTTATTGAAGAATTTGGTGTCTTATAATACATACCAGTAGATCCGCCACCATCCATATTAATTACAGCGATGCATCCAAACATATCATGCATTATTTTTCCATTATTAGTAATATTATGATGACCAACACTTAAAACAAAATTGTTTTTATCAACTTGGCATAACATGGTACGAGTATCAGCTCCTCCTGTAGCACTTACCCAGTTGCTAGTTTGAAAACTCGTTACTCCCCAAGTATTTCTTGCACCATTATTCTTAAGCCAATTTTCAATGTCTTGATATCCTTCTTCACTTAATTTTTCTTGATCACTTCCAGGGTTAAGCAAGAATTTTGAATTAACATTTCGATGAATCAAATTACCATTTCTATCAACTGATAGAACTCCATACATTAGGCTTTCATGTCGATTACCGTTCCAATGCCATGTTTGATAAACTGTATTCTTAGTAAGTACTCCTTTAGTTGCGAGTATTGGAATATTATCTCTACTATTCCAAGCAAAACCTCCGTTTGTTCCTATTAAACCTTTGCTTTGATATCCCATACTACTTACTTCTTGTTGTAAAATGCCAGATTTGCTTCCACCTTTATAATTATTATTAGCATTATTTAATTGCTTGCTTGCATCTTTTACCCATATCAATGCGTAATAGTTACTAGCATCTTTTTGTTTTATTGTTTTAAACTTTAAAGTACTACTGCTATAAGTTTTACCTGCATCAATATATCCTGATGGAATATTAAATGATTCTGGCAATACTAAAGTTGAAACTGGCTTAGCTATTCCTGTTATACTAGCAGTTGCTTTTATTCCATTATTACTTGTTGCCGTTATTATAGTAGTTCCAACACCTTTAATGGTTACTTTACCACTTGAGACAGTTGCAACACTAGTATTACTACTTTCCCATGTTAATGTTTTATTTGCTGCATTACTTGGTGTAACAGTTGCATTGATATTAAAACTTTCGCCTACCTGAGCATTTTTAGATGTTATATCAAAGGTTACTTTACTAACAGCAACTACAACAACTTTTGCTTTTACTGTAACATCACATATTGCAATTTTATTGTTACTTGTTTTTACTGTTATTAAAGTTGTTCCTGATTTTAATGCTTTTACTTTACCATTTGAATCAACCGTTGCAACACTAGTATTACTACTTGTCCATTTGTAACTATGTTCAGTTGTATTACTTGGTGTTACACTTAATTTTAAAGTGAGACTTTCACCTTCGGTTAATGTTACATCATCTTTATTTAATTTTATTGAAGTTACTGGAACACTTTTATTAACAACATTTATTGTAAATTCAGCTTTTTTTCCATTATTACTAGTAACCATTATTGTAGTTGTACCTTTACCTATGGCTTTTACATTACCAAATGCATCCACACTTGCAACACTAGGATTGCTACTTATGTAAGTTAGTTCTTTATTAGTTGCATTTGAAGGTGATACAACAGCTGTTATAACATAAGTATTACCAACAGTTAATGTTGCACTTTTTTGAGTAAGTACTACATTTTGAACTTCGTTTGTGCTTTGGCTAGTACTAGTTGTTTCATCACTTGGGATCAATAAAAGAACAACAAGTATTACTGCTAAAACGCATACTGCAAATACTAATATTCCGTTTGAACTTACTCCTTTTTCCAATGTAAACACCCTCTATTCTTATCTAATTATATCATAAAACAAAAAAAAGATGATTTAAAATCATCTTTTTTAATCCATTAATTCTTGTTCTAAAGCATCTAATGGTTCATCTTCAACAATTTCATTTTCCATTGTATAAGATACGTCACGATACTTACGAGCACCAGTTCCGGCTGGAATTAATTTACCAATAATAACATTTTCTTTAAGACCATTTAAATGATCTACTTTTCCATGAATTGCTGCATCTGTTAAGATACGAGTTGTTTCTTGGAATGAAGCTGCTGATAAGAATGAATCAGTTTCTAATGAAGCTTTTGTAATACCAAGTAATACTGGATTACCAGTTGCTGGTATTTTTCCTTCTAAGATTAAACCTGTATTTACTTTTGTGAATTCAGATATATCAACCATTGTTCCTGGTAAGAATAATGAATCACCTGAATTAGCAATTTTAATTTTGTTAATCATTCTCTTAGCCATTACTTCGATATGCTTATCATTGATATCTACACCTGTAGAACCATATACTTTTTGGATTTCAAGTAAGATATATTGTTGTACAGTAATTGGATCTGTTACAGAAAGAAGTTCTTTAGGACTTATAGGTCCCATAGTAAGTCTTTCGCCAGCTTTAATTTCGTCGCCTACTTTAACCACTGGTTTAGTGCCATAGTTTGTTGTATGTTCACGAGTAACAACATCATTCTTAACTGTAATAACAAATTTACCATTATCTTCATCAACAGCTGTTACAACACCATTGATTTCAGATATTGTTGCTTTTCCTTTTGGACTTCTTGCTTCGAATACTTCTTCTACACGAGGAAGACCTTGAGTAATATCATCGCCTCCGGCTACACCACCGGTATTGAAGTTACGCATTGTTAACTGAGTACCTGGTTCACCGATTGATTGAGCAGCCATAATACCTACAGCTTCACCAACTTCAACCATTTGACCGGTTGCTAAGTTACGACCATAACATTTTTGACAGATACCATGTTCACTCTTACAAGTAAGTACTGTTCTTATAAATACTGATTTAACTCCTGCTTTAGTAATCTTATCAACTAAATTTTCAGTTAAATATGTATTAGCTGGAACAATTACTTCCCCTGTTTCTGGGTGAATAACTGGTTTTGATGTAAATCTACCAAGAATACGAGTTTCAAGTTTTTCAACAATTGAACCATCTTTTTCATTTACAAAGTCTTTTACTTCAACACCATCATCAGTTCCACAATCTTCTTCACGAACAATGATGTCTTGAACTACATCAACTAAACGTCTTGTTAAGTAACCTGCATCAGCAGTTTTAAGAGCTGTATCTACAGCACCTTTTCTAGCACCGTGTGTTGAAAGGAAGAACTCAGATATTGTTACACCTTCAGAGAAGTTTGAAATAACTGGGATTTCAATGAAATCGCCGGTTGGCTTAGTGAAAAGTCCACGCATACCAACTAACTGAGTAAGTGATCCGATATCACCACGGGCCTTAGAGTCAATCATCATAGCTACTGAGTTATCTTTATTAGCTTTAATCATTTCACCAAGTTCTTTAGAAATTTCACTCTTAGCATCTGACCAAATTTTAATAACTCTTTCATAACGTTCTTGGTTAGTAATTAAACCACGACGGAATTGTTTATTAACTTGATCTACAAGTTCTTGACTCTTAGCAATAACTTGAGGTTTGATTTTACTTTCTTGAACATCATCAATTGAAATTGAAATACCAGATAATGTAGAATGTTTAAATCCTAAGTTTTTAATCTTATCTAACATTACTGATGTTTCAGTTGTTTGATAACGTTTATATATTTGGGCAATTAATTTTCCTAAAGCACCTTTATTTAAAGGATCTACTAAAGGCATTTTTTCAATTGCTTCTTTTATATTTGTTCCTCTTTCAAGGAAATATTTAGCTGGAGTAATACTTGTAATATTCTCTTCTGATGCATCGTTTATATATTGGAATGTATCAGGGAAAGCTTCGTTAAAGATTAACTTTCCTGGAGTAGTTACTAAGTATTTATCCATATATTTATCTGGGAATAATTTATGTCTAAAAGATTTAACTGGTAAAGCAATTCTTGTATGAAGTGTGATTTCTCTTCTTTCATATGCCATTAATGCTTCATTGTCATCTTTAAACACACGTCCTTCACCTGGAAGACCAGCACGTTCTTTAGTTAAGTAATAGTTACCTAATACCATATCCTGAGAAGGTGTTACGATTGGTTTTCCATCTTTTGGTGACAAGATGTTATTAGCACCAAGCATTAAGATTCTAGCTTCTGCTTGTGCTTCTTCACTGATTGGTAAGTGAACAGCCATTTGGTCTCCATCGAAGTCGGCATTAAATGCTGAACATACAAGTGGGTGCAAACGAATGACACGACCATCAATTAGCTTTGGTTCGAATGCTTGAATACCTAAACGGTGTAATGTTGGAGCACGGTTAAGTAAAACTGGATGTTCCTTAATCTTTTCTTCAACAATATCCCATACTTTTGGATCTTGATTTTCAATCATTTTCTTTGCAGCTTTAATATTAGATGCAATTTCTTTTGAAACAAGTCCATTTATTACATGTGGTTTAAATAGTTCTAAAGCCATTTCTTTAGGAATTCCACATTCATACATTTTTAATGTTGGTCCTACAACGATTACAGAACGACCTGAATAGTCTACACGTTTACCAAGTAAGTTTTGACGGAAACGACCTTGTTTACCTTTTAACATACTTGATAAAGATTTAAGTGGACGATTAGATGCGCCTGTTACGTTTCTTCCTCTTCTACCATTATCGAATAAAGCATCAACCGCTTCTTGAAGCATACGTTTTTCATTTTGAATAATGATACTTGGTGCATTTAATTCAATAAGTTTACGAAGACGATTATTACGATTGATAACACGACGATATAAATCATTTAAATCACTTGTTGCAAAACGACCACCATCTAATTGAATCATTGGACGAAGATCTGGTGGAATAATTGGTAATGCATCTAGAATCATCCATTCTGGACGATTACCACTCTTTAAGAATGCATCTAAAACATCTAAACGTTTAATTAAACGAACTCGTTTTTGACTGCTAGATTCTTTTATTGCATCTATTTCCTTATGAAGTTTATCAACTTCTTCTTCCAAATTAACTTCTTTTAATAATTCTTTAATTGCTTCAGCACCCATACCTACTCTAAAAGCATTTCCATACTTTTCATAGTAAACACGGTATTCTTTATCTGAAATTGTTTGTTTTTTCTCTAAAGGAGCTGGTCCTGGATCTAATACTACATATGATACGAAATATAGAACTTCTTCTAAATCACGTGGTGACATATCTAAAACTAAACCCATTCTTGATGGTACACCTTTAAAGAACCAAATGTGACTTACAGGAGTTGCAAGTTCAATATGTCCCATACGTTCACGACGAACTTTAGAACGTGTTACTTCAACTCCACATTTATCACATACTACATTTTGATATCTAACTCTTTTGTACTTACCACAAGCACATTCAAAGTCTTTAGTTGGTCCGAAGATCTTTTCACAGAAAAGACCATCTCTTTCTGGTTTTAAAGTACGATAATTAATTGTTTCGGCTTTCTTTACTTCACCATAAGACCAAGATCTTATTTTTTCTGGTGAGGCAATTGCTATTCTTATACCTTCAAAATCATTAGCATTCATAATTATATTGCCCCCTCATCCATATCACTAAAATCATCAAATGATTCTTCTAATTCCTCTAATGCTGAATCATCAGGTTCAACATCTTCATCATCTTCTGTAAATTCATCTTCTAGATCATATTCACTATCTGAATCATTAGTTTCTTCAGTAACTTCATCTTTTATTTCCATTGCTTTTTCAAGCTCTTCTGGTGTTAAATAACTATTCTTTTCAGTTTCTTCAAGGTCTTTAACTTCTACAAATTCACCCTTTTGATTTAATACTGTAATATCTAAACCTAAAGCTTGGAATTCTTTAACAAGAACTCTGAATGATTCTGGAATACTTGATTGTGGTATTGGTTCACCCTTAACTAAGGCTTCATAAACCTTAACACGGCCAACAACATCATCTGATTTAATAGTCATCATTTCTTGTAAAACATTAGCAGCACCATATGCATAAAGTGCCCATACTTCCATTTCTCCAAATCTCTGACCACCAAATTGAGCTTTACCACCTAATGGTTGTTGTGTAACCATTGAGTAAGGTCCAGTTGAACGTGCATGTAATTTATCATCAACCATATGGTGTAATTTAATCATGTACATAACACCAACTGATACTTTATTATCAAATGGTTCACCAGTACGTCCATCGTAAAGTGTTACTTTACCATCCGGATTACGTCCTGCTTCTTTCAAAGCATCAATGATTTCTTCACGAGTTGCACCTTCAAATACTGGTGTTGCAACATGAATATTAAGGTCACGTGCAGCGATTCCCAAGTGGATTTCTAAAATCTGACCGATGTTCATACGGCTAGGTACACCAAGTGGGTTTAATAAAATATCTACTGGAGTACCATCTTCTAAATATGGCATATCTTCTTCTGGTAAGATAAGTGAAATAACACCTTTGTTACCATGACGTCCAGCCATTTTATCTCCAACTTGGATTTTACGTTTTTGAGCTATATAAACACGAACAATCTTAGATACACCTGCTGGAAGTTCATCAGTATCTTCTTTAGTGAATATTTTAACATCATGAACGATACCTTCACCACCATGTGGAACACGAAGTGATGTATCTCTTACTTCACGAGTCTTTTCACCAAAAATTGCATGTAATAATTTTTCTTCTGAAGTAAGTTCAGCCATTCCTTTTGGAGTAACTTTACCTACTAATATATCATCATCTTTAACAACTGTACCAATACGAATAATACCATCTTCACTTAAGTTTTTACGAGCTTCTTCACCTACGTTTGGAATATCTCTTGTGAACTCTTCTGGTCCAAGTTTCGTATCACGACATTCGATTTGATATGATTCAATATGAATTGATGTATAAACATCATCTTTTACTAATCTTTCATTTAAAATAACGGCATCTTCATAGTTATAACCATCATAGTTCATGAAAGCAACAGTTACGTTACGACCTAAAGCCATTTCACCATGATCTGTACTTGGACCATCGGCAATGATTTGATCTTTCTTAACTTCGTCGCCCTTTCTTACGATTGGAACTTGATGATAACATGTTGAAGCATTACTTCTTTCATATCCATTTAAATAATATGTTTCTTCTTCACCGCCAATATTTTTAACGATGATTTTTCTTGCATCAACATATGTAACAATACCATCACTTACTGCTATTACAACAGCACCTGAGTCACGTGCAGCAATTGCTTCTACACCTGTAGCTACAATTGGTGCTTCTGCTTTTAATAGTGGAATTGCCTGACGTTGCATGTTGGCACCCATCAATGCACGTTTTCCATCATCGTGCTCTAAGAATGGAATTGCACTTGTTGTAATTGATACAACTTGTTGTGGTGAAACGTCAATATAATCGATTTGCTTACGATTAACAATGATGTTATCACCTTGATAACGAACTGGAACATTTTCCTCAATAATTTCGTTATCGTCGTTTATTTTAACAGTTGCTTGAGAAATATAATATTCTAATTCCTCATCAGCTGTCATGTAAACTATTTCATCTGTTAATTTACAATCAACAACTTTACGATATGGTGTCATAATGAAACCATAATCATTTACACGAGCATAAGATGCTAGTGACGTAATAAGTCCGATATTTTGACCTTCTGGAGACTCGATTGGACAAAGTCTACCATAGTGTGAAGGATTAACATCACGAACTTCCATTCCTGCTCTATCTCTAGCTAAACCACCAGGTCCAAGACTAGTTAAACGACGTTTGTTAGTTAACTCAGCCATTGGGTTAGTTTGATCCATGAATTGAGATAATTGGCTGCTACCAAAGAATTCTTTAATAGCTGCAGTTAATGGTCTAATATTGATTAATGATTTTGGTGTAACTTCAGTTATTTCTTGAGTTGACATACGATCTCTGATCATACGTTCAATACGTGAAATACCAATTCTAAATTGGTTTTGTAAAAGTTCACCAACTTGACGAACACGTCTATTTGATAAGTGATCGATTTCATCAAATTTACCTACACCAACAAGTAAGTTTAAATAATAACTTGTTGCAGCATAAATATCTGAAATTGTTAAACGTTTTTCTGAAATTGTTTGATCATTACCAATTACATTAATAACTCTTTCTTTATTATTTGGGTCATATATCTTAACAACTTGAACTTTATTATAAGTATCTAAATCATTATTGATACGTACTTCTTTAACACCATAACCACCTTCAAAAATTGGTTTTAATGTTTCAAGAACTTCCTTAGTAACTACTGTACCTTTTGGTACAATAATTTTTCTTCCTTCTTTAATATCTTCAGCTAATGTTTGATTTAGTAAGCGGTCTAAAACATTTAATTTCTTGTTAAATTTATAACGTCCTACTTTAGCTAAATCATATCTAAATGCATCAAAGAATCTTGTAATTAATTGGTTCTTTGCACTATCTAAAGTTGATGGTTCACCTGGTCTTAATTTTGCATGAATATCAATTAAAGACTCATCAGTATTTTTGTTAACATCTTTTTCAATAGTACGTTTTAAATATTCGTCTTCACCAAATAATTCATAAATTTCTTCATCATTAGATAAACCAACAGCACGAAGAAGTGTTGATAAAGGAACTTTACGAGTACGATCAATACGCACATAAACTACATCATGTGCATCTGTTTCATATTCTAACCAAGTACCTCTTGTTGGTATGATTTGAGATTTAATCATACTACGTCCATTTTTGTCAGTTTCACGACCAAAATAAACGCTTGGTGAACGAACTAATTGTGATACAATAACACGTTCTGCACCGTTGATTACAAATGTACCACTTTCAGTCATTATAGGCATATCACCTAAATAAATATCTTGTTCTTTTACTTCGCCTGTTTCTTGGTTAAACAAACGAGCTTCTACTTTTAAAGGTGCTGCATAAGTCGCATAACGATCTTTGCATCCCTTTATGGTATATCGAGGAGCTTCAAATGAGTAATTTCCAAATTCCAACGACAAATTACCTGTGAAACTCTCCACAGGAAAAATATCATCAAATACCTCTTTGATTCCTTCTTCAATAAACCAGTTATAAGATTTTTTTTGGATCTCAAGTAAGTTACCTAATTCGATCCCATTTTTTGTTTTCGCGTAACATCTACGTTCGCGATAGTCACCGTATTTTTTAACAGTATAAGCCACTATTTCACCCCTATAAACTAATATTATTGAACGTAAAAACATATAGAATACGAGTATACGTCGCCAATTTATAATTATAAATAACTTCTAGCAAATTGTCAATTACATTTTTTGGTTTTTTAAATTTATAATGTAAAAACCTTTATTTTTGGCAACTACAGTTACCAAATAATAATTTTCTAAATATTTTACAGTACTTTTGGCACCTTGATCTTTATTAATTACAAAGTAAACTTCACCATCTTCTTTTAGGTGGTCTTTTGCTTCAACTAATATCTTATATAATATTTCTTTACCAACTCTTATTGGTGGATTTGTAATAATAAAATCATATTTTTTAGTGACATTCTTATAGATATCACTTTCAAAGAAATTAACATCTACTCTATTTTCTTCTGCATTCTTTCTAGCAAGTTTTAAACTTCTTAAATTAATATCAATGCCATCTACATTTGCACTGCTATTATCTTTAACGATTATTGATATTGGTCCATATCCACATCCAAAGTCAAGAATATCACCTTTAAGATTTTCAAACGGAATATTTTCAAGCAATGTTCTCGTTCCAAAATCAAGTCCTCTTTTAGAAAAAACACCATTGTCTGTATTCATTATATATTTTTTGTTTTTAAAAATTATTTCAATTTTTTTCTCATCACTTTTTACATAATCATTTGTAAAATAATGTGCCATTTTATCAGCCCTTTTTAAACGCCAAAAGTCCATACGTTATCCGTATAGACTTTAAAGCATACATAATTAAATTATTTTAATTCTACTTTAGCTCCAGCTTCTTCGAATTTAGCTTGAGCTTCTTTAGCTTCTTCAAATGGAACGTTTTCTTTAACTACTCCAGTTGCATCAGCGATATCTTTGGCTTCTTTTAATCCTAATCCAGTTAATTCACGAATTAATTTGATAACAGCTAATTTGTTAGCACCAGTTTCAGTTAAGTTAATTGTAACTGTTGATGGTTCATCACTTTCAGCTGCTCCTGCAGGTGCTGCAGCTACTGCTAAAGCAGTTGGATCAACTCCGAATTCCTCCTTCATTGCGTCTACTAATTCTTTAACTTCTAGAATAGTCATTTCTTTTAAGCCTGCGATAAATTCATCTTTTGTAAATTTTGCCATTGTATATTCCTCCTTATTTTTCTAATTTTTCTTGATACATATTTAATGCAATTGATAAGTTTCTTACTTGACCCATCAATGCGCCAGCAAGCATAGTAAGTAATTCTTGTCTTCCTGGTACGCTAGCAAGTGCTGCGATTTTCTTAGTGTCAATAATTTCACCATCAGTATATCCAACTTTTATTTCTAGAGCTGGGTGTTCTTTAGCAAATTCATTAACTACTTTAATTGGTGCAAGAGCATCTGTTCCGAAAGCAATTGCCTTTGGTCCATTAAATTCATCTTCTAATTCAATGTTTAATGGTTTTAAAGCTCTCTTAACCAAAGTGTTTTTGTAGATTTTTACTTCTGAACCAGATTCTTTTAATTTTCTTCTTAATTCAGTTAGTTCAGCTACATTTAATCCGTTGTTATTAAATACTACAAATGTTTGAGCATTTTTAACTTTTTCAGTTATTTCATTAACAACTAATGCTTTTTGATCTAAGATCTTTTGATTTGCCACTAAAGTCTCTCCTCCCTTTAATTTTAAAAGCCGTATAAAAAACTCCTACTTACCGCAGGAGTTAAAAAGTCATTATCTTTTTTATCCTCGGTAGGAAATTAAGCTTTAAAGCACCTACTGTCTACGGCATCAACACAGTGATTATATCACGTTATTTATTAATTGTCAAAGCTTGTTAAATCTAATTTAACGCCAGGTCCCATAGTTGAAGAGATTGATACATTCTTAATGTATTTTCCTTTAACTGTAGCTGGTTTTGATTTAATAATCAAGCTAACGAATGCTTTAATATTTTCAACTAAAGCTTCATCAGTGAATGAAACCTTACCAACAAGTGCATGTACATTTGCAAAACTGTCAGTACGATATTCAACACGTCCTTTTTTAACTTCAGATACAGCCTTAACTACATCAGTTGTAACTGTACCAGTTTTTGGGTTTGGCATTAATCCTTTTGGACCTAAAACCTTACCAATTTTACCTAAAGCTGGCATCATGTCTGGAGTTGCAATGATTACATCATATTCAAACCAATTTTCTTTTTCGATTTTTTCGATTAAATCTAAATCTCCAACGAAATCAGCTCCAGCTTCTTTAGCCTTTGATGCTTGATCTCCCTTAGTTAAAACTAATACTCTTTTAGTTTTTCCTGTTCCATTTGGAAGAAGAACAGCACCTCTTAATTGTTGATCAGCTTTTTTAGTATCTAAATTTAAATGCATAGCGATTTCAACACTTGAATCAAATTTAGTAATTGCTGTTTCTTTTACTAACTTAACAGCTTCTTCAACTGTATATACTTTAGTACGGTCAACTTTCTTTAAAGCTTCTACTAATTTTTTACCTTTCTTCATTATTTAACCTCCTTATGTGGTAATTTGCGGATAATTCCTCCCACATAGGCAAAGCCTATATGTTTCTTTAATTATTTTATTTCAATTCCCATATTTCTTGCAGTACCTTCAACTACTTTCATAGCTTCTTCAACTGTATAGCAATTTAAATCTGGTAATTTTATTTCTGCAATTTCTTTTAATTGTTCTTTTGTTAATGATCCAACAATTTCTTTTGAACCCTTAGCTGAACCAGCTTTTACTTTAGCATATTTCTTAATTAAGAATGCTGCTGGTGGAGTTTTGATTACAAAATCAAATGTACGATCTTCATAAATGCTAATTTCAACTGGTAAAATGTCACCCATTTTATCTCTAGTTGCTTCATTGTACTTTGTACAGAAGTCTCCTAAGTTAATACCTGCAGGTCCTAAAACAGTTCCTACTGGTGGTGCTGGTGTTGCTTTTCCTGCTGGAATTTGCAATTTAATCATTTTTGTAACTTTCTTTTTTGCCACAATTAACACCTCCTATAATTTGTTAGATGAGTGGTTCTCGATTCCGCATCTCCCACTTTTAATCTATATAAATAAATATATAGCAATATTATTATAGTACATTTTTAAATAAAATGCACCGCTTCAAATATTAACATTTTTGATTATTTTTGTCAACTAATTTTTAGCAATATCTGTAAGGCCTAATTCAACAACTGTTTCTTGACCAAATAAGTCAATTGTAACTTCAACTGTTTGAGTAGCCATATCGATACTCTTAACTTTACCAAACATATTAGCAAATGGTCCATTAATAACTTTAACTTGAGTACCTTCTTCAAGTTC
>CAMOPK010000014.1 GCA_946622285.1 uncultured Bacillota bacterium
AAGTGGTTAACACGGTGGATTGTGGTTCCATTATGCGTGGGTTCGATTCCCACACCGCGCCCCACTTAAAAATTAAGTTGCTTAGGCAACTTTTTTTTGATATTTTGATATATTATGATATTATTAAATTGGTGATTAAAATGCGACATATATTTATGGTAAATAGATTTAGTTTAAAAAAACGACTTGATAGTTATGTAAGAGCAATTGATGAGGTTGCTAAAGAAATGGGCTTAGATTATAAAATTGAAATTAATGACGATGATAGAACAACAGAAGATATATTGCAAGAATATAAAGATAGTGAAGATATTATATATGCTGTTGGTGGAGATGGAATTCTAAACCGTGTCGTTAATGCTATATATGGAACTAAAAACAAAGTTGCTTGCATTCCCGCAGGAACTGGAAATGACTTTAATCGTTCTATAAATGAATTTTTTGCAATCGGAGATAATATTGTAGATGTGATTAAGTGTAATGATAAATATCTAGTTAATGTTGCATGTTTTGGAGTCGACGCTGATATTGCAAATGATAATAAGATTGTGCATAATAAGTTTATTCCAAGACCACTTCAATATAAAGTGGGGGTAGTAAAACATATTATTCTTTATAAGCCATATAAATTTAAACTTGAGTGGGATAAAAAATCTAAAACACGTGATTTATCTATTGTAACCGTATGCAATGGGGGATATTATGGTGGAGGATTTCATGTTAACCCAAGTGGCATATATAATGATGGTATGCTTGATGCTTACATAGTGTATGCAACTAATAGAAGACAAATTATTAAATATTTAGTTCAATTATTAAGAGGTAAACATGAGACATCAGATTTAGTTGAGCATGTAAGAAGTGATAATTTCACAATTACTACTGAAACTCCTATAGAAGCAAATTTAGATGGAGAAAGTATGACTGCGACTAAGTTTGAAATGAGAGTTATACCTAAAGCTTTAACATTCTATCATAATGAAGAACTATTAAATGGAATAAGTAAAAAACTTGGGAAAAAAGGCTAATTTTATTTAGTTTTTTTAATTTGACAATATTCTTTTAAATTATATAATAATTGTTGTTAGAAAAGGGGAAAATATATGCCTGCTTATAAGACACATGCAATTCATGGTGAATTAATCTTGCCAGAAATCGATAAAAAAGTTGACATAAAAAAAGAAGATTTAAAAGTATTTTGCTTTGGACCAGATACTTTAATTGCAACTGACTATAGAATATTTAGTTATCAACATAGTCACAATGTTAAGGCATATTTTGAAGCAATAATGCGTTACATAAAAGAACATAAACTTCAAGATAATCCAGAAGTAATGGCTTTTCTATACGGTCAATTAGATCACTATATATTAGATATCATATGTCATCCTTTGATTTATTATATGACAGCAGCAAAACCAAAAGACCACAAGATGGATTATCATGCACTTGTTGAGATGTGGATTGACGATTATGTAATGGAAAAATATGGTAAGAAAGAAATGCTTTATTTTCACAAGTGGTATTTAAAAGATAAGAACTTACGAGATTTAGTAAATAAAGTATATAGAGAAATTTATAATAGAGGTCATGAATCAATTAGATATTCAACTGGCATAACTCTTATGAATTTACTTGATTCGATGGTTAGAACTAATGCTATTTGTGTTGCCCCGTTAATAATGAAATTAGTTAATATTGGAGATTTAACTTTCAGAGATTTAGAAAGAATTAAACCTTATTTAAATTTAGAACATGGGACATGGACTCATCCAATAACAGGAGAGTCATTAACAACTTCATTTGACGACTTATTTAAAAAAGCATCAGAAGTATCTTTAGAAACAATTCATGATGTAAATGCACATATCTATGGAGATAAACCAGTAAGTAGTCATTATATAATAAATGATTGTACATATAATACAGGAAGACCATGTAGTGAGAAAACAGAATTTGCATTTGTAAAACAATACAAATAAAAAGGACGTGTTAATCAACACGTTCTTTTTTATGTTTTTTAATGACAAATAATAGTACAAGTATAAATAGTAATAGGAATATTAAGAATATAACTATATTTTTTGAATTATCATATTCTTTTACTTCTTTTTCAGTTGTAGTATCGTCAACTAAATTTATTACATATTCACTTGAATTTAATTTTGCATCGTAGACAATAACTCTTACTTTATTGCTACTATATTTAATTTCATAATCCTGATTTTTATCAGTTTCTATAGTTACAACGTCAACTTTATCAGCAACATAATCATATTCATATACATCGTCTTTTAAGTTCAAATATGTATTACCAATTTT
Organism: uncultured Bacillota bacterium; assembly: GCA_946622285.1. Classification (GTDB taxonomy): domain Bacteria; phylum Bacillota_I; class Bacilli_A; order RF39; family UBA660; genus RUG11241. Next base: position 2,323 of record CAMOPK010000014.1, read on the forward strand.
AAGTGTTTTTAATTTTGAATCATTGTTAACAGTTTCATTAGTTCTTAATCTTTTGATGATAAAATTATATACTTCATCGTTATTTTCAAAATTAATGCTATTTTTACCAACATTTAGTAAAAAATCTTTTGTTACGTCACCATTTCCCATAGTAACTTTATAAACGCTGTTTTCAACTTCTAAGTAATAATTTTTTTTGTTTGGGTTAAACTTAAAAGGAATTTCTTCAATTGTTATATTACTAACAGTATTTGGATTTTTATAATTAAGTGTGATGTTATAAGTTTCGGTATCAGATTCATTTGTAACCTTAATTGCTATATTTGGTGTATATTTAATTAATGTAACTTCACCATTAACAGCTTTATTTTGTCCACTAGTGATTGTTTTTATTTCGATATATTCAGTTCTTTCATATATATTAATTGCATAATTATATATATCTCGTTTTATCTCAATAGGGGTATTATTGATATAAATTTGATCAGCATAAGCGATATTTTTAATTGCTAAATTCTTACCGACATTTTGAGAAATTTCTTCAATATCTGTATTTATTTTTATATTCTCTATAGATACATTAGTATTATTTTTTTCCATTAAGAAGTTAAATGCAAATAGATCAATTTTTTCATCTGATGAATCTAAAGCAATGTTATAGATATCTTCTTCTTGTTTTAGTTCATATTCAGATTTTATATTTAATAGAGAACTGTTTTGTGCAAAACTTACACCCTTTATTTGTGATTTTGCAGGGTTATCTATAACCAATTTGCAACTGATGTTTTCACCTATTGCAAGTTCTTCTTGGCATTCAATTGATGTGCTTAAATTTACTCTAGCATTAACTGATATTGGAATTAATAATAACCATAAAAGTTTTCTCATATCATCACCACAACTAATAGATATTATAACATTTTTTCAAAATAAAAACTACATTGTTCATGTAGTTTTATTTATTATTTTGTTTTAACTCCATTTTTTGTTAAGAATGCACCATATGTTTCAGCATCGGCAGCACCTTCTTGAATATCAACAATTGCTTTTCCTTTGAAATAATATACATTTGGAGTAGAACCAAATTCTTCTAACTTAGAATCTAAAGCACGAATGTTTTTATAGTCTTCTTCAGTTAATGTTGTAGTATCTAAGTAATATAATGTGTAATTATATTTCTTAACAGATTCTGCAGCTATTGGTCTAAATTGTTGACAGTATCCACAAGAACCTCTTGCTGTTAATACGAATGCTGCATCGCCTTTGTTGAATTTTTCAATCATTTCTTTTGCAGAAATCTTTGTGAACATTGATGTATCATAATCAGCTGGTACATAGTAATAATCATCATTCTTAGCAGAAGTTTCTTTCTTGTTGTAATATTTAGTTGAATTGATTTCAATGTAATCTTTGCCTTTTTCGAAAATCAACTTATCTGTTCCTTTATCACCAATTAAAGAAATAATTTCATCTGAACTTTTATATTTACCTTTAGTCATTTCTTGACCTTCGTAACCATATTCAAATGTCTTGTCTGATTTTAAATTTAATATAAATGTTTGCCCAGCATAAGTACTATACCATTTTCCTGCAACATTTATATTATTATTAGATGATCCTCTTTTTCTCATGTATAAATATGTTGAACCAGCGCCAAATGCACATGAGACAATAGCTACAATAATTAGTAATATTATTGAACTTTTTCCTTTTTCTTTCTTTTCCATTAATTTTCACCTCAATTTTGATTATAACATAAAATGAGATATTCAACAATAAAATTTTAATTTTAGTGTTATAATATATGTGATTTGGGGTGAATATATGAAGTCTGTTATTATCACTGGTGCTAATAGTGAAATAGGTTATTCTATTTGTGAGTTTTTTTTGAACGAAAATTATAAAGTAATTGCATGCGTTCATGAAAATGTTGATAGAATTGAAAAAATAAAAAGTGATAAATTAATTATCAAGAAATTAGATTTATCAAGTGAAGAAAGTATTAAATCTTTTGAATATAAAGCTGATGTTATTGTTAATGTTGCAGCATATTATTTTGATGATTATTATCAAAATGTTACTAAAGAAGATTTTATGAAGACATTAGAAATTAATGTTGTTGCTCCTTTTTTAACATTTAAATATTTATTAAATGATAATGGGATAGTTATCAACATTTCATCAACAGATGGTATTGATACATTTAATGAATTAACTATAACATATGCAGCATCAAAGGCAGCCTTAAATAATTTGACCAAAGCTCTAGCCTATGCGAGAAAAGATACTAAAGTATATGCTCTTGCACTTAATTGGGTTAATACAGAAATGATAAGAACAATTAACCAAGAATATTTGAAATTTGAAATGAAACGCATTGGTCAAGAAAAATTAATTGATTTAAATGAAATAACTGATTCAATTAAAGATGTTTTAGATGGTAAATATGAATCGGGTAGTATTATAAGAATAGATGGTGAAAAAAATGGAAATTAAAAAAAATATAGAAGAATTAGTTAATAGTTGTGAATTAAAGCTTAAAGAAAAATTTCAAGAAGTAGATTATATATGTTATCAAAATAGTAAAAAAGTATTAGATGCCTTTAATGAAAACAAAATTTCTGAAAGTCATTTTAATTCGACAACTGGTTATGGTTATAATGATTATGGTCGTGATGCTATTGAAGCTGTGTTTGCAAGCATCTTTAAAGCAGAAGATGCACTTGTAAGAAATCAGTTTATTTCTGGCACACATGCATTATCAACAACTTTGTTTGCTTTACTTAGACCAGGAGATACATTACTTAGTATTACTGGTAAGCCATATGACACTTTAGACGAAGTAATAGGAATTAAAGAAAATAAAAGTTCATTAATGAGTTTTGGTGTTAAGTATGAACAAATAGATTTAATTGATAATGACTTTGACTATGAAAAAATTGAAAAAACTTTGAAGAGTAAAAAAATTAAAGTAATTGAAATTCAAAGATCAAGAGGTTATTCAACACGTGAAAGTATTGATATCATAAAGCTAAAAAAAGTTCTTAAATTTATTAAGGATATTGATAGCGATGTAATCATTATGGTTGATAATTGTTACTGCGAATTTGTTCAAGATAAAGAACCAATCGAACTAGGTGCAGATGTTGCAGTTGGGTCACTTATTAAAAATCTTGGCGGTGGAATTGCTTCTAATGGAGCATATGTAGTTGGTAGAAAAGATTTAATAGAGCTAGTTGCTGAAAAACTAACTGCTCCAGGACTTGGTAAAGAAGTAGGTCCTTCTCAAGGTGCAAATAAAATGTTCTTAGAAGGAATTTATATGGCTCCAAGTGTAGTTGCAAGTAGTGTAAAAATAGCTATTTTGACAAGCTTAGTTATGGAAAAATTGGGCTTTGATGTGAGTCCAAAATACAATGATTATCGTGCTGATATTGTTCAAACACTAATATTTAAAGATCGTGATAAAATGATTAAGTATTGCCAAGGAATTCAAAGAGGCTCAGCAATTGATTCATTTGCAACTCCTTATCCTGCCCCAATGCCTGGATATGATGATGAAGTCATAATGGCTTCCGGCAGCTTTACTCAAGGTTCTTCAATCGAAATATCTTGTGATGGTCCTTTAAGAGAACCATATATTGCTTATCAACAAGGGTCTTTAACTTACGAATATGGTAGAATTGCACTTTTAATAGCAGTTTCTAATATGGTGGATTAATGTTAGATATTTTATATGAAGATAAATACTTAATTGCAGTTAATAAAGAAGCTAAGATGTTAACAATAGCATCTGAGATTGAAAAAGAAAAAACTTTATATCATTTAGTGAGTGAGTATGTGAAAAAAAAGAATAAAAAAAATAAAATTTTTATTATTCATCGCTTGGATTATGACACATCTGGTATTGTTTTATTTGCAAAAGATCAAAACATAAAAGAAGTAATGCAAGAAAATTGGTCGAATGTTAGAAGAAACTATCTTGCAGTAGTAACAGGTGTAGTAAAGAAAAATCATGATGTTATAAAATCATATTTGAAAGAGACTAAAACATTACTTACTTATTCAACAAAAAATGGTGGTAAATTAGCACTTACTGAATATACAGTTATTAAAAGAGATAAAGAACATTCACTTTTAAGTATTAATTTACTTACGGGAAGAAAAAATCAAATACGAGTTCAATTAAAAGATATAGGAAATCCAATTGTTGGTGATAATAAATATGGAACTGAAAAATATAAATATATGCTTTTAGATGCAAATGAACTTGAATTTAAACATCCAGTTACAAAAGAGAATATATTAATATCAAAAAAGATACCTAAATATTTCATAAATGTTGATAAAAACTAATTTTATGTTATAATTACTTTAGAATAGAAAGTGGGGATACAATGTATTGTAAAATATGTGGTGCATCTTTAGCTCCTGGTGAAACTTTATGTAAAAATTGTGGTGCTTCAAATGCTAACATGGAACCAAAGGCTCCAACAGCAACACCAATAGAACCAGTTGCTCCAGTTGAAGCAGTTCAAGTTCAACCTGAGATGGTTCAACCAATGGGACAACCACAAGTTGCCCAACCAATGGAACCAGTTACCGAAGTAGCACCAGTTCAACCTGAAGAAGAGAAAAAAGAAGAGCCAATTAAGAAAGATAATGGGAAATTTTTAGTAGTAATTGGAGTAATTGTTGGACTTTTAGCAACAGCAGTTATTGGTTACTTAGTTTATAGTTCGTTAGTTGCAAAAGATTCTAAGAATCCTGGTGCAGATATAGTAGTGGTTAAGCAAACTAATTATAGTGTTTCTTATAATGATTATAAATTTACTGTAACAACTGAATATAGTACTCATTCTGGTAAATATTTAGATATTAAAAAGGGTACATGGAATGCTAGAATCGCTTATATTGCAAGTCCAGATTTTGCTAAACTTACAGCCGATAACATTGGTAAAGCATTTGAAACTGTAACTGATTATAAAATAAGTGAAGTTACAGCAGGTAAATCATATAGTAATTTAACATGTTTTGAAGCAAAAGTAGATTATACTAGTGGAGCCAAAACATTATTACTATTATGTAAGCATGGAGATGCTGGATACTGGCAAATAGAAATCGGTGATCAATCATATACTAATTATCCTGCTAATAGTATTGCAGATGAAGTAGCTACAATATTATCAGATGCAAAAAAAGAAGAAGCAGTTGATAGCAAGTTAAAGATTGATAATGTAAATATTGTAGTAGAGGAAACTGAAGAAGCAAAACCTACAGAAACAGCAACTGAATAATTAAAAAAGTCTATGGAAACATAGATTTTTTTGTTATAATTATATTTGGGTGATAATATGTATGATGTAATAATAATAGGGGCAGGACCGGCCGGAATTTTCACGGCTTTAGAACTTATTAAACTTAAAACTTCTAAGAAGGTATTAATAATTGAACAAGGTAAAAAAATAGAAAACAGAACTTGCCCAATAGAAAAAACAGGAAAATGCTTAAAATGTAAGCCATGTTGTAATATTACAAGTGGATTTTCAGGGGCAGGGGCATTTTCAGACGGAAAACTTCTTTCATATCACTTGTCATTATATAATGAGAACGAAGATAATTTTTATCTTGGTGGTAATGATGGATCATTTATTAAACAATATTTAAGTACTCAAGAAATAAAAGATTTATTAAAATATACTGATGATATTTATTTGGATTTTGGTGCTGATAAACATTTAGAAGGAATAGATAGACGTGATGAAATTTTAGAACTTCAAAGAAAAGCCAAAAAAGAAGATCTTAATTTAATTGATATTCCGTTGAGACATCTAGGTACCGAAAAAGCACATGTTTTATATAAAAAAATAGAAGACTTTATCAGCGAAAAAGTTGATATTATCTATAATACTACTGTAACTGATATTGTAATAAAAGATGGCAAAACAAATGGTGTTTTAGCAAAAGACCTTTTGACAGGTGATGAAAAAGAATATAAGGCTGGCAAGGTAATTATAGCTGTTGGTCGAAAAGGTGCTGGATGGCTTGAAAAACTTTGCAAAGAACATAAGATTGAAACTAGAATAGGTTCTGTAGATATTGGTATTCGTTATGAATTACCAAATAAAGTTATGCAACAGATAAATGAATTATTATATGAAGGAAAAGTAATTGCATACCCAGAACCATTTAAAGATAAAGTACGTACATTTTGTCAAAATCCAGGTGGTTTTGTAACAACTGAAGTTTATGATGATGGTGTAACTTTAGTAAATGGGCATTCATATAAAGATCGAAAAAGTGATAATACTAACTTGGCAATTCTTGTTTCACATCACTTTACTTATCCTTTTGATAAACCTATTGAATATGGTGAAAATATAGCTAAGAATTCCAATTCAATTGCTTTAGGAAATATAATAGTTCAAAGACTAGGTGATATTAGAAGAGGAAAAAGAACTTGGAAAGAAGAACTTGATAACAATTCTGTTAGACCAACTCTTAAAACAGCTGTTGCTGGTGATATTACTTATGCTTTAGGTTATAGAACAATGACTGATATTTTAGAATTCATTCGTAAGATGGACAAAGTAGTAGAAGGATTTGCAAATCCAGATAATTTACTATATGCTCCTGAAATAAAGTTCTATAGTAACGAGTTAATTGTTGATAAAAATTTTGAAACAAATATTAAGGGTGTTTACTCAATTGGTGATGGTGGTGGCCTTACAACAGGTTTAATGATGGCATCTGCATCAGGGGTAAAAATGGCTCGAATTTTAGAAAATAAATAAATCTATGTTTTTACATAGATTTTTTTGATATAATTTAGGTGGTGATAGTATGCTTAAAATATTTAATAATGTTGAAATTAAAGATGGTGAAATATTTGGATTGGTTGGACTTGTTGATAGTGGACGTACAACTATACTCAAAAATATTTATAAAAAGAACAAGAGTATGATAAGATATGTTGATCAATTGCCAGAATTAAATTTCTTAAAAGTAAAAACATATCTTTGCAAGAATAAGAATCATGCATATGTTAAAAAACTAGATTTAAATGTTAATAAACGTATTAGTGATTTAAATTATAATGATACAAGAAAATTCTTATTTCTTTTATCTATATTCACTGATAAGCCAATTATTATTTTAGACGAGCCATTGTTACTTGTTGAAGATAGTACTAAAGAAGCAATGCTTGAGATAATAAGTAAGATTGATAAAACATTCTTGATATCATTTGATAATTTGTCTGAAGCAAAATTAGTATGTGATCAATATGCAATTATAAAAGAATATAAAGTTGTTGATATTCAAAAAAATAAAAAAGATCAAAATATGCATCATGTAATTATCAAAGGCGATGATGTTAATAAAGCATTATTACCTCTTAAGGACATGAAAGTAGGTAATTTTGATAGTAATGAGATAGAATTTATATATAAAGGTGATATCAATGAATTACTTAAATATCTTGTTGATATAAAAATAAAGTCATTAGAGATAAGAAGTGTTGATTTAGAAGACCTATATAAATACTACATAAAAAAATAATACAAAGAGCATATTTTTTGATATAATTAATTATGTGTTTTAAAAATGGAGAGTTTTTATATAGATGGAAAAGTTAATTACAACCGTAAGAAAGTTAGAACTTAAAAAACTAATTGATTTTCTAAATGAAAATCCTTCTAAGAAAGAAGTTCTTAAGAATTTAAATGAGGAAAAAAATAAAACAAGTAAGCAACTTGCTAAATTGAAAGAACCAGAAAAAAAATATAGCAATTTTGATCGTATCTTGTTTACTGATAAATATCGTAGTTATCAAAAAGAATATCGTGCTTATGAGAAAACTAGAAATGAATTAAGTGCAGTTATTAACGATTATGAAAATAAGATTAAGATGATTGAGACTGATCAAGAATATGATGATAATCGTAAAAAAGTAATTGATTTAATACCTTTAGTTGAGAAAGCTAGAAGTGTTGAAGAAATTGCATTATATACTTTTTATGGTACAACCGATGTCAAGTCAGATTCAAAGTATTTACTTGCAATTATCTTACTATTAAGTAGTATAAATATTATAAAAAAGGATTCTGATATTGCAAGAGCATACAATGGATTAGATTTGTTTACAATTAATCAAAAGTTAGAAAATATCAATTTAGAATCTTTAATTAAATGTTTAAGAAAAGTTAAAATTGATATTGATGATGGTTTCTATCAGTTTATTGTCATGATAATGAATGAAACTAGTAATTGTAGTCAAGTTAATCTTCTTTCGTCATTTCCAATATTAAAGCAATTAAAAGAAGATAAAGGTGTTCCAAAGAACATACGAGTTGCACTAGAAATGTTGGATGATAGAGAAAATGAGAATAGAACAATTCATGATGTTGCATGTGAGATTTTTTTGAAGGAAATTTTCTATAAGATAAAAGAATTAAATGTTGACTAAGAAAAACTATAATTGTATAATGTTTTTATAAATCGACGAAAGAGAATAGTAACTAAATTAATATGTTTAGAAAACTAGTGGCTGATGAAAACTAGTCATGTATTTTAGTGAATCTACTCTGGATGAGAGAAGCAAAACTTCTCCGGGAGACCGTTATTAAAATTAAGGCTAAAGCAGGATGGTACCGTGGTTTTCACTCCTGTAAATAGTCTTTTTTTATTATTTGGAGGGATGTTATGTTTGATAAGACTGAAGAATTAATTAAAAAATTATTTGATGGCAAATTTGATAAAGGTGGATATCCATACCTTAATCATTTGCACGAAGTAAGCAATCATGTTGAGGGTGAAGATGCAAAGTTAATTGGACTTCTTCATGATACTTTAGAAGATACTGATATGACTTCTGAAGAATTACTCAAAATGGGTTATAGTGAGCATATAGTCTCCTCAATTGAGGTTTTAACAAGGAGAGAAAAAGAAGATTATAGTGACTATATAGAACGCATAATTGCGTCAAATAACAAAGATGCATTAAGTGTTAAATTAGCAGATCTAAATCATAATATGGATATTTCAAGAATAAAAAATCCAACTGTTAAAGATGTTGATCGCATTGAAAAAAGATATAGACCTGCTTATATTAAAATATCAAATAAATTGGAGGAAATGAAATGATAGATATTAAATTAATACGAGAAAATCGTGACTTGGTAAAAGAAAATATTAAAAAGAAATTTCAAGATCAAAAATTACCATTAGTAGATGAAGTATATGAACTTGATTTAAAAACTCGTGAACTTAAGCAAGAAGGAGATAAATTAAGAGCTGATAAAAACGCTAAAAGTGCTTCAATTGGTAATTTGATGCGTGAAGGTAAAAAAGAAGAAGCAGAAGCTATTAAAAAAGAAATAGCAGATTATGGTGAAAGAATTGCAAAACTTGAAGAAGAAGAAGCAGGAATCAATGAACAAATCAAAGAAAAAATGATGGTAATACCAAATATCATTGATGAAAGTGTACCAATAGGTAAAGATGATTCTGAAAATGTTGAAGTTGAACGATTTGGCGAACCAGTTGTACCCAAGTATGAAATTCCATACCATGCTGATATTATTGAAGCTTTAGGTGGTCTTGATAAAGATTCTGCAGGAAGAACAAGTGGACAAGGTTTTTATTACTTAATTGGAGACATTGCTCGTCTTCATGAAGCAATGATTGCATATGCAAGAGACTTTATGATTGAACAAGGATTTACTTATGCAATACCACCATTTATGATTCATGCAAATGTTGTTGAAGGTGTTATGTCTTTCCCTGAAATGGAAGCAATGATGTATAAAATTGAAGGAGAAGATTTATACTTAATTGGAACTTCTGAACACTCAATGATTGGTAAATTTAAAGATCAAATTGTTAAGGAAGAAGATTTACCAATTACAATGACAAGTTATTCACCATGCTTTAGAAAAGAAGGTGGTGCACACGGACTTGAAGAAAGAGGTCTTTACCGTGTACATCAATTTGAAAAACAAGAAATGATTGTTATTTGTAAACCAGAAGATTCTATGGAATGGTATAACAAGATGTGGAAATTTACTGTAGATGTATTTAGAAACATGGATATTCCAGTAAGACAACTAGAATGTTGTAGTGGTGATTTAGCTGATTTAAAAGTTAAATCTTGTGATATTGAAGCATGGAGTCCAAGACAACAAAAATATTTTGAAGTTGGATCTTGTTCTACTTTAGGTGAAGCTCAAGCAAGAAGACTTGGAATTCGTACTAAAGGAGCTAATGGAACATACTATGTTCATACATTAAATAATACTGTAGTTGCAACTCCAAGAGGGCTAATAGCTTTACTTGAGAATAACTACAATGAAGATGGTAGTGTTAATATTCCAAAAGTTCTTAGACCATATATGGGTGGAAAAGAGAAAATCGAACCAATTAAAAAGGCTTAAAAAGCCTTTTTTTCATTAAATTATGTTATAATATTTATAGATGATTAGAAAGCAAATGGTGGTAAGATGAATTATCAAGAATTAAGAGATAAATTTCAAACATTTGAATATAATGGTTTTGATATTATAAGAGATGTTGATGCAATTAGAATTAAGTATTATTTTAATATACCCGGATTAACAGAGTTTAACCCAACTTTGACAATAGATAATAAGTATATTAAGAATGAAAAAATTGATGAAGAATACTTGAATTATTTGGTTTTCCATGTTGGTATGATTGAAGCAATAAGTTATTGGAAATCTTGTATGCCTAAAAAATTAATAGTAAGATGTGGATACTTAAATACCGAGCAAGTAAATTGGTTTAAAAAACTATATTATTATGGTCTTGGGGAATTCATGTATGTAAATAAAATAAATTTGACTTTGAATGAATTTATGGACATTATTGTTGAATCAAAAGAAAAATTTTATAATCCAACATTTAATGGAATTGGGAACTTAATTCCAGTTGGTGGTGGAAAAGATTCATGCGTTTCAATGACTTTACTTAAAGATAGTTATGACATAAATGATTGCTTTACTATTAATCCAAAAGAAGCTCATTTAGAATGTATTAAAGTAGGTGGCTATGAAAATAAGCATGTTACTGTTAAAAGAACAATTGATGGTAGATTACTTCAATTAAATACTGAAGGATATTTAAATGGTCACACACCATTTTCGGCATTAGTATCATTTGTATCTTTACTAGTAGCTTATTTAAATAATAAAAAATACATAGTTTTATCAAATGAAAGTAGTGCAAATGAATCAAATATTGAGGGCACTAAAATAAATCATCAATATTCAAAAACATATGAATACGAGTGTGATTTTAATAATTATGTTGAAAAATACTTAAAAATTGATATTAGATATTTCAGTTTGTTAAGACCATTAACTGAATTACAAATAGCATATTTATTTTCAAAATATAAAGAGTTTCATCCAGTATTCAAAAGTTGTAATGTGGGATCGAAGGGTGAAAAATGGCATTGGTGCTGTAATTGCCCTAAATGTTTATTTGTATATATAGTATTAAGTCCATTTTTAACAAAAAACGAAATGATTTCTATTTTTAAAGAAGAGATGTTTAGTAAAGAGAATTTGCTTGAAACTTTCCTTGAATTAACTGGAAATTCAACAAATAAACCATTTGAATGTGTTGGTACATATGATGAAGTTAATTATGCAATTTCTAGGACAATTGAAAATTATCAAGGTGAACTCCCATATTTATTAAAATATTATAAAGAACACTTTGAGTCAGTTCCTGAAAATAACATTTTAAAATCATTTAATAATGAAAATAATTTGCCAGAGCAATTTATAGATATAGTAAGAAGGTCAATAAATGAGTAAAATAATTGAAAAATTAAAAGATAAAAAAATAATAATTCTTGGATTTGGTATGGAAGGACAATCAACTTATAAATATATTAGAAAATACCTTCCTGATAAAGAATTAGTAATCATGGATAATAATTATCAAAATATCTCATTAAATGATAGATATGCTTCTTTAGTTGATGTTGATTATAATAGCATCAATACATGCGACATTATTATCAAGGCTCCAGGAGTGTCATTTAAAGATATTGATATTACTCCTTTTGCAAGTAAAATATCTTCTCAGTTACAATTATTTCTTGAAACAACTGAGAGCTATACAATTGGTGTAACTGGAACTAAAGGAAAAAGTACAACTTCTTCATTAATGTATAAAGTATTATGTGATCAAGGTAAAAAAGCTTTTTTGGTAGGTAATATAGGTAAACCAATATTAGATATTGCAGATGAAGCAGATAAAGATTCATATACAGTTATTGAAATGTCTTGTCATCAATTGCAATATACAACACATTCTCCACGTCTTGGAATAATTCTTAATTTGTTTGAAGAACATTTAGATCATTATCGCAATAAAGAAGAATATTTTATGGCTAAAATAAATGGTGTTAATTATGACGAAAATGAATATTTTCTATATACAAGTGATAATGAACTTTTGAATTATTATAAAGATTTTGCTAGGACGAGTGGTCAATTTATTAACATCACTGATACTAAGAAAGAAAATTCGTATACATATAAAGATGACCAATATGTGTATGTAAATGGTGAACCTGTTTTTGCCGTTAATAGTGAAAGAAAAATAGTTGGGACACACAACTTAAAAAACATAATGTTTGTATTAACTGCTAGTAAATTATTAAATTTAAATTTAGCTAAAACAGTTGAATCTGTTTGTAGTTTTGAACCTCTTCCACATCGTATTGAATTAGTTGGTACATATGAAGGAGTAACATATTATAATGATTCAATTGCAACTATTCCAGACGCTGCTATTAATGCTGTTGAAGCATTAAAGAACGTTAATACAATTATAATTGGTGGAATGGATAGAGGAATTGATTATACACCATTAGTTGATTATTTAAAGCAAAGTAATATTGAGAATATTATATGTCTCCCAACTACAGGGCATAAAATTGCAGGATTATTAGGTAGTCTTAAAAAAACTTATTTGGTTCAAAATGTCGAAGAGGCAGTTGACAAAGCAAGAGTCGTTACTCAAAAAGGAATGATTTGTTTAATGTCGCCTGCAGCTCCAAGTTATGGTTTTTATAAAAACTTTGAAGAACGTGGAGATAGATATAAAGAACATATCAGAAAAATAGGAAGTAATTAATATGCCAGAATTACCAGAAGTAGAAACTGTTAAAGAAGCTTTAAAACGAAAGATATTAAATAAAAAAATAATGAATGTTAAAATTCATTATTCAAAAATAATCGAATATCCAACTAATGATGAGTTTATAAAAAATTTAATTGGAGAAACAATTAATGACATCAAAAGAAGAGGCAAATGGTTGATGTTTGAACTTAATAATTACTATTTACTAAGTCATTTAAGAATGGAAGGTAAATATAATTATAAAAGTTCAAGTGATGAACTTGGTAAGCATGAGCATGTTGAATTTATTTTTGATGATGATACTTCTTTAAGATATCAAGACACACGTAAGTTTGGTAGAATGTATTTATATAAAAAAGAAGAAGCAGAATCAAAAGCTCCTTTAAATGAACTAGGGCTTGAACCTTGGGATGATAGATTAAATAGTAAATATTTAAAAGAAATATATAAGAATAAGAAGAAAGAAATTAAATCAGTTTTACTTGATCAAAGTATTATTACTGGAATAGGTAATATATATGCTGATGAGATACTATTTTTATCTAAAGTTAATCCTTATAAAAAAGCTTGCGAGTTAAAAGAAAAAGAATTAAATAGTATAATTGAAAATACAAAAAAAGTTTTAGAAGCAGCAATTAAAGAAGGGGGTACCACTATAAAGTCATATACTTCTGAAGAAGGAGTGCATGGTAGATTTCAACAAAGTTTGTATGTCCATCAAAGAAAAGATGAAGAATGCAAAATATGTGGGACTAAGATTACTAAAGTAGTGATTGGTGGTAGGGGAACTTATTATTGCAAAAAGTGTCAGAAGTGAATTTGATTTAAAAAATGCAAAGAGAAATCTTTCAAAAAAAAGTGATAATTAATTATCACTTTTTTATTGGAAAAATTTTAAATTCATCTTCAATTATTGTTGAATCACTAACTATCTCTGAATATATAGTTGCAACTTTAAAATCGAGATCTAGATATTTGTTTAATTTTTCTTTATAGTTAAAGTAAATTGGAATATCAATTTCTTTTTTGATGTTATTTAATACTTTCTGACCTTTATTATTGAAACCAAGAACTCTTAAGTATTCAATTTCTAGATTTTTGGCATCATCTTTCTTAAATGAGCAAAGAATATGAATCAACATTCTTCTTATTTTATTGTAAGTATATCTCTTAGTTTTAATGTTTAAAATTAACTCATCCAATGATTTTGATTTATAAATAAACTTTCTAACTCTATTTTCAATTCCTTCATCTACTGTTTGATAAATATCCAAGTCATCAATGTCGGCAATTACTTTTAATTTTAGAAGTTTAAAATACATTTCTTCATCAATAAATCTAACATATTTTTTAGTTATTTCAGGAACAGAAACAGAAATATCATTTTTACTATTAAGAGCTTTTCTAATTGCTGATGCACTTGAAATGTTTCCTAGTTTTAAGTCATGATAATCAGTTGTTCTTTTTATTGTTTCTGGCTTTATTTTAGAATTTGTTAGAATAATTGCTTTAATATAACTTATACCTAATAAATCATTTGGTTTATTAATTTTATACCCTGTAATTATGTCTAGAGCTTTTGAAAGAGCTGTTGGATAATTTGTTCCTTCATCTAAGAAGTCTTTAACTATATTATCATAATTAGTGTCTTCTAATTCAGTTAAAGCTGTTTCTTTTAAAGCGTCAACATTATCTGATTCACTTCCAAATATTAGTAAATCGACATCTAATTTATTTAGAATTGAGATAGCGCCATATGCGAATGTGTCAGCACTTTGAGTTGCAAAGACGAATGGAAGTTCAATTATTAAATCAATATTATTTTCTAAAGCAATTTTGGTTTTGCTTTTCTTGTCAAGGACACTTATATCGCCACGTTCAGTAAAATATGAACTCATGACTAAAATAATAGTTGAATCTGGATATTTTTCTTTTATTTTTTCAATGTGATATATATGTCCATTATGAAATGGATTATATTCACATATGATTCCTATTCGCATATAAACACCTCATAATTATAATATCATTAAAATGTTTAAAATAGTAAAAAAAACTTGCAATTTACTAAATATTTATGTATAATCGTGTAGCAAGGAGATTTTATGAACATAGATTTAACAAGATTACGTAGTGGTGTTGATAAAAATGTTACAATTGATATTGATTATTCATTTCCTAAAGAAATGTTAGGTAGTGATATTAAATCATTGAATAATGTTAAAATATCAGGAGAGATAACTCGTAATAACATGGACGATTATATTTTAGATGTTAATGTTAAAGGAACAGCCATTCTTGAATGTGCAATTACTTTAAAAGATGTTCCTTATGACTTTGACATTGATATTAATGGTTCACTTGTTGTTCTATTTGAAGAAGTTGGTATTACTATCGAAAATATAGATAATACTATTGATATTTTGCCTATTATATGGGAAAATATAGTCATGGAAATTCCAAATTATGTTGTAAGTCCCGGAGCATCTTCAACCGAACTAGAAGGTGACGGATGGACTTTAAACAAAAGTAAAAAGCAGGAAAATTCTGAATTAAGTAAATTAAAAGACTTATTTTAAAGAGAAAGAGGTGTTTGAATTGGCAGTACCATTTAGAAAAGTTAGTAAGACTAGAGGTAGAATGCGTCGTACTCATTACAAAATTGATGCAAATACTACAACTACATGTCCAAAATGTGGTAGTGATGTTAAACCACACAGAGTTTGCAAGAATTGTGGAACTTACAAAGGAAAAGAAGTTTTAAAAAAAGAAGCAACTAAATAGTTAGTTGTTTTTTTGTTGTAAAGAATGTATAATTAAAATGGTGATAATATGAAGAATAAAGGTTTCACTTTAGTAGAATTACTTGGAGTAATCATAATAGTTGGATTACTTTCACTTATTATATTTCCCAATATTATAAGTAGTTTCTTTGAAGTTAGTAATAAATTAGATGATGCAACAAAGCTAATTGTTGTTGAAGCTGCAAAAGATTATTATTCAAGTAATCGTAACAAAATTAGTAATCTTGATTATTGTATAACAATATCAACATTGCAAACTGAAGGATTACTTGCTTATGACATTAAAGATAGTGATGGAAAGATTCTGCCATCAGATACCTTGGTTAAAATATATAAAAATGGATCAAAATATGAAGTTGATGAAAAATGTAATGTTTCTAGTGATGATATAAAAAATGCTGCTAAAGCGTATTATAATGATGGTAATATAGCTATTGCTAATGGTTCTAGTTCTTGTGTAACAATTTTAACATTACAAAATGCATATTATTTATCAAGAAATATATCAAATGGAAATACTATGTACGATTCAAATACACCTTTAAAGTTAACTAATAATGGAGAGATAAGTGTTGCTATAGGTGAATCTTGCTAGGAGGAAAAAAATGAATAAAAAGGGTTTTACTCTAGTAGAGTTATTAGCAGTTATTGTTCTACTTTCTTTACTTGGTGTTTTTACTGTGTCAACAGTCTTAGAACAAACTGAAGCTAATAAGAGTTTAGTTGATGAAGCAACTGAAAAAATGCTTAAGGCAGCTGCTCAAGAATATGTCAGTTTAAACAGTGAAAATTTTGAACGTAAAAGTGGTAATGTTTACTGCATAGATGTTCAAAGAATTCTTGAGACATCTAATGTTGAAGATATGAATGCTAATACAAAGAATAAATTAAGTTCAACAAATGCATATATAAAAGTAATATTTTCAAAAGATAATTTTGAATATGATATTACAAGTGATTGTGCAACGAATGTTGACATATTACCAAATAAACCAAATTTAAGATCAAATATGATTCCTATAAAATGGGATAGTAATAATAATATTGTCAAAGCTGATGTAAACAAATATGGTGATTGGTACAATTATTCTGAGAAGAGATGGGCTAATGCTTTAATTGTTTCTCAAGATTATTTAGCAGCTTTAAAAAATTTAAAACCTGGTGAATTAATAGTACCATTTAATGAGGCAATCGAAGATGCAATTTTTGTTGTTTGGATTCCTAGATTTAAGTATTCAATGGCATCAAATACAGTAAATATTACATTTGAACCAGGAACATCATCTGCAGGTGTTCATCCGGCATTTGAAGGTACTGATGGCTTTTGGATTTCTAAGTTTGAACTAACACGTAATACAGAAGTTAGCAGTACTTACAGTTTTAATGCTCACTATGATACGAAAGCAAGTTTAGAGACTTTAATTAATAATATTTCAGATGTTACTTCTTATAATTTTGTTAAAAAAGAAGCTACTGTTTCAATGGTAAGTAATTATGAATGGGCTGCAACAGCATTTTTAACTAATAGTAAATATGGTATTGGTAGTGAAAAATTATATTCAGCCGATACTAAAACGGGCATAATTAAAAGATATTCTTTAAGTATGAACAATCTTGAATATAAGATATTGCCATTAACAAAGAAATCAAATCTTCCAACTGATGATGCATATTATTCAAATGATTCTGTCTTTGTAAGTAGTACAAGAAATGTGACAGGAGTATATGATTTATCAGGCGGAGCTAATGAATGGGTAATCGATTCTGAAACAAAATTAAAGACAATTTATAACACTGATGCAGCAGCTTTGAGGGCAACTTCTGGAAGACTTGGAAGTGCTATACCAGCATACGATATTAACGCTGGACTCAATTATTGTTTAGCACGTGGAGGAAATGTTAATAATAATGGCTTATTTGCCTTTGATTTTTATACGTGTAACGATCTTCTTTCAACACGAATGACTATAAAATAGGTATCTTTTCGATGCCTATTTTTACGTTATATTTACAAAGGGATATTGTTTGAAAATTAATTATGTATTATATTCAAGGTGGGTGATACTATGGAAAGGAACAAAAAAGGGGTAAAAAAGGTTACTAAAAAAATTGAGAAAAAGGCGGAAACAAACTGCAATTCACTAAATGTGTTATTAATTGCTATGGTAGTTTTGTTAGTCCTAAATGTTATTGCAACAGTATTTTTAGCAATACACATATGTGAATATGAAACGGATGCACGTAATACTAACGTTGAAATGTATCGTGCAATATCTGCATTAAACAAAGAAGTCGTTGAAAACGATAATTCGTGGAGAGAAATTTTATTTGAAAAAACAACATTAGCTTTTGATAATCCAGAAGAATGGAATGTTGCACATTCATATGTTTCTTATTGTAAAAACAATTATTATTTCTGTAGTGGAGAGAAATATGAAATTGTATTTTCGGGAGTAGATGAAGAAAGTTTTAATGATTTTGCTAGCAATATGTATGAAAGACTTAAAGGCATAGATGCAAATGAAATTGTTCAAGGATTTGAAATAGGTAGAGGATATTATGAAATAGCTTCATTTGAAGAAACAATAAATGGAACTATGTATTTTGATGAAAAACCAAGAGGAACTAGTGCCACTCCAAGACATAAAGTTAAACTTCAATATGACGGTAATAATGGTTTAGCAATAGTACAAGTTGATATATATTAAAAAAACAGGTTTAACCTGTTTTTATTTTTCTTCTTCAAATTTAATTGCGCCTGTAGGACATGCATTAATCGCATCCTCTACAGCCTTTTTATTTTCTTCTACTAATTTTTGATCTTTAACGCATGGTGTACCATCATCTGACCAACCAAATACTTCTTCACAGTTAGCTGCACAACTTCCACAACATACACACATTTGGTCATCTATAACAAGTTTTTTCATATTCATCCTCCTCGTAATAAGTATACACTAAAAAGTGTACATAAGGCAATAACTTGTTTATTTTTTCCTTGTATTATGTTATTATATAATTGAATAAGAAGGTGATTTAATGACTACTAGATCAGAACGTTACGCTTTTGAACAAGATGCTTCGAAAAGTCGTGTAGCTAGGAATCAGGAACTTTATGAACAAATATATGCAAGTGATTCTTACTTTCAAAATGATGATAAACCTTCTAATATTGAAAGAACAAATGAAATAGATATTGAAAAGGTTAGGGAACTTCTAAAGGGTAGAGAAATATATCGTCGCGAGATGAAAATGCGCGAAATCAATATGGGTAATTCTGAAAATACTAAAGAAGAAGTTCATAATGAAGAATTAGAAGAAAAGAATTATGACATTAATGCATATTTAGATAAAGCTTCAACTGATAGAGTTGTTGAACCATATCATAAGATTGATCCTGAAATATTGGCAGAGCCAGAAGAAGTTGAAGAAGAGGAAAATGATGAGCCTTCTTTAGAAGAATTAAAAGAGATGGGAACTACTGCTTTAAGTCTCGAAATGTTTAGTGATTTAAGTTCTACATCTGAACTTGAAGATACTGATGAGTATGAAGAAGATGAAAGCGATGAAGATGATAATGAAGAATTAGTTGCAACAATAACTGAGACAAATGCTTTCTTTACTGATTCAGTTAAATTATCACTAGATGATGAAGAAGATGAAGACGATGATGAAAAAGCTTCGCCAGTATTAAAAATAGTGATGATATTATTAATTCTTGTTATTGTAGGGTTGGTTGTTTACTTAATATTAATGTAAAAAATAAGCACTTAGTGCTTATTTTTTTGTAATACGATAAAAATTAATAGATGGTTTATTAAAATATCTTAAATTAACTTTACTTGTTCCAAGTCCACCAGAAATATATAAATCTGTTTTACCTAATTTATAATGTTCATCATAATACTTTATAGCTCCATCCATTTTTATAATACCACCAATAAATGGAATTTTTATTTGACCATTTAAAGAGTGACCTGCTAATACTAAATCAAAACTATTTGTATTATCAAATTTATCAGGTTCATGAATTAGAAGTATTGAATATGCTTGATTAGTATTTTCATCTAATTCATTTATTTTATCTTTATTTCCAGTAATTAAGATAGGACTTTTATTTTTATCATAAATTAGATCATAACTCTCATTTAAATCAATGAAGTCACTATTACCTATGATCTTTTTATAATTTTCTTTATTATCATTGTCTCCGCTTATGGCATATTTTTTGTAAGAAGCATTTATTGATTTAAATATATTAGTTAAAACTTTAACGTCATTATCGTTATATTTTATTTCTTGATCAAATATATCACCTGTAAATACTACAATATCAGGATTAATATAATTTATTTTTTGAACAATTTTTTCTAAATCTTCATTGTCAATTGTACTTTTATAATGAATATCTGAAAAATGAACTATTTTTAAGCCATGATATTCACCAATGTTTTTATTTACAACTTTATATTCCTTAACTATAAAACCACTAGTAGATATGAATCTTAAATACATCAAAAAGATGACTATTATAGCTACTATAATTGATATGATTTTAACTGAAGGATGTAATTTAATTTCCATATCATCACCAATATAATTTTATCATAAATAAGACTAAAATAAATAATAAATTTCTTTACTATAAAAAATTAATATAGTATAATCTTATCGAAAGAAGGGAAAATCCATGTTAGAAAGATTACAAAAAATCGAAGATAAGTATTTAGAATTAGAACATGAATTAGAACAACCAGAGACTATTTCTAATATTAAAAGAACATTAGAAATTACTAAAGAGCAAGCTTCTTTAAGAGAAGCTTATGAAGCTTATCAAAATTATAAGAAAATATTATCTGATATAGAAGATGCCAAAGAAATGGTTAAAGATCCAGAATTATCTGAAATGGCACATGAAGAACTTAATAATTTAGAAGAACAAAAGACTAAATTAGAAAGCGATATTGAAGTTATGTTATTACCTAAGGATCCAAACGATGGTAAGAATGTAATTGTCGAAATTCGTGGAGCTGCAGGTGGAGATGAAGGAAACATTTTTGCTGGCGATTTATATCGTATGTATGTAAAGTATGCTGAAAAAGAAGGTTGGAAGATTGAAGAACTTGAAAGCGTAGAAGGAGCCGCAGGTGGTTATGCTTTAATTAGTTTCATGGTTAAAGGTGAAAACGTTTACAGCAAACTAAAATATGAAAGTGGTGCCCATCGTGTTCAAAGAGTTCCTGAAACTGAAGCTGGTGGTCGTGTTCATACATCAACTGCAACAGTTTTAGTAATGCCAGAAGCAGAAGAATTTGATTTTGAACTTGATATGAGTGAAGTAAGAGTTGATATAACAAGAAGTAGTGGTTGTGGTGGACAAGGAGTAAACACAACAGACTCAGCTGTTCGTTTAACTCATATTCCAACAGGAATTGTAGTTTATTCCCAAACTGAAAGAAGTCAAATTAAAAATAAAGAAAAGGCAATTAAGATATTAGCAACTCGTCTTTATGATTTAAAGAACCAAGAACGTGAAAATGAACTTGGTGCTGAAAGAAGAAGCAAGATTGGTACTGGAGATCGTAGTGAAAAAATAAGAACTTATAATTATCCTCAAAATCGTGTAACAGATCATCGTATTGGTTTTACTATTAATACTCTAGATCGTGTTATGGAAGGTGAACTTGATAAAATAATTGAAGCTTTAATTGCTGAAGATCAAGCTCGTAAATTAAGAGGAGAATAATGACTGATATTGAATATCTAAAAAAGTATTATTCTGGCAATTTAGATGATGCAATGAATAAATTAAAA
Source organism: uncultured Bacillota bacterium (assembly GCA_946622285.1). GTDB lineage: Bacteria > Bacillota_I > Bacilli_A > RF39 > UBA660 > RUG11241. The sequence goes on from CAMOPK010000014.1 coordinate 24,117, forward strand.
GAAGGTATTCCAGTTCAATATATTGTTGGGAATGTTGACTTTTATGGTATTAATTTAAAAGTTAATTCAAATGTTTTAATACCACGTTTTGAAACAGAAGAATTGGTTTCAAAAGTTGTTGAATATTCTAAAAGTTTTAATAATCCAACCATTGTCGACATTGGAACTGGTTCAGGAGCTATCGCAATTACTTTAAAGAAAAAAATTCTTTGTAATATGATTGCTACTGATATATCACAAGAAGCTTTAGAAGTTGCTGAATATAATGCTTTAAGTAATAATGCACAAATAAATTTTAGATTAGGTAATTTACTTGAACCTTTGAATGAAAAAATTGATATTGTTGTTTCTAATCCACCATATATTGCTTATGATGAAGAAATAATGGATATTGTTAAAAATAATGAACCTCATATTGCTTTATATGCGCCAAATAATGGCTTATATTATTATGAAGAAATACTAAAAAATATTTCTAAATATTTAAACAAAAAATATTTAATTGCATTTGAAATAGGTGAATCTCAAGGCAATATGCTAAAAGAATTATCTAAAAAATATTTAAATAATGAAGCAATTATTGAAAAAGATATGCAAGGAAGAGATAGATTTGCATTTATAAAGACATTTTAATGTCTTTTTTTATTTGGATTTAGTTGGTATAATATAATAGGTGAATAATATGGATCCAGAAGTAGCAGAAAAATCGAGAAAATATATTAAATATATTGCTTTTGTTGTAATTGGAATCATTGTATTAATAATTTTATTTTCTTTGAATGGGGGTAATAACTATTCAAAGATTGAAAATGAGATGATTAATAAATCTAAGAATTACTTCAGGAATTCACTTAACTATGTAACTTTGGAAGATATGAATCTTAAATATGATGGATGCCGAACTTATAGTGGAGTTTACCATGTTAATAGTAGTTATGTAGCGTATTTATTTTGTGATGATTATACAAATGTTTCTGGATTAACAAGCAATAATATTACTTTGATAGGCAGTAATCCAATGATTATGCAACTAGGAGAAACTTTTTCTGATCCTGGTTATCAATCTAAATATAATATTGAAGTTATTAAAAATATAAAGCAATTTGAAGGTTTACACAGCGTAACTTATGTAGCTAAAGAAAATAATCAAGTCATTGATCAAGTTAAAAGATTGATTATCATTAAAGGTGGATCTAATGATTCATTTGCATTAAAAGGTGAACAAGAAATTAATATATTTAAAGGGGACGACTTTATTGATCCGGGTTATAGTGCCCGTGATGATAAAGGCTATGATATTAGTTCTTTGGTAACAGTAAGTGGAAAAGTTAACAATAAAGTGTCTGGGATATACGAAATAATATATGTTTTAAACCGCGATAATGTTCGAAAAGAGTTAAAAAGAACTGTTAAAGTATTAGATCTTGAACCATATATTGAAATAGAAACAACAAAACCTTCAAGTCAACCTAATGTGATTAGTTTAATTGTAACAGGTAAAGATTATTCATATACAATATTACCTGATGGTACTACAAATAATGATCGTGAAATTGAATATGAAGTTAAAAATAATGGAACATATAATTTTAAAATATATGCAGGCAATAAATATGTTGTAAAAACTGTAACTATTAATAATATATATCAAGCATTAACGGCTAGTTGTACTATTAGTCAAAGTGGAGATAAAATATTCGCTACAGTAACATCTAGTGGTGGATATGGGAATTTACAATATAGCTATTTAGATAAAAGTACATATTCAAATTATACAAGTGAAAAAACGTATTATTTTAAAAACAAAGTAAAAGAAACAACAATCAAAATAAAAGATGAGTCAGGTAACATAAAAAGTATTAGTTGTTCCAATCCAAATATTAAATTGTTATCATCATTAGAAATTCATTTTATTGCTAATGGACATTATGATGATTCAATTCTAATCAGAACAGATGATAAAGTAATATATATAGATGGTGGACGTAAAGGATGCGAAAATGATGACCTTAATTATTTAAGAGGACTTGGTGTAACTAAAATTGATTACATGATAGGTTCACATGTTGAATATGATCACATTCAAGCACAAGCACATATATTGGATAATCTTAAAGTAGATCGAATTTTATATCCTGTTAACATTTATACTTGTGTAAGTCAATGTTACTGTCAAAGTTCAGATGACACTTCTTTGGTTTTAGCTGCGTTAAAGAGAAACAATAAAACTGCAGAAACTGTTTCTATTCCATCTAAAATTGTAGCAGGAGATATGACATTATATTTCATAGCACCTTGGAATAAAGTATGCAATAATAATAACAATTCATTTATATTCATACTTACATATGGCAATAATTCATTTATGTTTACAGGGGATGCATATTCTGCATTTAATGATTTAACAACACTTACGAATAATGCAAAACAACTTGGATTAAAAGATATTGATGTGGATATGTTAAAATATCCTCATCATGGAAATAATCCAATGTCTGATAAACTACTTAATGCAATAAAACCTGAGATGGTAGTTGTACCTAATTTTCATGCTTCTAAATATCCAACAGAAAGCAATCAACAATTAATAAGAAATCATGGAGCTAAGATATATCGACAAAGTGATAGTTCGACAGGGAACATAACTTTAATAAGTGATGGAACTACTATAAAAGTTTATATGAATAGTAGTGCAAGTACATATAAAAGATAAGACATTTTTATGTCTTTTTCTTTTTTTAACAATTGAAATGTGATAGAATAATTCTTATGGGTGATATGTATGGATGATAAGTTATTAAAACTATTTGAAAAAATAAATCTTGATGACGAAACTAGAACATTATTCATGAATTCTAGGCTTTCACACATATCTAAAAAAAGAGATAATAGTAAATGCCTTTTTGAAATAAAAATAGATAAAGCTATAGAATATGAAGTTTACTTAAAAATTAAAAAATTACTAAGCGATGCTTTTTATGAAATAGATGATGTAAATCTTACATTTATTTTAGATGAATACACTTTAGATGAATTAAAGCAAAATGTAAAGCAAGTGATGGAAACTTTATCCAAAGAAACAGAAAATTTTACAGGTTGCTTAGAAAATCCTTTAGAAGTAGAAAAAGCCTTGATTTGCATGTCTGTTGGTAATATAGTCGAAAAAAAACGAGCTGATTTATTTCTTGATGAAGTTAAACAAGTTTTATCTCATTTAGGCTTTAATATAGATTATGAAATAAAGGTTGAAAGAAGTTTAAATGAAAAAATTTCAGAAGAAATAAAAGCTGATTTAAATCGTAAAATTGAGCTTCCTGAAAAAGAAGAAGTGGCTCCTCCTGAACCTAAAAAAAGAACTTATTCAAAAAGAATTTTTAGGGAAGATGATGAGCGAGTTATTTTAGGTCATCTAATTGAGAATAGTGCAGTTACTCCTTTAAGGACTGTTCCTGTTGATATTAATGAAATAAATGCATTAGAAATTTTGAAAACAATGGAAGATGCTATTGTTGAAGCGCGTGTATTTGGTATTGAAGTAATTGAATCAAGAAAGAAACCTGGGCTTCGTATAGTAACTTTAAAAATAACAGATAATACAGATAGCATTTATGCCAAAATGTTTGTTGATAATGACGAAAACTTTGAATATTTTTCTAAAAACGTCAAAGAAGAAAAATGGTATAAATTTAGAGGTGCAATTAAATACGATGAATATGCTAAAGAAATTACTTATTCTGTAACAGATATAAATACTTTTGAGAAAAAAGAGGATAAGCGAAAAGATGAAGCACCTGAGAAAAGAGTAGAACTTCATGCACACACAATGATGAGTCAGATGGATGGAGTTTCAGATGAAATCGCCTTGGTAAAAACTGCAATGGCTTTTGGTCATCGCGGTATTGCTATAACTGATCATGATGGATGTCAAGCATTCCCTCATGTATATGGTGAAATTGGCAAATTTAATAAGAACTTAAAGGCACCATATAAAGCAATGGTTGAGGAACTTGAAAGTAAATTGGCATCTGCAAGTGAAGAAGAAAAAGTTGAGATTGAAAATGAAATTGCTAAGAAAAAGGAAGAAATGAAGAATCTTCCATATTTTAAAGGTATGTATGGTGTTGAATTAGAACTTTCTTATGACTCTGCTGACATTGTTGTTAATCCAACTGACGATGATATTTTTTCATCAACATATGTTGTATTCGATACTGAAACAACTGGTTTTAATCCTGGCTTAAGTGATTCTATGATTGAAATTGGTGCAGTTAAATTAAAAGATGGAAATGTTATTGAACGCTTTGATGAGTTAATTAATCCAGGTAAACCAATAGATGAAGATATTACTTCTTTAACTGGTATTACTAATGAAATGGTAGCTAATTCTTTAAGTGAAAAAGAAGTAACAATTAAATTCAAAGAATGGATTGGTGATTTGCCATTAGTTGCACATAATGCAACATTTGATCGTAACATGTTAGAAATGGCATATTATAAATATGATTTAGGAGAATTAACTAATCCTGTTATTGATACTTGGATGTTATCAAAAGCAATTAACAAAGATTGTAAAAAGCATGGACTTTCAGCTTTAGCAAAATATTATAAAATTAAGTTTGACGAAAATGTAAAAAGTGATGATGATGAAGAAACTGAAGAAGTTAATACAAGTGCACATCACCATCGCGCTGATTATGATGCTGAGGCAACAGGAAGTATTTTCTATAAAATGGTTAAGCAATTAAGTAAAATTGATGGTATTAATACTTTAGTAGATCTTGCTAATATTGTTGGTGAGAAGGAAATAAATGAAATAGTTAAAGAACATCATGTTAATATGATTGCTAAGACTAAAGTTGGTTTAAAAAATCTGTTTAAGCTTATTAGTTATGCCAATACGACATATTTAGTTAAAAGTGCTAGAATACCAAAACATATAATAAATGAACATCGTGAGGATCTACTTATTGGTAGTGGATGTATGAATGGTGAGATATTTGATGTTGCTTTGACAAAAACCGAAGAAAAATTAAAAGAAGCAATGGAATTCTACGATTATATTGAAGTTCAAGCACCATCTAATTATGAGCATTTGTTATATTCACATGATATTTCTAATTATGATGATTTAATATTTGCGCTTAAAAAGATAATTAAATGTGCAAAAGAAATAGGTAAAATTGTAGTTGCAACTAGTGATGCACATACTATTTCTAAAGAAGATACAATTTATCGTGAATTCATAGTTAATCAGAATGTTCCAGGTAAAGGAAGACATCCTTTAGCTAGATATTTAAATAAACCTGGTTATAATCGAATTCCACCACAATATTTTAGAACAACTGAAGAAATGCTTGAAGAATTTAGTTTTCTTGATGAAGAGACTAGAAAAGAAGTCGTAATTGAAAATACACATAAAATTCTTGATATGTGTGAAGAATATGAAGTTATTGAATTCCCAGACAAGCCTTATTCACCTGTAATACCTGATAGTGAAAAAACAACTACTGATTTAGTTTATACGAAAGCTAAATCTTGGTATGGTGATCCACTTCCTTTAAATATTGAAGAACGTATTGCTAAGGAATTGTATGGAGATGCAGTTTATAAATGTTGTAAAGAAATCATTGAAAAAGAAACAACAGAAGATGTTGAAAAAAAGACTTTTGAAATGGTTCACAATATCATAAATGATGGTTTTGATGCTGTTAAAAAATTAATTGGTGATAATCTAAAAGAAAAAGATCCTTCATTAGATGGTAAAGATTTAGATAAAGCTATTCAAAAAGCTTTAGGTGGCATTATTGGTGGTGGTTTTGATGTAATTTATTTAATTGCTCAGAAACTAGTAAAACATTCTAATGATGATGGATATTTAGTAGG
>CAMOPK010000015.1 GCA_946622285.1 uncultured Bacillota bacterium
ATTAATGACTAAATTTTCATAAAAATACTTGTTAAAATCTTTTTGGAATTCGTAAAAACAATTTATGAAATTACTACTTTTATTTTTTATATCTTTTATTAATAAATTTGAAAATAAATATAAGTAAATAAATAGCAGTATTTTTTCATATATGTTATATTTAATAATTATTTCATCATAACTAATATTCGCTTTAATACTAGTAACGTTATTTAGTAATTCGAGGGCAAACTTATGAAATGTCATTATATTTGTTTTAATACCAAATTTATTAACGATTATTTTTTTCATTTCTAAAACCGCTTCATTAGTATAAGATAATAATAATATTTCTTGTGGATTAATTTTTAGTATATCTACCATAAACTTTATTTTTGCAGCAATAGTTGTAGTTTTTCCAGAACCTGCACCTGCTATTATTAATTCATTTCTAGGTGATGCTAGAATTGCTATTTTTTGATTAATATCAAGTCTTATATTTGAATCAATTTCATTATATATATTTTCAAAATAATTTTTATATTTTTCTAATGCAATTTGTATATAAAAGAAATTATGACTTTTCATATAATTAAGATTAAAAAAAGGATTTATATAATTATATAAATCCGCTTTTTTTATAACATACTTATTTATATCCCAATACTCAATCATTTTTACCTTTTTGCTGCTGATTGTAATAATTGATATGTGTTGTAAATCTTCTCGGAACAAATTTCGAGAAAAAGATAATTAATTTTATTTTAAATCCTGGAATTATTATTTTCTTACCTTTTAACATTTTATTTATAGCATATTCTGCAACATATTCTTTAGATAATGATTTTAATGCAAATTTAACTCCAGCAACTTTATTGAACTCAGTATCAACTGGTCCTGGGCACAAACATCCAACATATACATTTTTTCCACTTTGTTTTACTTCTTCTTGAAGAGCTTCGGTTAAATGTAGAACATAAGCTTTTGTTGCATAATATGTTGCCATTAATGGCCCAGAAAAATATGCTGCTGATGAAGCTACATTCAAAATATATCCTTTATTTTCATTCATAAAATCTTTAAGAAACAATTTGGTTAAGGTATGAACTGCTTTTATATTTAAGTCAATCATATCAAGTTCTCGTTCTAATTTAGTATTAGTAAATTCTCCAAATAAACCAAATCCTGCATTATTAATTACAATATCTATTTTCGATTTTTTAACTTTGTTATAAAGTTTCATACAGTTAAATGTACTACACAAATCTAATGGTATTATTTGTACATCTACATTTAAACTTTCTTTAAGTTCTTCTAATTGTTCTTTTCTACGAGCAACTAATATTAAATCATAACCTTTAGCACCCAAAATACGCGCCATTTCTAAGCCGATCCCCGAGCTTGCCCCAGTTATTAATGCTTTCATAAAACCCTCCTATTTTTCAACAAAGTAGAATGTATCAACTATTGATCTTCCACCACCTTGTATTGTTTCTACATTACCATTTTTACTCTTAAATACTAATGATATTGAGCCACCACCATCTAGATTAAATGCTGTTTTACAACCTAAGTTAGGTAAAATTGTTCTAAGCTCACTTATGCCGTGCGAAAGCATAGTTAGCATAACATAGTTATTGCGATCTATCTGACATACGATACTACGCTTATTAGCACCATTTAGGAATGTTCCTAATATACTGCTATCAACAACTTTTCCATTTTGCATTATAACTGGTCTAAACATCCATGTGTTGCGATATCCCTTACTTATAATACTATCGAAAAGCGTTTTTCTAGCACTTTCTGAATAACTATTAGTGTTTGGATATACATCAATATATCCTTCCTTACTAATTGTATAAACTGCATCATTTCGTGATTTATCAACCATACTGTCTTGATACCAACTTCTTAAAACTTGACTATTGGCAATTGAAATACCACCTTCTGATGTTTTATTATATTGATTTTTACATGATGCAGAACATGATGGTTCCCAAGAACCCATGCTATAGAATCCACTACCATTGATACCAACTATAATTTTATTTTGATAGCCATATTTTGAAATTTCATTTTTTGTTATAGTTGCTGCTTGTGCTAAACTACTACCCCAGTTTGCTAATCCTCTATTTATTTGACTGTATGGATCTAATACCCATACACGTGTTACATAATAATTGCTCTTCTTTTCAATTGATACTTTTAAAGTATCAGATTCAGCTGATTTTATTATATTTGCACCAGCTGGAGGTTTTATTGGTGCAGTTGCACCTTCTCCAGACGAAACACATTTAATTGTCGCTTTATTGCCTAATTTATCATATAAAGTCACACTTACATTTTTATATAAGCCATTATATTCATATTTTGGATTTGAACTTGAAGTATCTTTTTCACCATTATTATATACATACCTAGATACTCCGGTTTTTTCATCTGATGCTTTTACTTCAACATAAGTCTTGCCCAAGTCTAATTTGTTTGTGCACGTTCCTGTTGGCGGTTCTTTGTCAAAATTACTAACGTTTTTTACGAGTTTTATTTGATTATTATATATGTCTGTTACAGTAAAATTATAAGTGCCATTTTGACTTACCTCATATTCAATTGCTTTTTCGGCTGTGGTATTTCCATTCGGCAAAATGGTTTTATCATAATCAGACCCTTTTACTAATACCATAATATTATAATTTTCGTTTGTATATTCATTTGAATCTTCAATAACAGATGCCGTAAGATTTGAAACAATTACTGTTCTTCTAGCAATTACTCCATCTACTTCATATGTTATTTCATATTTTCCAGGTACACTTGTATTAACAGTACCAGATTTTTTAACTGCATATGAAATACTTACACCATTTTCATAAGCCTCATACCCGGGTTCTTCATATTTTTTCCCTTGTAGAAGATGATATGGATTATCTCCAAACAAATTAATATTTATATTAGATTTTGGAGATGTTGGTGTAGGTGTTTGAGAACCAGGTTTACCTTTTGAAGGTAATATTAAAAGAACAATTAAAATTATAACTGCTAAAGCAACAAATCCAATTAAAATCGTATCTTTACTAATGATGCTATCTCTATCTGCGTCCACCTTTATCATCCTACCTATTAACATTATACAATAAAAATAATTTTTTTCCTTTAAAAAAAGTTCATAAAAATGAACTTTTTTATTTTTCAGTTATATATAATGTATCAACTACATCACGGCCTCCACCATGAAGTGTTTCTAAAGTACCGTTTTTTGCTTTGAAATGCAAAGATACTGATCCACTACCATCCATATTAACAGCTGTTTTACATCCCATATTTTTAAGAATATTAACTGCGTCCTTTGCAGTTGTTTGTCCAGTTAATATTGCCCAGTTATTGCGATCAATTTGGCAGACAACATTTCTATTCTTCATCTGTTCACCTACTAAATTAGTAGTTAAAATAGTTCCATTTAAAATTGCAACTGGTCTAAATGTCCAAGTATTACGGTACCCTTTACTTACAATATTATTGAAAAACTTTTGCCTTTCAGCTTCGGCTAAACCATTGAAGTTTTGATATGTATCAAAATAACCTTCTTTGCTTATTGTATATATTGAATGATTTCGACTTTTATCGACTGCACCATCTTGATACCAATTTCTAACAACTTTGCCATCATAAATAACTAATGGCCCTTCAGTTGTTCTATTATATTGATTTTTATAAGATGATGAACTGCAACCTGGAGTCCAAGTCCCATTTTCATAAAAACCACTACCATTAATACCTACAACAATTTTATTATTTAAACCTCGTGATGATATTTCATGGTTAATAATATTTGATGCACGAGCTCTTTTTTTGTTCCAATTTTCTAGAATTAGCCCTTTGTTTATTTGATTATATGGATCAACTACCCATATACGTGTTATGTAATATCCACTTTTCTTTTCTATAGAAACTTTAAGTGTATCCGAGTCAGCTGATTTTATTATATTTGCACCAGCTGGAGGTTTTATTTGAGCTGTTGCACCTTCACCAGATGAAACACACTTAATAGTTTTTTTATTACCAACTTTGTCAATTAAAGTTACTTGAACTTCTTTATAAAGTCCTGAATATTCGTATTTCGGGTTACTACTCGTATTTTGTTTTTCCCCATTATTATAAGTATAAGCACTTATCCCACTTTGACTATCAGTAGCTTTTACTTCAACGTATGTTTTACCTAAATCTAACTTGTTCGTACAAGTTCCATCAGGAGCAGTTTTATCAATTTTCTCGATTTTTCTTTCAAGTCTTATTTGATTTCCATATTGATCATATATAACGAATGGATATGTTCCATTTTGATCCGCTTCAAATTCAATTCCGCGCGATGTAGTCTCAGTATTATCAGGTAAAATTGTTTTATCATAATCATTACCATTAACTAGTAACATTATTGTATGTGAATCATTTATAAAATCTTCTTCTTCATCTATAAATTTTGGTTCCATATTAGATACAATAACAATTCTTTTAGATTCAACATTATCTACACGATAAGTTATTTCATATTTACCAGGTGTATTTATATCAACTTTTCCACTCACTACAATTCTTTGTGAAATATTATTATTTAAAGAGTCGAAAGCCTCATAACCAGGTTCTTCATATGTTTTACCTTTTAACAAATGATATGGATTATCACCTACTAATTTAATTACTACGTCATTATTTTGTTTATTTTGAATCGGATTAGAAGGATTTCCTTCTTTTCTTGGAATTAACAAAATAACAAAAACAATTACTATTAAAATAACAAAAAAGTAAATTAGTAATTCTTCAGCACTATGATTATCAAAAAAAGAACTTTTTTCATTATCCATATCTACACTCTCCTATTATAATTATACAACATAAATAAACATAAAAAAAGTTTACTTTTGTAAACTTTTTCCTATTGTCTCACCATATTTAATTCTCACTTCAATATCATTTGCTGACTGAAGTAATATATCATCATCTATTTTTATTTTATTAGGTTCAAATAACATTATAATTGTTGAAGCCCCGAATTCAAAATAACCTTTCTCGTCTCCACGTTTAAATGTTTTAGATTCATTATTTTTAATTTTTCCAACCATTAATGCCCCAACTTCCATTTGAATAACATCACCAAAGTTATCTAAATGAAGTGTTGTATATTCTCTTGAATTTTCTGAATATACTTTTTCTTTTTTACAAGCGATTGGATTAACAGTATGTAAAATTCCATCTATTTTTTTATATTCATCACGATTACCAGAATCAATATAGCAATAGTGATGATAATCTCTTACTGTAAGACGAAATAATAAAAGATAACCATTGTTGTATTTTCTTGCCAATTCAGTATCTTTTAATAATTCTTCAACTGTATAAGTGCTATTTTTTATATTAAAAGTTAAATCATCATTAATTTTATAGACAGTTAATAAAGAATCACAAGGAGAAATAAGATCACTATTTTTGGTAGAAATCGGTCTTTTTTCTTCAATTATCTTACGAGTAAAAAAATCATTAAATGAGGAATACTCTTTATTTGGATATTCACTCATATCAATTTCATTTTTTAAAACAAACTTGGGTACTATTTGAGCAGATCTTTTTTTTGAATATCTAACTCCATTTATTTTGGATATTACTGGCTTCGTTGCAACTTTTAAAATTATTCTACCAAAAAAATTGTTATATAGAAATTGAACACTTTTGGCATTTGTATCAACTTCATCAACAACTTTTTTTAGGTCACGATTATAAATTTTCATTTACATTCTTGCCTTCCAGTAGAATGTTGAAAGCATAAATAATATAAATATAATAGCAGCAACTAAGAATACATATATTATTTTCCCTTTTGGTTTTGTAATTTTAATTTTACTAATAAATAAGAATCCAACTAAAGCCATTACACATGTTGCAATTATTTTATATGCATATGGTCCAACTACAAATGATAAAAGGAAAGTTGCTGGCAATATTATTGCAATTGATGTCACAGGAAGTCCTGTATATTGCTTTATTGCAACCGAATTGCTTGTTGTAACGTTGAAATAAGCTAAACGAATGATACCAGCTAATCCATATATTGCATATATTATTACATTGTACCAACGTCCCATTCCCATTGCTAATGATATTATAATTGGGAACACTACAAAACAAATTGTATCAGATAAAGAATCTATCTCGACTCCATAGTTTTTATCTTCTTCTGTACGATTTTTTTCTTTTCTCGCTACTTTGCCATCAAACATATCACAAACACCTGATACAACCAAACAAATGATAGCTGTTCTGATGCGATGTTTAAGGGCTAAACAAATTCCTATTAATGATGCAAATGTTCCTAGATAAGTAACACATGCCGCTTTATTATATTTTCCTATAAACATAGTACTCAACTCCATATATCAATTATACCAAAAAATTATAAAAAAAAACATACTTTTTTGTATGTTATTTTTCCTCTGTAAGGCCATATTTACGATTGAACATTTCAACACGTCCTTTTTTAGAAGTACGATTTTGTTTTCCAGTATATGCTGGATGACATTTATCACATACTTCAATATGCATACTTTCTTTAGTTGATCTAACTGTAAAAGTATTACCGCAAGAGCATGTTACTTTTGTATCAACATATTTAACATTAGTTTCCTTTGCCATTTTTTATTCTCCTTCCGCCATGGCTTTGTAGCCATAGAAATTTAAATGCATATGTATTATAGCAACTTTTTTTATAAAGTGCAAGAATTTTTTATACTAATTCAATGTCTGCACCAACTGCTCTTAATTTTTCGACTAAATTGTCGTATCCTCTTAAGATATGGTTGACATTTTTAATTGTTGTATTTCCATCGGCCGCAAGTGCTGCAATAAGCAAACTTGCTCCTGCTCTTAAGTCAGTTGCTTCAACTGTTTTACCCTTAAATTCAGTTGGTCCACTTATTTTTAATTCGCGACCTTTAATCTCGATATTAGCTCCCATTTCGTTTAAATATGGTACATTATTAAATCTATTTTCATAAATTGTTTCTTCTAATTTAGAAACACCACTACATCTAGTTAATAAAGGTGTTACAGGTTGTTGCAAGTCTGTTGCAAAACCGGGATATCCTAGAGTTTTAATTTTAACTGGTTTCAATTTGTGCTTTGGTGCAGTTATTAAAACTGAATTATCATTAAGTTCAAAATCTATCCCCATCTCTTGCATTTTTAATAATAATGCTTCAATATGTTCTGGAATAATATTTGATATTTTCAAATTTTCCCCTACCATTGCTGCTGCTATTACATAAGTGCCTGCTTCTATACGATCAGGAATTACTTCAGTGTAGCAACCGTTTAATTTCTTAACGCCACGAATTCTGATTTCACTTGTACCAGCACCTGTTATTTTAGCCCCCATGCTGTTTAAGAATGTTGCAACATTAACTATTTCTGGCTCTTTAGCAGCATTTTCTAAGATTGTTGTCCCTTTTGCTTTAACAGCTGCAATAATAGTATTAACAGTTGCTCCAACACTTGGCATATCTAAATAAACATGTCCTCCAACTAAACCTTCTGTCGTTATTGCATAGTGATTATCTTTTTCATCGACCACACCACCTAAAGCAGTTAAGGCTTTAAGTGTTTGATCTATTGGTCTTGCACCTATTGAACAACCACCCGGAAAAAACATTTCCACTTTATTAAATCTTGATAATAGAACTGGCATAAAATAGTAAGATGCACGCATTTTATGTGATAGTTCTTCTGGTATTTCTTTATTTACTAGATTTGCATTATCAATTACCATAACATTATTATCAAATGATACTTTGGCACCTAAATATTCTAATATTTCTTTTAGAACAAAAATATCACTTACTTCAGGAACGTTGTCAATTGTAACAACTCCATCTGATAATAAAGCTATCGGAATAAGTGCAAGGGCACTATTCTTTGACCCACTTATTTTTATTTCTCCTGTTAATGTCCTATTCCCTTTAATTTTTAATTCCACTTTAAAACCTCCTAAAATATTTATTAGTCTCTTCCCCTATTTAGAAAGTCAATATAATAATTAACTAAATCTTTAATTGCCTTTTCTCCAGCACCAATTACTTTTCTTGGGTCATAAATGTCTGTGTTTTCGTTCAAAAATATTCTAACAGCTTTAGCCCATGCAACTTGTAATGCCGTATTTATGTTTAGTTTAGCAATTCCTTCATATATTGCGCGATGTAAAGTATCTTCAGGAATTCCACTTCCACCATGTAATACTAAAGGAACTCCAGTTTTATTTTTAATATCGCGAATTCGTTCAAAACTTATTTTTGGTTCAGTTAAATATATTCCATGTAAACTACCAACTGCAGGAGCTAATGCATCTATTCCTGTTGCTTCAACGTATTTTACAGCATCATCAACCTCAGTATATATTGCTTCTCCTGTTGTTAGCCCTATATGTCCTATTTCACCTTCAACTGAAACATTTCTTTTATGGGCATATTCAACAGCCTTTTTTGTAACTTCTATATTAGTTTCAATTGGCTGCTTTGTTAAATCAACCATAACTGAAGTAAATCCAGCATCGATTGCTTTTACACAACTTTCATATGAGGACCCATGATCTAAATGAATTACTACTGGAATTGTTATTTTTAAATCCTCAACTAATCCTTCAATCATTTTAACAGTAGTTATGTAGCCACCAATGTGCTTGATAGCGCCTTCACTGACACCCAATATTACAGGGTTCTTTTTTTCCTCACAAGCTTCTAATATATATTTAGTCCATTCTAAATTGTTAATATTAAATTGAGGTATTGCCTTTCCTTCTTTTGATGCTTTAATTAGCATTTCTTTCATATTTACTAACATTCTATCACCATTTTCATTATATCTTTTTTGTGTAAAAAAAGCAAACAAATGACTAATAATGTGTAAAGGTGGGTTTACAAAACTATAAAATTTACTTTTTTTGATATTTTTATATTGTTTCAGGTTACTTTAGATGTTTGACAAGCAATTATATTTATTGTATTTGCTATATAGATAGTAAGAAAATCAAAAATTAATGCAATATTTAAAAAAACTATTAATTCCTTAATAGTTTTATTTATGATATGTTTCATTATTAATTATCTTGAATGAACGATATATTTGTTCTAGTAAAATTAATCTAAATAATTGATGTGGAAATGTTAATTTTGAAAAAGATAATTTATAATTACTTCTCATCTTTATACTATCATCAAGTCCATAAGAACCTCCAATTACAAAATCAATATTACTATTTGTTATTAAAGTTGTTCTTATTTTTTCTGATAGCTCAACCGAAGTTAGTTCCTTACCTTCAATTTCCATTGTAATTACAAAATCTTTTGGGGAAATGTGTTTTAAGACATTCTCGCCCTCTCTTTTTAATGTTTCTTTTATATCATAATCACAATCGGGAACTTCAATTATTTCAATTTTTGAATATTTACTTATTCTTTTTAAATACTCATTTATCAAGTCAGTTAATTCTTTTTCTTTAATTGAACCAACACATATCAATTTAATCATAATTCAATTAACTCTCCTCGTTCATTTTGCTTTCCAACAATGATATTATCAATTTTTTGGTCATAGTTCTTTAAAGTTCTTTTTAGTTCATTTAAAGCTGCATCAGGCGTATTATTGGTTTCACTTAAGTGGGCAAGAATAACTGTTTTAGTATTATCACCTATTATTTCATGCAAATAATATGCTGATGACTTGTTTGATAAATGTCCTCGATCACTTAAAATTCTTTGCTTTAAATAGTATGGATAAGGTCCATTCATAAGCATCTCTATATCATGATTGCTTTCAAAATAATATAGTTTTTTATTTGTAATCAGTTTTAAGTTCTTTTCACTAACATATCCAGTATCTGTTATATAAACGGTTGTATTACCATTTATATCATCAAATAAAAAGCCATATGAACCTTTTGCATCATGTGATGTTGGAATCAATGTTAATCCAAAATTTGAAAATGTTGTTTCTTCCAAAAAAGAATAATTTTCTATTGAAAATTCTTTTTTTATTTCATTGAAAGCATCTTTACTTAAATAAACTACAGGATTATATCTTTTTATAAATACTCTTAATCCTTCTATATGGTCTCTATGAGAATGGGAGATAAATATTCCTTTAATATCACGTGGATTTATACCAATTTCTTTTAAGTTTTTTTCAACGTAAGAACAAGTATTTCCAATATCAATTAAATATTTATCTCCATTCACCTCAATAAAAGCTGTATTTCCTTTACTGCCACTAGAAAGTGAACAAAATTTTATCATCGCTTATAGAATGTCCAAGGTGATATTCTTTGATATGGAGCAGTCCATACTTCAAAGTGAACGTGTGGTCCAGTAGACATACCTGTAGATCCAATATAACCTATAACTTGACCTCTTGAAACAGTCTTACCAACTTTTGTATTTGGTGCGAATGCTTTCATGTGAGCATATAGAGTATAATAACCATTATTGTGATTAATTATTACATGATAACCATAACCTGGTTGATATTTAACTGCCCAAATAGTACCGTTATTTGCAGCATATATTGGTTTGCCATAACCAAGTCCAGCGATATCGATTCCCTTATGGAACTCACGCATACGAGTTACAGGGTTAATACGCCAAGCATAATCAGATGTTATACGATATCCACTGTCTGTTGGCCAGCCCCAAATTTTAAGACTACCAACGTTAGGAACAATCTTACCACCAACAACCCAGATTTCACTTGTAGCTGGTTTAAGTTCTTCATTTCCAACAGGTGATACATATGTAATTACGCCATTAACGCTTTTAACTTTTTGTGAAACTCTATTTATACCATTTTGTCCTTCTTGAACTTTTTTAGTCGTTCCTTCAAGTAATGTTAAATCTGTTTTTTCTTCTACGTTATATCGAGTTTCAACATCTTCAACTAAATATGTTGTTTGAACAACATCTAATCTTGTATTAATTGTATTAATTGTAACAACTTGCCCAGTATATAGTAAACTTTGAGCACTTTTTATATCTGGATTTGTTATCAAAAATTCTTCTATTGATATTTCATTAGCATCAATAATAGATTCAATTGTATCACCATTTTTAACGATATACTTTTTATATTGTTGATTATCACCAAATAATAAATATTGTGACAATTTCAATTTATCAGCATATATTTCAGCTGTTACTGGAATCTTTTCTTCTTTTGTTGTTATCTCATTATCAATATAAACATCTTCAATAACTTCACCGGTTGTAACAATTTCTTCTTGTTGTTTATTCTTATAACTTTCATATTTTTCTTGTCCAACAAATGTAGAAATTACTTGCTCTAAAGCATTTGAAAATAGATTTTTATCCGTTACATATAAAATTAAATCTTTTTCATCATCAGTACGAGCAGCTATCTTAACACGATATCCTTTAATAGAAAATGCATCTTTGGCATTTATTTTATCGTATACTTCTTTAGCAGAATCTATTTTTTCTTTAAAAGATACACTTTTAACGATTTCTAATTCTGTAGGTGCATAGACTGTTTTAACATTGTATTTTTTCTTTATTTCTTCACCTTTTTTGTCAATATAGCTTTCTAGTTCTTGTTTTGATTCAACTGTACCTATTAATTCAGATTTCAAATAAACATTGTAGTAAATATGTGGTTCTGAATTCTTTTTGTTGAATAAACCAAGATATCCTATAAAGGCAAAAACAAATAATAAGAATATTATACCTAATACTTTTTTCATAATTCCTCTATTCTTTTTCATAACCAAAATCCTGGAATGTGCTAGTATTTCGATGGTAAACTAAATTGATATCTTTAGTAGGACCATTACGATGCTTAGCTATAATTAACTCAGCTTTACTAGTATTTTCATCGATTGCTTTTTCTTTGTCATAGTAGTCCTCACGGAATAAGAAGGCAACAATATCAGCATCTTGCTCAATTGAACCAGATTCTCTTAAATCACTTAAAAGTGGTCTCTTGTCATCTCTTCCTTCAACGGTACGTGATAATTGAGCACAAGCAATTACTGGGATGTTAAGTTCCATTGCAAGTACTTTTAACGATCTTGAAATTTCTGAAACTTCTTGTTGACGATTTCCTGCATATTTAGCACCGCCACTTATTAACTGTAAGTAATCAATTATTACTAAATCTAAGCCATAATTTGAACTTGCAAGTCTTCTACATTTTGCACGTATTTCACCAATTAACATGCCAGGGGTATCATCTATAAATAAATTGGTCTCAGCTAAACGACTAATTGCTTCATCAAATCGTTTCCAATCATTGTTTTCCAAACGTCCATTTCGAATACGATTTCCATCAATTTGACCAACTGATGAAATCATTCTTTGTGCTAATTGCTCAGCACCCATTTCCATGTTGAATAAAGCAACTGTTTTTTTAGCGTTAATTGCAACATTAGTAGCTAAATTAACTGCCATAGCTGTTTTACCCATACCTGGACGAGCGGCTAAAATAATTAATTGTGTTGGTTGAAGACCAGCTGTAAGTTTATCTAAATCATAAAAACCAGTTGGAACACCTGTTACTTCTCCTTTATTTTTAGCCAACGTTTCAATATCATTACGAGTTTTAAAAAGAACATCTTGAATTGTTCTAAATTCGGTTCCTTTTCGCGTTTTAACAACTGATAATATTTGTCTTTCAGCTTCATCTAAAACATCAGTTACTTCATTATTTGTATCATATGCAGATGCACATATCTTATTTGAAGTATCAATAAGTCTTCTTAAAACTGCTTTTTCTTCAACAATCTTTATATATGTATCAATATTTGCAGCTGTTGCAACACTATTTACAACTTTGGCCAAATATTCAACATCGCCGATTTGCTTAAGCCACCCGCGATTTTCAAGTTCATCAACGACAGTTGTTGTATCTATTGGTGTGCCTTTTTCATTCAAGTCATAGATTACTGTAAATATTTTAGAATTAGCATCAGAGTAGAAATGCTCTGGTGTTAATGTTTCTAAAGCTTTTTGAAGAGCATATTTAGTTAAAAACATGCTACCAAGAACAGCTTGTTCAGCATCTAAATTACTTGGTATGTTTCTTTCCGGCATATTATCACCTACTTTTCTTTTTTAATTTCAACCCTTGCTTCTGCAATTACATTCTTATGTAATTCAATTTTTACTTTATGAAAACCTAATGATTGTACTTTATCATCAACCATTACTTTTTTCTTATCAACATTAAATCCTTTTTCTTTTAGGGCTTCGGCAATTTGCTTTGGACTTACAGCACCAAAAACCTTATCACCAGCACCTGTTTTAAGATAAAATTCAAGAGTTAATTTTTCAATTAATTCTTTATTTTTCTTGGCTTCAGCAACTAAAGCCGCTTCATTATCAGCTTCTTCTTTAACATCCTTTTTTAATCTTTTGATGCTATCTTCTGTTGCCAAAACACCAAGACCTTGTTTAATTAAGAAATTATTCCCATATCCATCTTTTACTTCAATAATTTCATGTCTTTTTCCTTGCCCTTTTACATCTTTCAATAAAATTACTTTCATATAATTTCACCTACCAATTTTTTAATTTCTTTTTCTGCTTTATCAAGTGAATTTCCAACAGTTGCAGCAGCCGACATAACTGAGCCACCGCCACCTAACTTAAGTGCAATATCACCCGCATTATAATTACCTATCGTTCTAATACTAACACGTGCTTCGTCTTTTGAAACAAAGCCTAAGCAGAAAGAAATTTCAATATTTTTAAAATGTAATAGTTCATCTGCAACCTGAGCTAATTCTACAGGACTATATTTTCCTTCATCAAGAACACATATACTTACAATATCTTTATAAGCATAACTCTTCTTTAACAATTCATTTCTTTTTATGATATCTTCACGAGATTCTCGTAAAATTTCCTGTTTTAAAACAAGTGATGCTCCTAGTTCAACTAGAATTCCAGCTGCTTTATACGTATCTGGAGTTGTTTTAAAATTAAATGAATTTGTATCAATTTCAAGTCCTGCTAACATTAATGTTGCAAGATTCTCATCAATTTTAAAGTTTATATGTTTAATATAGTATGTCATGAATTCAATGATACTAGATAAAGCGTTATTTATATAACACATTTCAGAATCTTTGATTGAACTTTCAGTTCTTGAATGATGATCAATAACAATTACATGTTTATAAATTTCTAACAATTTAGGTTCTTCAATATAAACCATAGAGTTAGTATCTAATACAACTAACAATGTCTCATCTGGAGCAAACTTTTCACAGTTAGATGTGATTAAATCACTCGCAAATAAATTTTCTACTTTTGCAACATTGTCATTTTTTTCATTTAGATAAACATTCGAAGTTTTACCAAATTTTTTAGCAATCTGACAAATCAACAAAGATGAAGTTAATCCATCTAAATCAGTATTCTTATGACTAACTATAAGAACATTTTTATACTCTTTTAATTTTTTTGTTAACTTATCAAATACTTCAAACACGATTTATCACCTAATAACATTATACTATATTTATTCAAATTTTGCCATCTTATCTGCGACTTCTTTTATTTTATTTAATCTATGATAGACACCTGATTTTGTAATCTTTTTATCTGTTTCGACACTCATAATTTGACTCAAATCAGTTAAAGAAACGTCAGGATATTTTTTACGATATATAGCAACTTCTTTTTCTTTATCACTTAATATGTCCAAACTTGCATATTTTTCTATTTTTTCTATTGCTTTTACTTGCTCATATGCAGTATTGATCATTTTATCAACATTTGCTTGCTCACAATTGTTTAAACGATTAACCATATTAGCATTATCACGATATATACGTATATCTTCAAAATATAAAACTGCTTTTGACGCACCTATAATCTTTAAAAAATCACTTATTTTTTCAGCTTCTTTTACATATATCATATAATTATTCTCACGAGTTACTGTTTTAGCATTTATATAATATTGTTTTAAAAGCTTAATAATGAATTTAGCATAATCCAAGTTATCAACTGTAAATTCAAGATGATACCTAGATTTTTGAGGGTCATTAATACTTCCCTTTATTAAAAACAAACCTCTTAAATATGCCCTTATTTGTTCTTCGTCTGCTACCAAATACTCTTTAGGAACAGTCTCTATATTTAGATCTTTAGTAACAATTTCAGCTTCTTTAAGTTCCAAAATATATAAGTAATTCTTGTTATAGTTATAACCTTTTCGTACAATTATTTTTGGTTGAACATCATATATCTTACTAATCAAACGATATATTCTTTCAGCAACCAAAATATTCTCGGTCGTGATCCTAATGCAGTTAGAATCATGATAACTATTTCTAATAATTGCGGCAAGCTCAGAAATTTCTTCAATATTACCTGCTTCTAATGTACAAAGTTCATTTTTTACATTACTTGTAAAAGTCATGAAAATCACCTGCTAATATTATACTATAAGTCAAAAAAACAGAAAATGTTTTTCTGTTTATTTATACCATTTTTTCTTTATATAATTTGCTGCTTCAGCCGCTTCGCCTACGGCCGTTGTAAGTTGATATAGATCTTTATTAATTGCATCTCCAATAGCAAAAACGCCTTCAATATTTGTTTCACCATTTTTAGAAACTTTTAAGTATCCATTTTCGTTTTCTAATTCAACATCACTATTAACAGTAAAATTTGGTTCATACCCAATACTTACAAATGCTCCGGCAACATCAATTACTCTTTCCTCGCCATCAACATCTAGTACGATATTAGTTAATACTTCATTGCCAACAAACTCTTTAACATTTGAATTATAAATAATCTCAACATTAGGTAATGATTCAACTTCTTTAATGTTCATATCTTCGCCTTTTAAGAATGGTTTTCTACAAATAATATAACATTTATTTACAAGTTTAGCTAAGTAAAGCGTATTTTCCAAGGCTGCGGCTGAGCCACCTATAACAGCAACATCTTTTCCCTGAAAAAAGTAGCCATCGCATACTGCACAATAACTAACACCATGTCCGAGCAATTCATTTTCTCCTTTTGCTTTTAGTACTCTTGGTGCTCTACCTGTTGCAATTATTAATTGATTACATTCGTATTCTTTAGTTTTTGTTTTTACTATTTTTTTATCATTTATAATTACTTCTTCAACATTTTCATTAACATAGTCAACATTAATTTCTTGAACTTGTTTAAAAATATTTTGAGCCAATATACTACCATCAGTCTCCATAAAACCAGGATAGTTTTTTAAATTACGTGTGTTATTTAATTGTCCACCAGGAATTCCTTTTTCAAACATTAAAACATCAACATTAAATCTTTTTAAATAAAGTGCTGCCGTCATTCCAGCAATTCCTGCACCAATTATAATTACATCTCTTTTTTCCATAAATCCTCCTAGTTATTGTAGTTTGAATCAACTTTTTTATTAAACAACCCTTTAATTTCAAATATAAATCCAACTGCAATTAATAATATTGATACCATTTGTGCCACTTTAAATCCATGGAACATAAGAGCATCTGTACGCAATGATTCAATCATAAATCTGCCAATTCCATACCATATCATATAGAATCCGCATATTTGACCAACTTTAATTCTTTTAAATCTTCTGATGATTAACATTATTATTAATCCTATTAAATTCCATAATCCTTCATAAAGAAATGTTGGATGATAGTAAGTTCCTTCAATATACATTCCTTTAATTATGAAATCAGGAATATGATAACTTTTTAATACTTCTAATGTAGTTGCTGGTCCATGAGCTTCTTGATTAAAGAAGTTCCCCCATCTGCCAATTATTTGACCAACAATTAAGCCAACAGAGGCAATATCCATTATTTTAACAACATTATGTCCATGCTTCTTTGCATAAATAATTAAAAATATTAGTCCAAATAGAACTCCACCATGTATTGCAAGTCCACCTTCCCACACTTTTAAAATGTCTACTGGGTTTGCTGCATACATGTCCCAACTAAATGCTACATAATAAAGTCTAGCCCCAACAATTGCTATTGGTATTGTATAAAAGAACAAATTAATTATAAATTCATCAGGAATCCCAAAGCGTCTTGCTTCTCTTAAAACAAGATAACCTCCTAATAAAAATCCCATAAATAACATTACTGAATACCAATATATTTGAACAAAGCCAAAATCAACTAAAATTGGGTTCATTTTATCACTCTCACTTATTTTAAATTATACTATTTTTTACTTCTCATTTCAAACAAAATGTCACGAAGTTCAGTTGCTCTTTCAAATTCAAGATTTTTAGCAGCTTCCATCATTTCTTTTTCTATTTCAGTAAGTAATTTTTCTCTTTCATATTTGCTTAGGCTTTCGCCCTTTTCAGCTTTCTTTTCAAGATTATTACTAATTACTTCTGGAATTGCTTTGATAATTGTTTTTGGAACAATACCATTTTTCTCATTATATTCCATTTGAATTGCACGACGGCGATTAGTTTCTTTAATTGCTATATCCATAGCTTCACTTACAATATCAGAGTACATTATAACTCTACCATTAGAGTTCCTTGCAGCACGCCCAATTGTTTGAATTAAAGATCTATCACTTCGTAAGAAGCCTTGCTTGTCAGCATCCATGATGCATACTAAACTTACTTCAGGAATATCTAATCCTTCCCTTAACAAATTGATTCCTACTAAAACATCGTATTTACCCATTCTAAGATCTCTTATTATTTGAAGACGCTCTAGGGTTTTAATTTCACTATGCAAGTAAGCAACTTTAATATCAAGTTTTTTCAAATAATTAGTTAATTCTTCTGCCATTCTAATTGTCAAAGTAGTTATTAAAGTTCTTTCATTATTTTTAACTTGCTTCTTAATTTCTTCAAGTAAATCATCAATTTGATTTTTAGAAAGTCTAACATCAATAACTGGATCAAGTAACCCAGTTGGACGAATAATTTGTTCCGTAACATGATTATTTACAAGTCCAAGTTCATAGTCGCCAGGAGTTGCAGATATGTATATTACTTGGTCAAGTTTTTCTTTAAATTCTTCAAATTTTAAAGGACGGTTGTCCATTGCACTAGGAAGACGAAAACCATAATCGACTAAAACTTTCTTTCTAGCTTGGTCTCCATTATACATACCTCTTATTTGAGGAATTGTTACGTGAGATTCATCAATTACAAGTAAAAAGTTTTTCTTAAAGAAATCCATTAATGTTGTTGGTGTTGCACCTGGTTCTTTTAAAGCAAGTGGTCTTGAGTAATTCTCAACCCCATGACAAAATCCAGTTTCAAGAAGCATTTCCATATCATAGTTAGTTCTTTCTTCTAATCTTTGTGCTTCTAAAAGTTTATTGTTTTCTTTAAAATATTTAAGTCTTTCCGCCAATTCTTCCTTTATATTTTTAACAGCTAATTTTATTTTTTCATCACTTGTTACAAAGTGACTAGCTGGAAATATAGAAACCGTTTTTTTAGATGCAATTATTTTTCCTGTTACTACATCTATTTCATATATGCTTTCAATTTCATCATCAAAAAAATCAACTCGAACTGCTTTATTATGTTGGTTTGAGGGGATTATTTCTAAAACGTCTCCTTTTACTCTAAAAGTACCTCTCTTAAAATCAATTTGATTTCTTTCATAAAGCATTTCTACCAATTTAACTAATATATCATTCCTATTAACAATGTCTCCAACATTTAATGTTAAAATTTTGTTTTCATATTCCTCTATTTCACCGATTCCATAGATGCAAGAAACTGATGCTACTACAATTGTATCAGGATTGCGCAAAAGTGAAGATGTCGCTGAATGCCTCAATTCATCTATTTCATCATTAATAGACGCATCTTTTTCTATATATGTATCTGTCGATGGTACATATGCTTCTGGTTGATAATAGTCGTAATATGATACAAAATATTCAACGTGATTTTCAGGAAACAATTCTTTTAATTCAGCATACAATTGCCCTGCTAACGTCTTATTGTGAGCAAGAACTAAAGTTGGTTTATTAACTTCAGCAATAACGTTTGCTATAGTAAATGTTTTACCTGTTCCTGTTGCACCTAGTAAAACTTGATTTTTCTTACCTTCTTTAATACCTTCAACTAGTTCTTTAATTGCTTCTGGTTGATCACCAGCAGGTTTATATTGGGACACTAATTTAAACATAAAACTGCCTCCTTTTGCTACTTTATTTTAACATTTACGCAATATAAAAACAAGGCATATTCATACCTTGTTTTTGATTAATTAAACATTTGATTATAAACACAATTATTACTGAAATAGAATGGTTTCCCTGATAATATATTTGACCTATTATCTGAGTTTAAAATAGTACTACCTATTGATACGTTTTCAAATGTTATCAACGAAACAATATGATCTTGATTATCTTTTGTGCAAACTGAATTGCCTTCATTTTTATCATCAAGTTTTCCAGTAATATTAATCCATGAATCAACATTTGTTAATGAATCATATTCACCTGCCCAATTAATATTTTTAAAAATAACATTATTAATCATATAACCGCATTTATTTGCTTTAGTATTTTTATAATAATTTGAATCATAATCTGAACACGAATTCTTAACAGTTATTAAATTTCCTTCAATAATATGATCAACTTCTATATTATTAAATTCAATATCTTTAACATAATTATTATCTCTACTACCAACAGTTAAAACGCCTTCTTTATCTAATCGTTTTCGATTTTCAAGAATTTTTAAATTGGTAAAGTGAATGTCACTTATAACATCACCATGACCAAAATCAGAATCAAAGTTTCCATGACCACCAATATATACACTTCGTCCATTATCAATCCAAATTAACATATTATTAAATGTTACTCCTGTTGTATTACCATTTTTTCCAACGAAAGAACCGCTTTTAAAATCGCCACTACCACGTGAAGCATAAACTGCAATTGCGTCATCACATGTTCTTATGAATGCATTTTCTACATTTATTTCACGCGAAGAAAGAATATGAATTCCATCAGTAAACTCTCCTGAAGATATTATTTTTAAATTGCTAACATTAATATCATCACTATCTTTTATGTACAAATTATACGACTTTGAATTTTTTAAAATTACCCCATCTACATTAATTGAATCTGCATAAATGATTCGTATAAGTCCAGAATTCATACTAGAGTCAGCAGCAGTAAAAGTTATATTGTTACTAGAAATTCCAGATACAATTAAATCACCTGTATCAATAGTACCACGTCCAAAAATACTTACATTTTCTACTCTTTCCCCAGTTAAAGTTGAATCATTCCACTTATCTATTTTAACTTGAGCATGCAAAATAGCACTTCCTGAAACATATAAAGTTTGATTGCTATTTAAGTTCACAACTGCAGGATAACTTGTAGCTGCAGTATTGCTATTTTTCTTTTCAACCATATATGTTTTGTCTTCTTCATAAGTGCACCCGTTTTTACACTTATGTTCTCCTGGTGATATATAAATTAAATTTTCATCATTTATGTCAATATCATCAAATTTAGAATCAGGTTTGTTAGCAAATATTTGTAAATTTTCCATTATATTATATTCATCATTACCTATTTCTAAAGAAATAGTTCCGTTACTTGTAATGTCAAATAAAATCTTTCCATCATCTAAACTTAAATTTTGATAATTAGCATTACCCCTTAATCTATAAGAATTAAATTTTGCTCTTGGAACAACTTTTACATTAACAATTCCATCAAAATCAAAGTTGCTATAAGAAGCATATGAACTAACCCAATTCCCGGTTGCTTTTTTATATCCTTTTACATATGCAACACGCGCTTTTAGTGTTTGAATTTTATGATATTCTGATTCGCTTGGAAGTTTTATATAAACATCATATGCATCAGTAGCGGTTGTTGCATTTTCAACATTGTATATTCTAATTTCATTTTCATCAGAACTATATCTTTCGTGATCAACATAAACTTCTATCTCATAATCACTATTACCTGATGATGCTATTATGATTGCTTTGCCAATTTTTAATGGAGTTATCACACCATCAGAAGATACTTTAACAATATCTGAATTGGACGATTTGAATTGTATCTCTGAACATGAATGTGAAATCATCTGTTCATCCCCAACATAAGTTATTATTCTATGATTACTTATGCATGTTTCATTAATATCTTGTAAGTTTATTCTATTTACTACAAATTGTTCTGGAACACTTATCTCTGTATTGGTTAATCCTTCTATCCAAGTACCATCAGCTTTTTTATAATAAATTATCATATTAGATAGTTCTGACCCATCTATTGACCTTGAAGCAAGCATCAAAATCTGAGCAGTCAAAGTTCCATTATATGTATCATTACTATCACGTGTGAACATGTTTTTACCAATTATATAGGTACGTGTTGGAACCTCTTCTGATAGTATCGTTTGTGCGCTAACAGGCACAATATATACTAATAGTGCAATTAACAAAACTAAAACCTTTTTAATATGCATCACCACCAATATTAATAATTAAATAGTAGACTTGTCTATTATTACTATTTTATTTTAGCATTTAAACAGAACAAAAACAAGGGATATTATCCCTCATTTTTATATAAATAGTTTATTTATAATAAACTCTTCGTCTTTTGAAAGCTTAGTCTTCCAAATGGTTCTTTATATATCTCGAAATCTTGACTATGTTTATTCCTAACTGCACTTGCTGCCATTTTAAATAATTTTTTCTTGTCTATGACTACAGCATTTTTTACAAACATATTGTAATCACGAAAACTATTATCACGACACATAGCAAGTGTTATAAAATGAGTCAATGCTGAATCTCCAGATAAGAAAATCGCATCAACAGCGTTTGCAGAAATAAGTTCTGAAAGGTTAATTACTCCTTCAACATCCATTTTACTTATTTCGCCAAGTGTTTCTAAAATTACTGCATCTAATCTTGCATAATGAAACATATAGTCTTCACTACCTTCTGGTAATAAATTAAGACTTGTTGCTGTTTTTAAAATGTTAAATACAGCATTAGAATATGTTCTTTTCACATCAGAATGACCTAATTCACATATCGTTTGCATTATGTTTTGCATATATCGATCAATCAATATAGTGCTTTCAAAAAATGCTGGTTTTGCATTAAATGGTGAAAGTAATGAAATGCTCTCAGTCACGAACTTTTCACCATTATATTCGACTCCTCTTTTTTCTAAGCTTTCTGCTACTTCTTTGTTAAAATCTTCTCCGCATATATTATAATATTGAATCATACTATATGGAGAAATTGAATATTTAATAGCCATATTTTTTCTCCCCCTGTGCCATTATTCTATTTTAATTAAACGGTTTTGTCAAATAAAAAAAGTAAGAATTTCTTACTTTATATCATTTAAACTAGCTAAAGTTAATTCTGTAGCCATTTTTATAAAACTATTTACTTTATTTATATCGATTGTCATTGTTTTTTTATCTTTTGAATTTTTAACAATTTCACCTGTTTTATCAACAATTAAATGAATTTGCTTCATTGGAATTTCTTTAATAATATTTTTTAATTCTGGTAGTTCATTATAGAATATTTTTAAATCCAAGTTATATTGTTCAATTAGTTTTACGTTTAAATTTGTATAATCATTATAAACATATAAGAGAAGCATTCTCCCATTACATTTTACAACTGTACCATCTAGTTTTTTTATAAAATCGCCATCACATATTTCTGGCATAAAATATTTAAACCATAGATAGTCAGTATATAAATGAATATAATATCCCATTACAAAATCATCATCTAAATTGTTTTTATATTTTTTAAGAAAATCTTCCATTACTGGAATATCATCTTCACCATTTATAAAATGGCTCTTCTTTTTAGATTCTCCTACTAATTTGGCCAAATCCGGAGCTATGGAACCAATAAAAAGACGAGATGAATCTCTTTTTAGAACTTTATTTATTTCACTTGCAACAGCAATATGAATCATTGACGAGGCCATATAATCACTTCCCTATCATTAAAATTATAATATCTAGCAAAGGAAAAGACAAGGAACTTGTCTTTATATTAAGAATAGCATTGCTAAGTATGCCACATAACATAAGAAATAAATGATACCATTACTCTTGCTCATTTTTCCTTTTGGTTTTGTATAAGAGAATATTAATAATAATATAACTGAAGCAAACAATACTATTAAATCACGATTATAACTTACATTATATGTAATTGGCTTAATTGCTGCAGAAACACCAACAATTAATAAGAAATTAAATATATTAGATCCTATTATATTTCCAATTGCTAAGTCTGTTTCACCTTTCTTAGCAGCCGATAGACTTGTAACAAGTTCTGGCAAACTTGTTCCAACAGCTAAAATTGTAACACTTATTATTTTTTCACTTAATCCAAGCGTAGTTGCTATTGCAACTGCATTTTCTACTGTGAAGTCGCCGCCAAATTTTAAACCCAAAATGCCTAAAATAATTAATAAGATGTCTTTCCAAATTGGTGTTTTACTCTTTACTTTTTTATTATTTCCTTTTGATTTTTTAGCCAAGACAAATGTGTAGCCAATAAATAAACCAAAAGCTAAAATCATTCCAAATGATTCCATTCTAGTAATTGTTTTTCCTGTGTTTGCTAAAACAAATAATAAAATTGTTGATCCCAAACAAAAAGGAATTTCAAACTTGATTGTTTCTTTCTTGAATGGTATTGGTCTTATTGCTGCGGTTAAACCTAAAATTAACAACAAGTTAGCTATATTACTACCAACAACATTACCAATAGACATATCTGGATAACCTTCTAATGCTGATGTTATACTTACGAATAATTCTGGCATTGAAGTACCAATTGAAACTATAGTTAATCCAATTACAATTTCTGGAATATGTAATTTTTTTGCTATATTGCTAGCACCATCAACTAAAAAATCAGCACCTTTGATAAGTAAAACAAATCCAAGGACTATTAATAAAATATTAACTATCATTCTATTCACCTCATGTATTTTTACCTTTAAAGTATAACATATTCATGAACATTAAACAATCAATTTTTGTAAACAAAAAATCTACTTTCGTAGATTAGTTTTTGTTTATTTTAAATATTATTTGATACATTGTTTCAAAATCAAATTTTTCATATGAAACTTTGTATCCTAAAGCGTTCAAGTCGCTTTGACATTTATCTATAATCGCTTTTACCTGTTCAAAATTATTAGCACCAATTGGAGCTTTTTGAATCATATCATCAAATGACTCTACTTTTTCTGGAGTTTTATCTTGAACTGGTTCTGGCATTTCAATTTTGTCTGGTTCTACATTATTAAGAGAAACAGTTTCTGATTCCTCATTAAAGTTATTATCAAAACCATGATTAGATTCAATTTGAACTTGATGAGAAGCATCTCTAAAATCATCAATTATATCAGCAGTTGGAATTGTACTTTTATTTTTTGAAGCGCTTAAATCCACACGATTAGTTTTATAGTCATATTCATCGTTTGGTGTTGGATCAACAAAATCATTTGCATAAGATTGACTTTGAACCATAGTATCTGCCATATAGTCGCCCGAATCAATTGGTAGCTCCTCAACCATTGCTGGTTGCTCTACAGATTCGTTTTGAGGAACTGCAGGTTGAACTTCAGGAGTTGGATCTCTAAAAGGATTATCATCAAAATCGATAATTTCAACAGATTGTGCTTTGTTTCTATCCTCGTACATTCCCTTTTCCACCTTCCTTATTTCTTCTTCTGTTTTCTTAACTGTCATTTTCTCAGTTACGATTTTTTGTAGCAACTTCTTTTGAATTTCTTTATCAGAAACACTTAATAATGCTCTTGCATGACGCTCTGATATTTCATTTTTAAGTAACGCTGCTTGTACTTCTTTATCTAAAGAAAGAAGTCTTAATTTATTAGCAATTGTTGATTGGTTTTTACCAAGTTTTTGTGCTAATTGATCTTGAGTTATATATCCTGCTTCTAGAATGCGCTTATATGATAAAGCTTCTTCTATTGGGCTTAAATCTTGTCGTTGTAAATTTTCAATCAAAGCCACTTCCATAGTTTCGCGATCATTCATTTCAACAATCATGCAAGGAATTTTATGCATTCCAAGCTTCTCACAAGCACGATATCTTCTTTCACCCATAACAATTTCATACTTTTCACCTAATGGTCTTACTGTTATTGGTTGAAGAACACCATGTGCGCGAATCGATTCAGCAAGTTCTGATATATCATCATTAAAGGTTTTTCTTGGTTGAAATCTATTTGGAACAATTTTTTCCATTTCAATTTCAACTATACGAGAATCACGATTCATAAAAATCCCTCTTATTCTTCCATATTAATCTTACTATATTATTCACTTTTAATCAAGGATTTTTTAAAAAAATGAGGTCTACCAACCCCATCTTTTAACATGATATTTTGTGTTCTTATTCGTTACTGCATTCAAGCCATTTTCTGCTTCAAAAGCAAGGTCTATAAAAGCATAATTATGGTTTCTCCAAGCCTGTCTCATGGTATATCCAGTGTCCATTACAACAACAAGTAAATTCTCATAATCTGAATTATTTACTTCGATAATCGTTCCACAAGGAAACTGTGCATGATCAGCTGCTACAATGTGAACATCGCCATAATCTTTATCAGTATATACTAATCCATCGTCAAGAAGATTCCATACCTTTTTTTCTCGTGTTTTACAAGCAACTGTTCCTGTGCATCCTTTGCAATCAGCACCATATCCAGTCAATGTACCTTTGTATTCAGTATCTTTATGTGTCCCTACTTGAATTATTTGATTAATTGGCTCTTTTCTTTCGACTTCTTTTCCATTAAGAATATGAGAATATCCATACTCTCCTTCTTGAAGAAGAACTTCTTCACCTTCAGAATATTTTTCAACATATATATACTCTGTCTTATATTCTATAACTTTTACTTCTTCAACAGGTGCCGAAGCATAATTAAAGATATTTGCTAAACCAATTAAAACAATTTTTATTTTATCAAAAATCATTTATTTAACTCCTTTTAAATCAAAAAACTCAATTGCATTTTGATTTAATTTATTTAAAACTGTTTCTTCATCTAATCCCTTTATATCTGCAATTACTTTAACAACATATTTTAAATTTGTTGAATCATTTTTAGTTCCTCTTAATGGTTCGGGTGCTAAATAAGGACTATCAGTCTCTAATAATATTTTACTCAAATCTAAATTTTTTACAACCTCTACAGTTTTCTTATTATTTTTAAATGTAACTGTTCCGCCTATTCCAATTAAAGAACCAATCTTAATAAATCTTTCAGCCATTTCAGTACTCGAAGAAAAGCAATGAATGTCTGCTCTTACTCGATACTCATTTAAGATATTAAAAGTATCTTCAACTGCATCTCTTGAATGAACTATAACAGGCTTATTATATTTTTTAGCTAATTCTAATTGCTTAATAAAAAGTTCTTTTTGTTTTTCTTTATTATCACTGCAATAATGATAATCTAATCCTATTTCCCCAATAGCCACTACTTTAGGATTTTTTAATTCTTCCTCAAGAATTTCTAAATCCCAATCAGTTATTTCGTCAACATTTTCAGGGTGATATCCAATGGCAGCATAAAAATTATTATAAGTATCTGCCATCTCTAAAACCATTTTATTTGTTTTTTCGTTGATTCCATTATTAATTACAATAAAATTTTTTAATTTTAAAATTATTTCATCTAAATTATCATATTCTGATTCATATATATGTGCATGAGTATCTATAATCATATTAAAATCCTCAAAAAATAGTTATACCTAAGTATAACTATTTACTTTCTAAAAACAGTAATACTGTAACTAAATAATAACAATAATTTAGTAGTCAGTCAATATTACAATGTTTTATCAATTCTCATAAATAAAGGTTTTGCTTCATTTAATGTTTTGCCTGATTCAAGGGTTGCAAATTCGCTTATATTTTCATCAGTTATATTTAGTTGTTCAAAAATACTTTCTGATGTTGTTGGTAAAAATGGTTTCAATGCAACTGCACCGTGTTTAGCACATGCAAGTAAATTATAAATTACTGTTTCTAAACGTGTTTTATCTTCTTCTTTTGCAAGTACCCAAGGCATTGTTTCATCTATATATTTGTTACATTTTCTAAATAGTTCAATAATTGCTTCTAAAGCAGCAGGAATATCAAGTTTATCAATATTTGATTCAACTATATTAGGTAATTCCATTGCATAATCAATTAATGCATTATCAATTTCATTTAATTCGTTTTGCTTAGGAATTACATTATCAAAATATTTCTTGCACATTCCAATGGTTCTATTAACTAAGTTACCTAAAACATTAGCAAGGTCTCCATTTGTACGAGCAATTAAAGCTTCTTCAGTAAAATTACCATCACTTCCAAATGGAACTTCACGAAGTAAGAAATAACGAACTGCATCAACTGAATATTCGTTAATATATTCTCTTGGATCACGATAATTACCATTACTCTTAGAAATCTTGCCACCATCAATTACTAACCACCCATGCCCAAATACTTTCTTTGGAAGTGGTAAATCTAATGCCATTAACATAATTGGCCATATAATTGTATGAAATCTAACAATTTCTTTACCAACTATATGTAAATCTGCTGGCCAGAATTTTTTGAATAATGTATCATCATCTGATAAATAGCCTAGAGCAGAAATATAATTACTTAAAGCATCTATCCATACATATACAACATGCTTTTCATCAAAAGTTACAGGAACTCCCCAATTAAATGAAGTTCTTGAAACGCATAAATCTTCTAACCCTGGTTTAATAAAATTATTAATCATTTCATTTTTTCTTGAAGATGGTTCGATGAATTCAGGATGAGATTCTAAATATTCTTCCAATCTCTTTTGATACTTAGATAATTTAAAGAAATATGCTTCTTCTGTTACTTCATATACCTCACGACCACAATCCGGACATTTTCCATCTACAAGTTGACTTTCAGTCCAGAAAGATTCGCAAGGAGTACAATATTTACCTTTATATTCTCCTTTGTAAATATCACCTTGATCATAAAGTTTCTTGAATATTTTTTGAACAGTTTCAACATGATAATCATCGGTAGTACGAATAAATTTATCATATGTAATTCCTAAAGCTTCCCATAATTCTTTAGTATCAGCAACTATTGCATCAACATATTCTTGTGGAGTTACTCCTTTTTCTTCAGCTTTCTTTTGGATTTTAATTCCATGTTCATCTGTACCAGTTAGAAAATATACATCATATCCTTTAGAACGTTTATAACGTGCAATTGCATCTGCTATTACAGTTGTATAGCAATGTCCAATATGAAATGTACCTGATGGATAGTAAATTGGTGTTGTAATATAATATTTTTTGTCCATAAAAATCCTCCTTTTTATTAAAAAAGAGCAAGTCATCCAGAAAAGGACGATTTGCTCGTGGTACCACCTTAATTTATAGTATTTCTACTACCTTAATTCATTAACGCAGAATCACGTACTAATCTAAATATCGATTAATAAGCTCCAGAATCATTCGGGATCACACTTGCCTTTGTTTGCTTTCACCTAACCAAACTCTCTTTAAAAGGATTATAATCTTTCTTTCCTTCTTCGCCTTTGATAAGCCTATTATATATGATGTTTTTTCTAAAATCAAGTATTTATTTATAGCTATCAACAATTCTTCGCATCTCAGTTATTAATTTTCCTATACTTTCATCTAGATTCCAAACTGCATCCTTACTTAAAACTCCAGCCTTTATTTGATTAATTTCTTTTTTTTCATATGCTTCTTTATCTTTAAACCATGTTTTACTGCCATAATATCTATTAAGTTTTCTTATATCTTTTTGATTTGATTTAAATAATTCTAATGATTCTTCCAATTTCTTAACACTTTCTAAAGCATTATCTAATCTCTTTTCATTTTCAGTAATTCTATCTATCATATACGCTCACCTAGTTTAATTATAACATAAAAAAGTAACTCTATTAAGAGTCACTTTCCTCCATATAAAATAAACCAAATGGATCAAATATATCCATTATTTCTTCTCTAGACAATTCTCCTGTTTTAACAAATTCACCTTTATAGTTTTCTTTTTCATCGTCAGAATCTATTATATATGTTAATTTATCTTCACCAAGCTTTATTGTATAAGTAGTTTCAAATAATTTACATATTAGATCTTTTCCTGCCTCGTATTTTGCTTCACAACTTACGTTTGCTCTATTGGCTTTAGCATAAAATTCTACATATTTACTTATTGGTTGATAAACATAAATAATATTTTCTCCATTAGTATATTTTCCTGAAATTTTACTGTTAAAATATTTAGATAATCCATAAATATTTTCATAAAATTCATTTATTGTATAGTTGCCTTTTCTTTTATATAATCCATCAGGAAACTCACCAACATTTTTAGATTCAACTAATATATTATCTCCATCTAATTTTATTTTTAATATTTCGTCAAATTCTTCATATATGGCCATATCATCTTTATATTCAAGACGTCCACAAAGTTTATCATCATATTCATTAGTTATATAATATTCTAACTTATCATCAGCCAAAGATATAATATAGAATTTATATTTACCTTGTTCATAAATACCATTATATTTTGATGACTTGGTTGTTAACTCAGTAGATGGAATATTATTATTTTCTTTTTTATTAGTAGGATCTTTCTCACATCCCATTAATGCGGTCAAACTAAAAAGAAGAACCAAAATGACACATATTTTTTCTTTCATTTTATCACCAATATAATTATATCATAACAAAAAAAGGATTGATAATTAAATCAATCCTTCAATATCTGTTTCCATATCTTCTGGCTTATATGTTGGTGAATATCTACCAACTACATTGCCTTTTCGATCAACTAAGAATTTAGT
>CAMOPK010000016.1 GCA_946622285.1 uncultured Bacillota bacterium
ACGTAGACTGCCCAGGACATGCTGACTATGTTAAAAACATGATCACAGGTGCTGCTCAAATGGATGGTGCTATCCTTGTAATTGCTGCAACTGATGGACCTATGGCTCAAACTCGTGAACATATCTTACTTGCTCGTCAAGTAGGTGTACCTCGTATGGTAGTATTCTTAAATAAGTGCGATATGGTTGATGATGAAGAATTAATCGACTTAGTAGAAGAAGAAGTTCGTGACTTATTAAATGAATATGGATTTGATGGAGCTAACACTCCAATCATTAGAGGATCTGCATTAAAAGCATTAGAAGGAGATCCAAAATACGAAGAAAAGATTATGGAATTAATGAATGCAGTTGACGAATGGATCGAAACTCCAGTTCGTGATACTGATAAACCATTCTTAATGCCAATCGAAGATGTATTTACAATCACTGGTCGTGGTACTGTTGTTACAGGACGTGTAGAACGTGGTAAATTAAATCTTAACGATGAAGTTGAAATCGTTGGTTTAAAGGATACTAAGAAAACTGTTGTTACAGGAATTGAAATGTTCCATAAACAATTAGATTATGCTGAAGCAGGAGACAATGCCGGAGTATTATTACGTGGTATTTCTCGTGAAGAAGTAGAACGTGGACAAGTACTTGCAAAACCAGGTACAGTTACACCTCATACTAAATTCAAAGCTACAGTATATGTACTTTCTAAAGAAGAAGGTGGACGTCATACTCCATTCATGACAAATTATCGTCCACAATTCTATTTCCGTACAACTGATGTAACAGGTGTTATTGAACTTCCTGCAGGTGTTGAAATGGTTATGCCAGGCGACAATGTAGAAATGACAGTTGAATTAATTGCTCCTATCGCTATCGAAAACGGAACTAAGTTCTCTATTCGTGAAGGTGGTAGAACAGTTGGTGCTGGAAACGTTTCAGAAATTATTAAGTAATTAATGAACAAATAAAAAAGTGCTATTTATAGCACTTTTTTTCTTGCAAAAAATTCTAATTTTTGTAGTACAAATAGGTTATATATGATATAATTATATAGAAGGTAGGGGTTTAGATATGCCTAACAAACCTAGCATATTACAAAATTCTAATGAAAAAGAGAGAAATGTAATTATTACAGGTTTAATACTTGTAATTTTTGTGTGCTCTTTAATAATTTTGTATTTTGTTTTTTATAAAGAGCCAGAAGTTAAAAAGGCAAATCGTATGCCATATCTAGAACTATATGGCGACACCAACATTATTCTAAAAGAGCATAGTTCTTTTGTTGAATATGGATATTATGCTTATGATTTAGAAGATGGAGATTTAACAAAAAAGGTATCTATTCAAAATGACTTAGATGTTAATAAACCAGGAAATTATACTATAAGTTATGTAGTAAATGATGCTGGTAATCAATCAGCAGTTAAAACACGTAATATCGTAGTTGAATCTGATAATCCTCATTATGATTTTGAACTTAAAGGAAGCAAATTAATTCTTTTAAAAAAAGGTAATAGATTTACTGAACCAGGATATCAAGTAGTAATTGATGGAAATAATTTATTTGAAAATGTCAAAGTAATAGGCGAGGTAAATGGGGATAAAGAAGGCATATATAAACTATACTATGTATTAGAATATAATCATGAAATAGTAGTTAAACAAAGAATAGTAATCGTATCTGAAACATTGAACAATTCAAATTTAAGCGATACTGATTTAGAATATATAAGTAACTACAACATTAAAGAATTAAAAAATGATTATAAAGTTATACCTGAACATTTTTCATCTAAAACAATGTTAATACTTGCATTTTCACTTTGCCAAAACAATGGTTCATTAACTGATGAAGAATTATCAAAATGTCTTGATGAGAAATTTGAACTTAAAAATCGTGAAATATCACATCAAGTATATTATGACTTGGTAAAAGGTAATATTTCATTTAAAGAATCTGATTTAAAATGGAATGTTGCAACTAATTTATTATCTAATCAATTGGAAAATAATTTGAACTCTCTAAAAGAAGCAATGCGTTTAACAGTTGAAGATGGGACTAAATTATATGTATTTGTTGAAGACTCTGATTTTATATATAAATATACTTTCTTGAAAAAAGAAGCAAATTATTTATTTGCTTCGGTAGAAGTACTGTAGAAAGAGAGTGATAATATGAACGAAGATAAAAGAAAATTAGATCATATTTCTCTTGAGAGTACTGAAATTAATTTAA
Organism: uncultured Bacillota bacterium; assembly: GCA_946622285.1. Taxonomy (GTDB): domain Bacteria; phylum Bacillota_I; class Bacilli_A; order RF39; family UBA660; genus RUG11241. The sequence continues at coordinate 2,234 of CAMOPK010000016.1, forward strand.
ATAACAATAATGAAGTTTATGAACAAGATATTGGTCATGAATATCGAATTGTTGTTGAAGAGTTAAAATATGAAGAAACAACAAATATAGATGAAATAGTTCCAAGTGAACAAGAGATAGAAAATATTCATGAGGAAACTCAAGAAGAAAATAATGAAGAAGTAACAGCAGAGCCTGTTTTAGAAGAAACTAGTAAAGATGAATCTAAAATTATTGAAGAGATTCCTAAAAAAGAAAAGATTAAGAAAGAAAAAAAGACTGATAGTTTAAAAAGTGATAAGAAAATTATAATGATTGCAGGTATTATTGCTTTAATATTAGTAATTATAGTTTTAATCTTATTAACAACTAGAAAGAAGCAAGAAAAAGCTAGTCCAATTATTAAACTTGTTGGTGAAGAAACAATTATTTTAGATCTTGATTCAAAATATAAAGAACTTGGTTATTTTGCACTTGATCAAGAAGATGGTGACATTACTGATCGTGTTAATGTAGTAGGTGAAGTTGATACAAGTAAACCTGGTATATATCGCCTTAAATATAAAGTTCTAGATAACGATTTAATGAAAACAGAAGTATATCGTAATGTTATAGTTGAATCAAAGAAAAATGATTTTGATTTCAAAATTAATGGAAGTGAAATAGTATTTATAAATCCAAATTCAGATTTTGTAGAAGAAGGATATAAAGTTATTTATAATGGTCAAGATATTAGTAATGAAGTAAAGGTATTTGGTCAGATTGATCGTCATATTCCAGGTAGTTACAATCTTGTTTATGCAATAAGTAAAGATAATCAAGTTAAGGCGTTAAAACGTACAGTAGTAGTTTATAAAGGTGAAGAAATGGATTCATCTGCTGACTTGATTACAGAACTTAATAATTGGCTTATTGATGAATTACACTATTCAAATAAAATAAGTTTAGAAAATGTTTCGACATCGGCGCTTTTATATTTTGGTATCTTAAATTGTCGTAATGATAAAGAAGAAGTTCGTGCAAAAGAACTAAATGAATGTTTAGGTAAGATTTTACTTAATGGTCAAATAAAAATACCAGTTCAAACAAAATATAAAGGAACTCTTGCTGATATTACTTATAATAGTACAACTCAATCATGGACTATTAATCGCTTAGATTTACCAAAACCAAAAGAAGATTTATTTAAAGTTGTTGTTGATAATGATACGATTTACTTATATGAATTATATGGTTATGGCGTAGCACTTAATAATCGTGAAATATGCGATGGTAATGATAATAAAGTATATTATTCAGGTGTTGATCGTAATACTTTACTCGGATATGAATCATGTAAAGTTGTTGATGGTGAAATAGTTCGAACTAAGAATTACAAAATGTCACTTTATATGCATACATTTAAAGTAAATAATGGTAAGTACTATTGGCAATCAACAGAAATGATAAAATAAAAAATTCCAATTAATATTGGAATTTTTTTTATTTCAATGCACTGAACATTAAATGTAGTGATTTAATTGTAACTAATTCAAAATCACCTAAATATTCATATACTCTTGGATTAAAATTACATTTAAAATCATTTAATCCTTGGAATTTATTTGGTTTTAATTTAATGTTAGAAACAGCACCTAAGTTAAATTTCTTATAACCTTCAGCAGCATATTTCGACATTATTTTCCATAGTAAGATATGTTTTGAATTGAATGCTGAATATGTTTTATCACGGCTATCAATTAATAATACTGCTTCTGGACCATTTTTAATTACTAATGCACAAGCTGTAATAATTCCTTCTGGGAATTCTTTTAATAGGTTAGTTGCACGTAATAATTGTTCTTTATAACTTGCAAGTAAATTATCAGCTTCTAATTTCATACTTAATGTTTTACTTGTATCATTTTTAGCTTCAACGATAACTGTATTACTTAAGTCAGATACAATTTGTTCTTGCTCTTGATATAGTTTTTGAGATTGAGCTAAGAATGTAGTAGTTTCTATTTTAGCATAGTAGAAATCAATTAAATTATTTCTGCTATAAAATTCATATGAGTCTTGAAAATACTTTAAATCACGTGGATAAACAGTCTTTAATTGATCATATAAATATTTGATATTACGATCGTCACCACGGTGTACTGTGATACCATTTAATTCTGCACGTCTAACCTTAGTTCTAAGAGCTTTTTTACATGACATGAATAATTCGTCAGTTTCAGGTTTTAAGTCTACTATGGCTTCAAATCTAGGCTTAAATGCTTCAAAATAATTATTGAATCCCATATGGTTATAGCCAAGGCTTTTTAAGTTTTTCATTATTTCTTCAGCATTATTATTTGTTGCAATTAGATTTCCCTTTTTATCATAAACATTTCTAATTACTAATGGATTAATTTTGATAGCAATTATATCATTACGACTTAAAAATTTCTTGATTTGATTAGTAAAATCTTCAAGTAGTTTTTTATTTGTATAATCTATTAAAAATCCTCTTGGGGCATATGCATATTTAAATCCTTTGACATTTGCAACTAATATTAAAGAAGCTGCAACTATTTTTCCGGCATCATCAATAAAGCCTAGAAAAACACTATCAAAGTGTTGCTTGTTCATTGTAAATGCATATCCAGTAGTTTGAAAAATTGATTTAGTTGGAAATTCTGAAGCAAATTTTGTAAATTCCTCATTTGTGATTTCTTTAAGCTTCATCCTATCACCTCATATATTACATTATATCATAACTTCCTAAATAAAAAAGGGGATTTTTAAAAATAATTGTATAATGTAAGAGTTGACAAGAAAAAGTTTATAGTGTATAAATTAATTGATAGACATTATTTGGGGAGGAAATATAAAATGGCAAATAGAGTATTTACAGCAGGACCTGATAATCATGGAATAAAAGGTTCAGTTACAATTCCAGGGTTAGAAGTAGGATTTATTTATCCAGAACTTTATACAGCTTTAACACCTGCAGAACAAGCAGATTTAAATGCTGCTTATGAGGCTTATGGCGAAGCAGCAGCTAAAAGCGATTATCTTTATAAAAAAGTATGGGATCGTGAAAATACAGTTGACTGGACAGGTGAATGGCAAAGAGGATTAGATCGTGAAATGCAAGCTAAGCAAAGATTAGAAAATCTAGTTCAACAATATGCTCAAAAATATGGAATGGGCGTAATGGCACAAGAACCTGAAGTAGCAAGTAGAGGGTCAAGATAAGAAACATTTTGTTTCTTTTTTTGTTTATTGATAGTATAGGTGATAAAATAATTTTGTTGACAAGAAAAGTTTTATAGTGTATAAATTAAATGAAAAAGGAAGTGACTTATGGCACAAAAACTTGTTATAGTCGAATCACCAAGTAAATCACATACAATTGAGAAATACTTAGGTGGAGATTTTAAAGTTGTATCTAGTAAAGGTCATATAAGAGACTTAGCTACTAAGGGAAAATATGGTCTTGGAATTGATGTTGATGGAGATTTTACTCCAGATTATGTTGATATTAAAGGTAAGAAAAAATTAATAGATGATTTAAAAAAGGATGTTAAGGCATCAGACTTTGTCTATCTTGCAACCGACCCAGACCGTGAAGGAGAGGCTATTTCTTGGCATCTGTATGATGTTTTAAAACTTAAAGATAGTAATTATAGAAGAATAGTTTTTAATGAAATAACTAAGAATGCAATACTTGAATCATTTAATCATGCAAGACTTATAGATCAAGACTTAGTTAATTCTCAAGAAACAAGAAGAATGTTAGATCGTATCATTGGCTTTAGATTAAGCAAATTAATGCAAGCTAAGACAGAAGGATCATCAGCAGGACGTGTTCAAAGTGTAGCTTTGAAATTAGTTGTTGATCGTGAACGTGAAATAGAAGCATTTAATCCTGAAGAATATTGGACAATTACGGCAATATTTCCAGAATTTGAAGCTGAATTATTTAATTATAATCATAAGAAAATTGAAGTTCATGATGAACTTGAAGCAAATGAGATTTTAGGTAAACTAGCTCGCTCATTTAAAATTGAAAGTGTAGAGGAAAAAGAAAAGAAAAAGGAATCAAAATATCCGTATATTACCAGTACTTTACAACAAGATGCATCAAACAAATTCGGAATGAGTTCTAAAAAGACTATGATGATTGCACAGAAATTGTATGAAGGTATTGAACTTGAAGATGAAACTGTCGGTTTAATTACTTATATGCGTACCGATTCTGTAAGATTTTCAGATGAATTTATTAAATCAACTTACAAATATATTGAAACTAAATATGGTCATGAATATGTTGGTCATGTAAAAGTGGCAAAGAAAAATGATAATGTTCAAGACGCTCACGAAGCAATTCGTCCAACAAGTATTAATCGTACACCAGAATCAGTAAGACCATACTTATCAAATGATGAATTTAAAATATATCGTTTAATCTACTATCGTGCTTTAGCATCATTAATGAAAGAAGCAAAAGTACTTGCTACAACAGTTATACTTGATAATAATAATTATCAATTTAAGGCAACTGGTCAAGTAATTATTTTTGATGGTTATTTAAAAGTATATTCTGAATATGAAGAATCAGAAGAAAAAATACTACCATCTTTTGAAGGTAATAAATCAAGTGTTTTAGTTTCAACTGATATAACTAAAGAGCAACATTTTACAAAACCACCAGCAAGATATACCGAAGCTAAGTTAATTAAGGAAATGGAAGAACTAGGAATAGGACGTCCAAGTACTTATGCAACAATAATGGAAACATTAAAAACTCGTGGTTATACTAAAATGGAAGATAAGAAATTCGTTCCAACTGATGTTGGAATTGAAATAACTGATAAATTGCAAGAATTCTTTAGCCATATTATAAATGTTGAATATACAGCTAATATGGAAGAAAACTTAGATGAAATTGCTGAAGGTAAAATGGATTATAAGAAGACATTAAGAGAATTTTATAATGATTTTGAACCAGCAGTTAAAGCAGCATTTTCTGAAATGGAAAAGAAAGCACCAGAACAAACTGGAGAAACATGCCCAGAATGTGGTAGTCCTTTAGTAATTAGAAAAGGCAAATATGGTGAATTTACAGCATGTAGTAACTATCCAACATGTAAATATATTAAGCAAGAAAAAAGAGAAATTGTTGAAATATGCAAATGCCCGAATTGCGATGGCATGATTGTTGAAAAAAAGAGTCATAGAGGAAAAGTATTCTATGGATGCAACAATTATCCAAAATGTAAAACTGCTTACTGGGATAAACCAACTGGTGAAACATGTGAATGTGGTGGTATGATTCTAGAAAAAAATGGCAAAAAGTATTGTAACGATTGCAAAAATGAATTATAATAACTGCAATTCACGAGGTGATTAATATGTTAAATTTAGAAAAGCATATTTTAAGTGAAATCAAGAAAGAAAAAAAAGTACATTTTTAATAGTGTGCTTTTTTATATGAAGGAGTTTGTATGATTAAAAGAAGAACAACAGGAGATTTAATTGTTATAAGTGGACCATCTGGAGCTGGTAAAGGAACAATAGTTCAAGAGTTATTAAAAGATAGTAGTTCTTTATATTTATCTATTTCAATGACTTCGAGACCTAAAAGAGATTATGAAACTGATGGTAAAGAATATTATTTTGTATCAAAAGAAGAATTTGAAGAAAGAATTAGTAATGGTGAATTTTTAGAATATACTTGTTATAATGAAAACTATTATGGTACATTAAAGTCGGAATTAGTTGATAATTTAAAAAGAGGCAAAAATGTTATCCTTGAAATAGAAATTGAAGGAGCCTTAAATGTTAAAAAATTAGTTCCAGAAGCAATTTTCATTTTTATTGTTCCACCTACAATGAAAGAATTATTAACACGTCTTCGAAAAAGAGGAACAGAGGATAATGATAAAATAATTTCAAGATTCAAAACTGCCTATAAAGAAATAAATGAAATATCTAAATATAACTATGTTGTTGTAAATGATGAATTAAATGAAGCTGTAAGTAATATTGAAGCAATTCTAAAATCGGAAAAACTTCGTGTTGATCGTATTGAGGATATCGAAGTAGGTAATGAAGAAGAATTGGTTCATGAATTTTTACTTTCTGATAAAGAAATGCAAAACAAAGAAGAATTAATATAGAAAGGAATAATTAGTATGGATGAAATGTTAACAAAATTTCAAAAAGATTGTGATGACTTTGTTGAAAGAGTAAGAAGAGAGAAAACTATTAATGAAGAATTTAGATACCAAATGCTTAAAGTATTTAATGGACTTAATGCTTTAGTTCCAGAATTACTTAATCAAGTAACTAGTTTAATAGAAGGAATAAAAGATAGTACTATTAGTTCAATTTTAATGGAACAAAGATTAAAAGAACTAAATAAAGCAGCAACTATTATAACTACTAGAACTCAAGCTGTTCAATCAAGTATAGCATATAGTAATACATATAAAAGAAATGGTGAATTTGATGAACATGCATTGCTTTATATGATGGTTAATACTATGAATGATATAGTTGGACAATTAATCAATATGGTTGGGAATTTAACTGTTGAATATTCTAATTCAATCTTACAAGAACATGTTCTTACTGAAGCTTTAAATAAAGCTGATCAAAGATAAAAAAAACTAATCAAACGATTAGTTTTTTTATTTGTCTAAATACATAACATTTAAGTCTACATACCCATTAATACCATTTATTTTTCCTTGGCTACTTAGTTGCCACATAAAATATGGTTTATCAAAATCATTATTGCTTGTATAATAAGCTAACCAAGTTCTAGATTTAAGATTCCAAACACGATTTACGAAGAAGGCACTTCCATAGTTAACACCTTCATAGCTAGATTTATTAATTTCTTTTATGAATGCATCTGCTATTTTATTTAAATCATCAAAATTTAATTTGTAGTTATTATATCCGCTCCAGATTTCCCAATCGAAGGCAATTGGTAAATCCAGTTTTTCACCATTTAAAGCATCAACAATCCATTTTGCTTGTTCTTTTGCTTCTTTAGTTGTTTTAGCATAAGAATAGAAATAAAGTCCAACTTTAACACCGGCTTTTTTAGCATTTACTAAATTGTTTTTAAATTTTGAATCAAATACTAATTCACCATTTTTGTGCCCAAACCCGATTCTTATCATTGCAAATTCTGCACCAGCTGCTTTTACTTTTTCCCAGTTAATATCTCCTTGCCAAGATGAAACATCAATACCAACTGAAGTCTTTTCAGTTTTATATTTTTTAATTAAATCTTCAAAGTAATAATAACTAGGTGTAGAACTACCACCACCAGTATCTTTTTTTTCTTTAACAGTTAATTTAAATTTCTTTTCATTTACATTATTACTTGAATCAGTGGCTTTAACTGATAACATATAAGTATCCGCTTTATTTATATCATATTCACCTAAGATTTCACATTTAACTTCACGATCATAATTGTCACCACACATAATGCTATTTAAGAAGTTAACTTCTTTTCCAACATAAGTAGACATGTTTGATAAATTTAAAACTGGTTCAGTAGTATCAACAACATTATATTTAATATTGATTGTTTTATTAAATAAACCATTTTTATATTTTAAATTAACATCATGTTCACCTAATGAATTAGTATCAATTAATACGTTTTCACTCACGAATTTTATGTCTGTTTTAACTAAATCATAAAGATGTACTTCACTAGCATATTCGAATTCTAATTTATCAGCCAGTTCAATTTTAGTGGGTTTTATTAAAATTTCTTCGACTTTAGTATTTCCACATCCAACTAGAAATACTAATAAAAATATCAACAATTTTTTCATTTAATTCACCATATTTTTTATAACATAAATGTTGAATATTTTCAAGATGAACATTTGGTATACATATGGTATACATTGTAGTTTACACTTGCGTCTTTTTTTCTTATTTTAAAATGATATAATTAAATTGAAGATAAATGATTGATTAAGAGGAGAATCATATGAATAAAAGAACAGCTAAGGAGATTAAAAAACGTAATATATATTTCGCAGTTATTCTTGTATTAATAATACTAATAGATTTGGTGCTAATTTTAAATGCTGGTAAAAAGTCATACACAGTTGTTTTTGTTGATGGCGATAATGTTTCTCCTGTTACTGTTGAAAAAAATTCAAAAGTTGAAGAATTAGAAAATAAGAAAGATAATTTTCTTGGATGGTATTTAGATGGTGTTAAATATGACTTTAATGATGAAGTTCATGATGACATCGTTTTAAAAGCAAAATATGAAGATACAGTTATGCATTCAGTAACGTTTAATACAGATGGTGGAAGTCAAGTTGCACCAGTAATGGTAAAAGATAATAAAACTTTAGTGGAACCAACAGATCCAACTAAAGAAAACTATAAATTTGCAGGTTGGCTAGTAAATGGTACTTTATATGATTTTAACGCTCCAGTTACTGAAGCATTATCATTAGTAGCTTTATGGGAAGAAGTTCCAGAAAATGAAAAAAGTTATACAATCACTTTTGATAGTGATGGTGGTAGTAGTGTTACTCCAATAAAGGTTCAAGCTAATGATTATACAGTTAAGCCAACAGATCCAACAAAAGATGGATATGTATTTAAAGGTTGGTATTTGAATGGAAAACTTTTCTCTTGGAATTTTAAAATAACTTCAAGCGTATCTTTAGTTGCTAAATGGGTAGCACGTAAGAGTTTAAAAGTAACATTTGATTCAAAAGGTGGAACAACTGTTAATACTGTTCAAGTATATCAAGGTGAAACAGTAGAACTTCCAACTCCAACAAAAGCAGGATATGTATTTGGTGGCTGGTATAATGGTAGAACAAGATATACAGATACTACCAAAATAAATAATTCTGTTAAACTTGCAGCTTCTTGGTTATCAACAGATGAAGCTAATGCTTTAGGTGCTATTCAAAGTATTAAACCAAGCTATGAAATATTAAAAGGTGGTACAAAAGTAAAAGTAACTTATGTAGGATGTGTTATTACTAATACTAATCCAGAAATACTTGATGAAATTGTTAGAGACACTTATGATAAAACATTAACATTAAAGTTTACTATAGAATGTGGTACAGTTAAGAGAACTGCAACAAGTAAAGCAATTATCAAAGCAAGCACATATACATATAGTGTTGATGATTTAAAATTAACTTTAAATGGAACTAACTATGATGGTGAATTATTTAAAATGAATGGAACTAAAATAGCTAATGTATTATCTGGTGTAGCAACTTTAAATGAAAACATAAATGAAAACATTATTTTAATGGTTCATGATGATACAAAGACACAATATGTACTTAAAAAAAGTGATATTTAGTCACTTTTTTATTTTTCAAAAAATTAAAAATATGTTACTATAAATATAGGTGATAAAATGAAGAATCGACTTAATAAAATATTTGGAATTTCTAAAACCAAATCAAATATGAAAACTGAAATATTTGCCGGATTAGCAGCCTTTTTGGCAACAGCATATATTTTAACAATAAATCCTAATAATATTTTAGTTAAAGGTGCAAGTGATCCTAGATGGGCATCAGTCTTTATTGCAACAGCATTAGGTGCAGCAATTGGTTCTTTATTGATGGCTTTTCTTGCAAAAATGCCACTTATACAAGCTCCAGGAATGGGTATAAATGCTTTAGTAGGTGGAATTATTGGAGGATCTGCAGGATTTGCTTATTCATTTGGTAATGCATTATTTTTAATATTTATAAGTGGAATTCTATTTTTGTTGTTTTCTTATATTAGAGTTGGTAAAAACAAAACACCACTTCGTGAAAAAATATTTGATGGAATACCTAAAACAATAAGAACAGCAATATCTGTTGGAATTGGTTTATTTATAGCATTTATTGGTTTAAAAAATGCAGGCATTATTAATGGAAATGAATTTACATTAGTGGAACTTGTTAAGTTTAATGATCCTAAATTGTGGGCTAGTGGAGGACTTGCATTAAAAGCTATTGTTGCTTTATTTGGGCTCTTAATTATAACAATATTAAGTCATTATAAAGTAAGAGGTTCTGTTATATATGGAATTTTAGCTGCAACTATTTTAGCAATTCCTTTAGGAGTAGCAGATATTAATATTTTATTTGGTAAAACAAATGGCGTTACTTGGAATATCTTTGAAAATTTCAAAAACTTTTTTTCATTAAATCCGGATAAAGGTGGAACCTTTTTAGCACTTTTTACTGAAGGATTGAATTTCCCAAAAGGAGCATTTTTTACATCATTCATGTTAGTAATATCATTTTCGATGGTCGACATGTTTGATACGATGGGAACTGTAGTTGCTTGTACAACTAATGCGGGACTTGTTGATAGTGATGGTAAACCAAATAACTACGGAAAAATAATGAAATCTGATTCACTTGCAACTTTAATTGGGGCGTTACTTGGAACAACAACAGTTACAACAATGGTTGAATCAGGAGCAGGAGTAGCAGAAGGTGGTAAGACTGGAATGACTGCTTTAACAGCTGCAGTTTTATTCTTACTTTCAATATTCTTATTACCATTATTTGCATTTATTCCAATTGAAGCAGCTGCATCAGCTCTTATTTATGTTGGAGTTTTAATGATGTCAAATGTGTTAAAAATTGACTTCAGTAATGTGAAATATGCTGTTCCATCATTTTTAACAATCATTTTAATGCCACTTACATATTCAATTACAAATGGAATAGGTATCGGTATAATTAGTTATACATTTACTAGTTTAATTATTCATATAATTGATCGATTAAGGAAAAAAGAAAGTAAGCTTGAATTAAGTTTTGTTACAATAGTTGTTACAGTATTATTCTTATTTTACTTTCTAATGCCTTCTATTTAGGTGAAAAATGAAGAAAGTTATATATCTAATAGTATTTATAGCTGCGGCCCTTTTATTCGAGTTTGCAGGAACCTATGCATATAAAAATTATGATGATGGTGATAATTCACTTAAAGTTCATTATATTGATGTGTGGCAAGGAGATTCTACATTTATTGAATTACCAAATGGTAAAACTATTCTGATTGATGCTGGTGAAGTTGAATATGGTGATAGAGTAGTTAAATATATTAAAAGCTTAGGTCATTCAAAAATTGATTATTTATTTGCTACCCATCCACATAGTGATCATATAGGTGGACTTAAAAAAGTCGTTAAAACATTTGATATTGGTTCAATTTATATGCCTGATATAACTAGTAATAGTACTCTATATTTAGATTTATTAAAGGCAATTGAAACTAAAAATAAAAAAATTAATATTGTAAAAGCAGGAAAAACAATTATTTCTGAAGATGACATTGATTTAAAAGTCTTAGCACCTATTGAAGATGAATATGAAGAAGTAAATGATTACTCAATTGTATTAAAACTAACATATAAAGAAAAGAAATTTTTATTTATGGCAGATGCTGAATACGAAAGTGAAATGGATTTATTAGATAGTAAATATGATTTAAGTGCTGATGTTTTAAAAGTTGGTCATCATGGAAGTACATCATCTACAAATTACTATTTTCTAAAAGCAGTAAAACCTAGTATTGGAATAATAAGCGTTGGTAAGAATAATGATTATGGTCATCCAAAAGATACAATATTAGAAAAATTAAAAAAGCAAAATGTGAAAATATATCGTACTGATTTAAATGGCAATATTGTTGTCAGAACTGACGGAAGATATGAGGAAGTGAGTGTTCAATATGGAAGTAATAGTTGATCGCATTGAAGAAGACTTTTTAGTTTTGGAACTTGAAGATAAAAAACACATTAATGTACCAAAAATACTTGTTCCAAATGCTAGAGAAGGTGATATAATAGACGTGAATATAAATTATGAAAAACGAGTCGAAAGAGAAAGAAAAATAAATAATTTAAAAAGCAAGTTATTTATTAAACAGAAGGAGGAATAAAATGGAAAAGAAAGAAAAAAAGATAGGACTTTATGTTGCTCTAGGAACAGTTGCATTTTTAGCACTTTGCACAACTGCAGTAGTAATTGCTAAGAAATGTGAAAAATGTAAAAATTATTAGGAGGAATTATGTTTAGTTGTAAAGAAACACGTAAGTACGTAAAAGAAAATATTCGTGGAAAAGCTGGTACAATTTTCGGCTATGCCGTTCTATTTTTCATTTTTAGAGGTTTGATTAATGGATTTTTAAGTCAATTTGATGGTCTATTTGGATTTTTATTTCCAGTTTTAGCAGCAGCTGCTACAACACCAATTCAAGTTGGATTATTTAGAATAGTAACAAATATATTAAATGGTAAAAAACCAAGTTTTGGTATGTTATTTGAAGATTACAAATATTTTGTTAATTTATTTGTAATAGGACTTGTCTGTAATTTGGTAATTCAAGCTGGATATAGAATTTATATTGTGGGAATTTTACTTGATTACATCTATATTGGAATTTTATATTTCTTTATTTATAATTCTAATTTATCACTTGGAGATTTCTTTAATAAGGCTTTTGAAAAAGTAAAAGATTATTTCTCTGAATGTGTTATTTTAGAATTAAGTTATGCATGGCCAATGATTTTAACAGTCATAGTATATGTTATTTTATTTGTAACTATGGCAATTGCAGCAGCAGCTACAAATATTGATAAGTTTACTAATCTTGAAAATGTTGAAAGTTTAATACCTATACTAACATCATTTATTCCATTAGTAATATTAACGATTGTATTTTTTATAGTTTTAATTGTACTTGTAGTTATAATTGCTCCAAGACAATTATTAGCAGAAGCTAAGTTTTATTCAGTATTTGCTACAACTATTAGCGAACCAAAAAAACAAAATCAACCAAGTCAAACAACAGGTAGTTTTTGTCCAAACTGTGGTTCAAAAGTAGATGGACAATTTTGTAGTAATTGTGGAAATAAAATTAATTAAAATAAGAAGTAGATTTTTATCTACTTTTTTATTTTAAATTACGAATATTTATTTTGGAAATTGGCATTTTATGATATAATGATATATAGAGTAGGATGGTCTAAATGAATAAGAAAAAACTAGTAGTTTTAGCTTTTATCTTTTTACTAATTTCAGTTTTTTCTTTTTATTATGCTTTAAAACCATCTAATATTAAAATTGACCTTTCTGATCCTGCTTATTCTTATTTGCCAGAAAGTGCTAAGATTTTTATTGAAAAAGAAGCCAAAAAAGGTAATAAAGTATTGACTGAAAAAAATAAAGAAAATGGTAAAGTTTATTTGAACCCTAAATATGTTGAGTATTTAAGTATGGATGAAAGTGAAAAAAGTAAAGTAGAAGTTATTCCATTAACATATACCTATGATTATGTTACGTTGAAAACTGCTTCAGCAACAACTTATCCAAGTTATTATAAACTTAATAATTTAACTATCAAGGATCAAAAATCATTAGGTATTTGTTGGGCATTTTCAATTATTTCATCAGTTGAAACTAACATATTAAAAACTGGGTTAAGTTCAAATGTTGTTAACTTTTCAGAAAGACAACTAGACTATGTTATGGCAGATGCAATAACTGAGATAAATAATCCTTATTCAATGGCTAAGATTAAAACAAGTTTGGATACATATTATGATGTCGATCAACATGCATTAGGAACCGGTTCCAATTCATTTGAAGCATACATGTACTTTAATATGGGACTTTCTCCTGTAAAGTCTGAAATATGGGGCGAATATGATACAAGTTATAAAACAAGACCAATAAACGAAGTATTAAATACTGATAATGTTGATTATATTGTTTCTTCATATGCAACATATGGAGATAATATATATAATAATAGTGTTTATTCAGATAGTTATAAGAAAAGTTTCATGAATCAACTAAAAAAACATATTACTGATTTTGGTTCACTATATGTTGTAACACCTTCACCTGATTCAACGGCAGGTAGTTGTTATGATTCATCATTAAATTTAATAACATATGATGAAGATAACACGGATTGTCGTAATAGTGTATATCATGCAATGTCAATAGTTGGGTGGAATGATGATTATAATGGTGGAGCTTGGATTTTAAAGAACTCTTGGGGTAGTAATCTACCATATGTTTATTTATCATACTATTCTGATTTTTTTGATATAACTGGAGTTATTAAAACAGATGCAAAAAACTGGGACAACTCTTATAATTTTACTAAAACAAATACATCAACTTATACTTATAATTCATATGAAATAACATATAATAAATCAAGTGAATTTAAAGAAAACTTAGAAAAAATTAACTTTGTTTCGTGGGGGCTTGATTCAACTTATCGCGTTTATTATAAAAATGGTACAGGTTCTTATAAATTGCTTGGGTCAATAACTAATGATTTACCAGGGCTTGTAACATTTAATGTTAGTAATGTTTTATTGGATAAAGATACATTCTCAATTAAAATAACAACAGATGATGGTTTTATTGATGGCGGATTAAATGCATTTACAAGTAATGTGGTAAATGATAAATATATGCAAGAATACCATTTTACTAATTCTAGTAAACCTTTACCAAAACAACTAATTGTTCGTAATGTTGAATCAGGAACAAAAGTAAATTATCATGTTTATGATGAATATGGTAAACAATATAACACTAACTCTGAATCATATGTTGTTAATGGTACAGTTGATATTGATTATACTTTACCAACTTTGCAAACAGGAAACTATTATTTAACATTAAATGATAATTTCTTTGATATTAATGTAACGGATAAAATTGAATTAAAAGTTGATAATACTTATCAAATTGAATATGAGATTGGATCTAATTTAAATGTTAGAACAATTACATATAGTGTTCTTGACCCAAGTATTGCAAGTGTTAGTAATACTGGGCTTGTTACTGCTTTAAAATCAGGCAAAACAACTATAAAAATTAATATAAATGATAACATAATAATTCCGATAGAATTAGTCACATTCAAAGAATCAAATATTGAATATTTAAAAATATTAGATCAAGATCAAACTTTTTATATGAGCCTTGTAGATGAATTTGATATTCATATTGATATGAAACCAACTACATATGGCTTAGAAGACTTAAGTTGGACAAGTAGTGATAAAACAGTTGCGACTGTTGAAAATGGTCATGTTAGTTTCTTAAAATCTGGGTATGTTACAATAACTGTTTCATCAGGAGCTTTATCAGATGAAATTCATTTTACTATTTTGAACTCAATATCCAATGTCACTTTATATGCTGACAAAACAACAATAGCAGTAGGTGAAGAGGTAACTTTATCACATTCTCAAACTGGATTCGGATATCGTTATAGTGTTTCTGATGAAGATATATTGCGTGTTCGAAATGGAGTTGTGACTGGCCTTAAAAATGGAACCGCATGGGTTTATTATAAGAAAACAAATAGTAATAGTGTTGCTGGAATCAAATTTAATGTCGTTGATCAAGATTTAAAAATGAACTTAACAATAGATCCAAATGGTGGAACATATAATGATTCAACCGAAACTACAATTATTCAAAAAAATAGTCTTGAAACATATAATTTAAATATACCATCTTATAATGTGAGATTAACTTTAGTAAATGGGGAAGAAAGTGAATTTGTTGATATTTCTCATGAATTTAATGGTTTCAATTTGCTTGGATATGGAACATTAAATAATAGAACTTATACATTTGGTTTTGGTAATGGAATATTAACAGCACTTTGGAAATATACAAAATATACTTTGCCAACCTTAACTAAAGAGGGAATGAACTTTGCTGGTTGGTATAAAGATCAAGAATTTACTGAATTTGTTGGCAAGAATATTGAATATATACCAAAAGAAGATATAACTTTATATGCTAAATTCACCGAAGGAAAAACAGGCGATATAAATAATGATGGTGAAATAGATATAACAGACTTGGTAATTTTAGGTAGATATTTAGTTGGACTAGAAGAGATAGATGATAATTTATTAGGATTAGCCGATATAAATCATGATGGTGAAATAGATATAACTGACTTAGTAATTTTAGGTAGATATTTAGTTGGATTGGAGGAAATCAATTGAAAAATTTTATAAAAATTTTTATTCTTACTTTAATTTTTAATGTAAGTATGATTAAAGCAGCCGATTTTAGTGCAACTATAAGTGGAAGTACGAATGTTGCAAATGGCTCAACTTATACGTATGAGTTTAAAGCAAGTCCAAGTAACGGTGTTACCATTGCAGGGGTTAGTGGTGTAATAAATTATGATAAAACAAAATTAGAATTGATTTCTGCAAGTGCAGTATCACCATTTGACCTAACTTTTAATAAATCAACAGCATCTTATACTGCAAGATATAACGACGGAAAAGCAAAAGCATTTTCTTATATGAAAGTGAAATTTAAAGTAAAATCAATGAATGTTGGAGATTCAACTACAATTTCGATTACTAACTTGAAAGGGACGAAAGTTGTTAATGGTAGTTCTTCTAGTGCAACTGGCTCTGCATCTAAAATAACATTGCAAGTTAAATCTACTAATAATAATCTATCTAATTTAACAGTTGATTCTAAAACAATAAATGGCTTTAAGAGTAGCACAACAAGTTATAAGATGACTGTTGAAAATAGTGTTTCTAAAGTTACAATTGGTGCAACAGCAGCTGATAATACTGCTAAAGTATCTGGAACAGGTACTAAGAATTTATCAATTTACAATAATATCATTCGTGTTACTGTAACCAGTGCAGCAGGGAAAACTAAAACATATACAATTACAATTGTGCGTAAAGATGCTGATGGTTATGCAGGAGCTAGATCAAGCGATAACAAATTAAAGTCTTTAACAATTGAAGGATATGAAATTCCTTTTGATGCAGCTACTAAGGAATATGAATTAAGTGTTAAAAATGAAGTTACAAAATTAAACGTTGAAGCTATTGCTAATGACTCGGATGCTAAAGTTGAAATAACTAATGATCCACTTGTTGTTGGCTTAAATAAAATAATTATTAAAGTGACAGCTGAAGATGAAAGTACTAGTGAATATGTTATAAATGTAACTCGAAACAATGATAATCCGGCTATTACGATTGATAAATTTAAAGAAGTTGCTGAAACAACAACTAAAGATACAATTGAAGTATTAGTTGGAAATAATGATGTAATTACAAAAGAAAATTTGCAAATAATAAAAGATTCTAAGAAGAATGTTATATTTGCATATTATGAAGAAAATAAATTAATATATGCATGGCATTTATTAAATGAAGATATTAAAACAGATGTAGACTTTAGTACTAAAGTTTCATTTGAATCAATGAATGAAGAACGAATAAATAAAATTACAAATTATGCTGAAGCTTTTTATATTTCAAGTACAAATAAAAATAAGAGCAAAGCAAAGTTAAAAGTATTGACTAATTTAAAAGGAATAACAAAATTATATTATTTTGATGGTCAAATACATTTACAAAGTGATAGAATAGAAATTGATGAAGATTCTTATGTAGAATTTCCATATGAGCAAAATGATTATTTTTTATCAAGAATGGAAATAGTTAAAAATGCTAGTGGACTTGCAATAATACTTGGAGTTGAAAATGCAATTATATTCGGATTCTGCATATATCTAATAATTAAAAAAACTAAAGAAAAAAAGATGATGGAGAGTAAAAATGAAGAAGTTTAGACCGTTTTTATTATTAGCACTTGCTGCTTTAACTTGTTTATCACTTTTAACAGTTAACTTGAAAGCTGATTCCGGTTGGGATTCTGGATATGATTCGGGATCATCATGGGACTCAGGATCATCATGGGATTCAGGATCGTCATGGGACTCGGGTTCTTCTTGGAGTTCTAGTGGTGGATCATCTGAAGGCGGTGGTTCTTGGGCTGGAGCTTTCGTTATGTTTGTTATAATAATTATATTAATTCTTGTATTTTCAAATAACAATCACAACACGCCATCAGCGGCAATACCAAATGCCTTACAGATTACTAAACCGTCAGTACCTGATAATGTTTTAGAAAGTTATGGTTTAGATCGTGTTGAAATATTAGAACGTACTTTTGAAATATATCGTAATGTGCAAATTGCGTGGATGAATTTTGACTTTGATACATTAAGAAAATATTTGTCAGATGAACTATTTAATACATATAAAATGCAATTAAATGCATTACAAATGAAAAAACAAAAGAACATTATGGAAGATTTCTTAAATCGCCAAATGGTAATTACAAATGTATCTGAAAATGATGGTTTAATTACATTGACAGTAGAACTTGTAGTTGCTCAAAGAGATTATGTTGTTGATGAAAACAATAATGTTATTAAAGGAATTAATTCTAGACAAATGTTAGTACATTATGAATTAACATTCACAATGACTAAGGAAACAAATGTAGGAAAATGTCCAAATTGTAATGCACCACTTGCAAATCAAGCATCTAGTAAATGTCCATATTGTGGTTCAACAGTTGTTACAAAAAATCATGATTTAATAATGACTAAGAAACAAAATAAAGGTCAGGGGTGGAATTAATGTTTGATGAATTATTAAAAGTCGATCCAGAGTTTTCAGAAAGTATGTTTAAAACCAAAGTTGATAATACATTTGTAATGCTATTTACAAGCGTTATGATGAAAGATATGGAAAATGTTAAACATATTGTAAGTGAAGATGTATTTAATAAATATAATGGTTATGTCGATGAATTAATTTCAAAAAATGAGACTCAGATGTATGATATGCTAAATGTTGCCGAAACAGAGATAACAGGGATAGAAATAACTGATGAAAAAATCATCATCAAAGTTTCCCTTTTATCTAAAGCATATGACTATGTAATGGATGCAAATGGGCACATTATAAGAGGTCAAGATCAAACAAGAGAAGCAAAGAGAAATTATTTGACATTTACTAAAAAAGTAAACTTCAAAAATCATAAAGATGTTCGTAAATGCCCAGGATGTGGTGCTAGTATTGATGCAAATCTATCTGGGAAGTGCGAATATTGTGATACTATTTATAATGCTGTTGATTATGACTACATTTTAGAAAGTATTGAAGTAATGTAAATAATACATAAAAAAGAAGAAAATCATATATTTTTCTTCTTTTTTTTGATATAATTAAATAAGGTGTAAGTATGTATAGTATATATGATTTTTCTAAGGAAAAACTAGAAAACTTCTTCTTAGAAAACAATGAAAAAAAATTTAAAGCTACACAAATATATGAGTGGCTATATAAAAAAAGAGTTGGTAGTTTTGATGAAATGACTAATGTTTCTAAAAATACTATTGGTTTGTTAAAAGAAAACTTTAGTCTTAAAAAACTAAAACTAATTACAAGTCAATCAGATATAGATGTTGATAAATATCTATTTGGTTTAGACGATGGCAATAAAATAGAAGCAGTTTTAATGAATCATGATTACGGTTATAGTTTATGTATTTCAACTGAAGTTGGATGTAACATGGGATGCTTGTTCTGTGAAAGTGGGCGTTTAAAGAAAGTAAGAAATTTACTTCCATCGGAAATGGTTTTACAAATTCTTCAAGTTGAAGAAATGAAAAATGTTCGCATTTCACATATTGTATTAATGGGAATAGGTGAACCATTTGATAACTATGACAATGTAATTGAATTTGTAAATATTATAAATGACCCTAAAGGAATTGATATTGGTGCAAGACATATAACAATTTCTACTTGTGGTCTTATACCAAAAATAAAGGAGTTTGCTAAACTTGATAAACAAGTTAATTTAGCAATTAGCTTACATGCACCTAATAATGAAATAAGAAATCGATTGATGCCAATTAACAAGGTTTATAAAATCGAAGAATTGATTAAAACATTAAAAGAATACATTGATACTACAAAAAGAAGAGTAACATTTGAGTATATTATGTTAGATGGAATAAATGATAGTACTGAATGTGCTAAAGAACTTGCAGGACTTTTAAAAGGAATGAATGCATATGTTAATTTAATTCCATATAATTCGACTTCAAATGATAGTTTATTTAAAAAAAGTAGTAAAGAAACAATATTGTCATTTTATGACACATTAAAGAAGAATAATATCAATGTAACAATAAGAAGAGAGTTTGGTTCAAAAGTAATGGCTGCATGTGGACAATTGAGAGCCAATTATGAGGAGGAAAAATAATGAAGTATTTTTATATTACTGATACAGGAAGTGTTCGTGAACATAATGAAGATAGTGTTACAATTGTAGAAAACAGTTGTGGCGAATATTTGATGGCAGTAGCTGATGGCATGGGTGGTCATCGTGCAGGGGAAGTTGCTTCAAATATTGTAATTAATCATTTAACTGATACTTTCTTAAAGAATAAAGAGTTGGGTACAAAAGAAGAAGCAATTGATTGGCTTAAGAATGCAGTAAGCGAATCTAATCAATTGATAATCGAACATACTCAAGATCATCCTGAAAGCACTGGTATGGGAACAACTATAGTTACAGCCTTACTTTCAAAAGATTATTTGTTATTTGGTAATATTGGTGATTCTTCAGGTTTTGTTATTAAGAATGGTGAACTTCATAAAATTACTAACGACCATACACTTGTAAATTTGCTTGTTAAATCAGGTGAATTAACCGAAGAAGAAGCAAAAGATCATCCGAGAAAAAATGTTCTTATGAAAGCATTAGGTGCAACAACTACAGTTGAAATGGATGTTTTTGATGTTGAAACTGATGTTGATGGAGTTTTGCTTTGCAGTGATGGTTTAACTAATATGCTCGATAATGAGCAAATACTTAAAGTATTAGAATCAGATTTAACAATTCAAGAAAAATTAAATAAATTGATTGTTAAATGTAATAATCGTGGGGGAACTGATAATATATCAATCGCATATCTAATAAAGGATGGTGATTAATTTTGATAACAAAGGGGCAAAAGATAAATGACCGCTACAAAATAATCAAAACGATTGGTGAAGGTGGAATGGCTAATGTTTATTTAGCTGAAGATGAAATCTTGAATCGTGAAGTAGCAGTTAAAATCTTGAGAGGTGATTTAGCTGAAGACGAGAAATTCGTTCGTCGTTTTCAACGTGAAGCAATTTCAGCAAGTAGTTTAAATCATCCAAATATTGTTGAAGTTTACGATGTAGGTGAAGATGATGGCTCATACTTCATCGTCATGGAATATATTAATGGTGTAACACTAAAAAATTTAGTTAAAAAGCGTGGAAAATTATCTTTAATTGAAGTTGTTGATATAATGAAACAACTTACATCAGGTATTGCTTGTGCGCATAAGAATAATATTATTCATAGAGATATAAAACCACAAAATGTTATGATTTTAGATGATGGAAAGGTTAAAATAACTGATTTTGGTATTTCAACAGCCTTAAATAGTATTGAAATGACTCAAACAAACTCAGTTATGGGATCTGTTCATTATTTACCACCAGAACAAGCTAGTGGTAAAGCAACAACTTTTAAAAGTGACATTTATTCATTAGGTATTTTAATGTATGAACTTTTAACAGGAACAATTCCATTTAAAGGTGAAACAGCAGTTGAAGTAGCAATGAAACAACTAAAAGAGGATTTGCCTTCAATAGTTAAAAAGAATCCTGAAATACCTCAAAGCGTTGAAAACATTTTAATGCGTGCTTGTGCTAAGAATCCATTAAATCGTTATGACAGCGTTGAAGAAATGTATCACGATATAAGAGTTTGTTTAGAAGAAACACATGCTCATGATAAACCATATGTATATAAATATCCAGAGCATGATTTTGACAAACCAAAAAAAGTAAAAGAATTAAAAAATGTTGAATTTGATAATTTAGGGGGGACATTAACAGTGGGCAAAAAGAAAACACATGGTAGAATACTAAACTTCTTTGTGGCATTCCTTGGATTCTTAACGATATTTTTATTCCTTGGACTTGCAGCCGTTGTTATAATTTACCCTAAAGTAACACAAGTTGAGGAAGTAGTTGTTAAAGATGTTGCTAATATGGAAGTTTCTGAAGCCAGAAGAACACTTGAATCACTTGGACTTAAAATCAATTCAGAATTGACATATAAAAGTAGTAGTACTATTCCACAAGGAAAAGTAATTTCAACTGATCCTTCATCTGGTAGAACTGTTAAAAAAGGAAAAGAAGTAACTTTAATTGTTTCTTCTGGTGTAAAAGGAATTGTTATTGAAAATTACATTGGTAAAAACTACTATGAAATCAAAGAAAAATTAGAAGGTTTAGGCATTAAAATAAATGTTGAAACCGAAGATATTTCTGAAGATGATGATAATAAAATTGATGAAAATACTATAATTGGTCAATCACCAAAGCAAGGAACACTTATAAGTGAAGGTGATAGTATTATCATAACTTTACCTAATATTGTTACAGAATATCCAGATTTTGTTAAAGAAAGATGGACATATGAAAAAGTTGTTGAATTCTGTACAAAATATGGTGTTACAGTTGAAAAAGCAACACGTGAAACTGATGCTGTTCCAGAAGGAACCGTAGTAGCACAAAGTAGAAATGCTGGAATGCGTGTAACTAGTCCATATACATTGGTAGTTACAGTTGCAATCCCACCAACTATTGATACTGGAGATATTGAAGGTTAATGGAAGGTCGCATTATAAGACAAATAAGCAATGATTATACTGTTTATGCAGACAAAGAATATATCTGTAAAGCTAGAGGAGTTTTTAGAAATAATAAAGAAACTCCTTTAGTTGGAGATATAGTTGAATTTGATCAAAATAAAAAATTGATTTTAAAAATAAAACCAAGAAAAAATTCATTAGTGAGACCTGCAATAAGCAATGTTGATCAAGCTTTAATTGTTACTAGTGTAAAACATCCTGATTTTTCAACTAATCTTTTAGATAAATTGTTAACAATTATTGAATATAACAAGATAAAGCCAATTATATGTTTTACGAAATTGGATTTACTAGATGCTAAAGAGCGAGAGAATATTGAAAAATATATGGATTATTATGCTAATCTAGGATATATTGTTTTAACAAATGAAGATAAAAAATCATTTAAAAATCTATTTAAAGATAAGATAACTGTTTTTACTGGTCAAAGTGGAGCAGGAAAGAGTAGTTTATTAAATCTATTAGATTCTAGTTTAGAACTTAAAACAGCCGATATTTCTTATGCATTAGGTCGTGGAAAACATACAACTAGACATACTGAACTTTATGAATTAGATGGTGGATTGATTGCTGATACACCAGGGTTCAGTGCAATTGATTTAACTTCATTAAAACCGATAGAAGTAAGAGATAATATGGTTGATATGTTTGAAGCTTTAGAAGAATGCAAATATCGTGATTGCATGCATGTTAAGGAAGATGGATGCAGTGTTCGTGAAAGAATAAAACGTGATCGTATTTTAAGAGAGCGTTATGATAATTATATAAGTTTTATAAATAGGAAGTGATAATTTGCAAGTATCTGTTTCAATTTTTAATTTAAAAACACCAAAAGATCGTATTGATGCTATTAATAAAATAAATAGTTCAAATGCTGATTATATTCATTTTGATGTTACAGATGGTAAATTTGTTGAATCAAAGTATTTGTGCATTCCTGAACTTGTAAAACTAATAAAACTATCTAATAAAAAAAATGATGTTCATTTAATGGTTGAAGACCCAATTAAATATATTGAACAAATAAAAAATTTAAATATTGATACTATAACTATTCATGCTGAAATCAACCAGGCTTTAAGAAGTATTATTGAAACAATTAAAAAAAATAATATTAAAGTTGGGCTTGCAATTGATTTAGATACTAGTATTGATGCTATAAAACCTTATGCTAAAATGATTGATCGTGTGCTTATAATGAGTGTTAAAGCAGGAAAAGGTGGTCAAGAATTTCAACCTAAGGTTTTAGAAAAAATAAAAAAAATACCATCAAATTTGGAAATTGAAATTGATGGTGGAATAAATGAAGAAACAATAAAATATGTTAAAAATGTTGATGTTGTTGTTTCTGGTACATATGCTTTAAAAGATATTCATAATATTGATAAATTAAAAGGGGAATAGAAATATAATGAAAAAATTAATAATACTATTACTACTATTTTTACCATTATCAGTATTAGCATTAGAAAAAAAGTGTTACTATAGTGAGAAGAGTACCTTTAATTTCGGCCTTACTGAAGAAGAAGCAAATTTAGAAGTAACACTAGAATGTGATGATGCATCTGTTTGTTATATTGTATCAGCAACAGCTCATTCTAGTTATTTTACTTATAATACAGTTACGTTTTATATTAATGGTGGAATGGTAGCTAAGAAGATTTCAGATCATGAATCACTTGGCACAGTTAGTTCGTGTTGGTCTGAAATTGGGTTAGATCATCCTCCATCTTCTGGAGTTCCGATTATGAAACTTGATAATTGTAATAGTGTTGAATATGGGTGTTTTAAAAACTATGCTCCATCGGAACCAGAACCAGAACCAGTAACACCTGAGGCAAGTGATAAGTATAAAGATATAATATCTTGTCGTCAGACTGACTACAATTATATAAGTGAATGTGGTTGTATGCCAGCAGCATTAACAGATTTAACAAGTAGATTATATATGCTAATAAAAATAGCAGCACCAGCATTATTACTTATAATAGGTGGCTTTGACTTGGTAAAAGCAATGTCTGCTCAAGATGAAAGTGCAATTAATAAAGCAAGACAAAAACTTATAAGAAAGTTTATTGCAGCAGCTGCAGTGTTCTTAATATTTACTCTTGTGCAATTTATAGTGTCAACATTAGCAAATGATAGTAGAACGACTATGACATGTGTTGATTATTTATTAAATGGTTATGTAGCTTAAAAATGATAAATAGTTATTGAAATGAAAAGGTGAGATGATGAAAAAATATTTATTTTTACTTATAGTACTAATATTGTTTTTTCCAATATATGTAGAAGCAGATACTGATTGTGGAAAATATAAAAGTTCGCTTTCTACTTCTGTACCAAATGCAGATGTTAAAATTGAAGGAACTACAGTAAAATTACGAATTCCTGTAACAAGTATTTCAACTTGGTCGAGAGTTAGTGGTTCAACTAGTGAATGCCCATCTGCAATTTATTGTGTATGTGGTGGTTCAACTTGTGATTTTGATGTTTGCTATTTGGATGAAAATTCTTATGCTTATCATATTTGGACACCTGTAGTAGTTCCAGAACCAGAACCAGAGCCAGTAACACCTGAGGCAAGTGATAAGTATAAAGATATAATATCTTGTCGTCAGACTGACTACAATTATATAAGTGAATGTGGTTGTATGCCAGCAGCATTAACAGATTTAACAAGTAGACTATATATGCTAATTAAAATAGCAGCACCGGCATTATTACTTATAATAGGTGGCTTTGACTTGGTAAAAGCAATGTCTGCTCAAGATGAAAGTGCAATTAATAAAGCAAGGCAAAAACTTGTTAAAAAATTCATCGCAGCAGCTGCAGTGTTCTTAATATTTACTCTTGTGCAATTTATAGTGTCGACATTAGCAAATGATAGTAGAACGACTATGACATGTGTTGATTATTTATTAAATGGTTATGTAGCTTAAAAATGATAAGTTCATGTTATTTGAAAGGAACAAGTGTAAATCATGAAAAAGATAGTAAAAATATTGTTTATTTTATTATTATTTACAGCTTTCAAGGTAAATGCTGAAGGTTGTGGTAAATATATTAGAGAAGCTTGTGGTAGTACTTGTCAGCCAATGGACGATTTTGATTATGGAGATTATACTATTACTGTTGACGGGGTTGAATGTCCTGATGAATACTATGGTTATTGGGTTTCTACTGGTGGCGCTGATTATATAATCTTTTCAGTAACAGGTGATGATACATACGTTGAAACTTTGTCACCTCCTGGAAGTGGAGTTTTTTATGATCACTATAAGAAATATGCAAAACCAGTTCTTAGTGATAAGTATAAAGATATAATATCTTGTCGTCAGACTGACTATAATTATATAAGTGAATGTGGTTGTATGCCGGCAGCATTAACAGATTTGACAAGTAGATTATATATGCTAATAAAAATAGCAGCACCAGCATTATTACTTATAATAGGTGGCTTTGACTTAGT
>CAMOPK010000017.1 GCA_946622285.1 uncultured Bacillota bacterium
TTCGGTAACAATAACAAGTGATGTTACAAAATATGCAAATGCAACAGATCAAACAGCACCAACGTGTGGAACAGTAACAAATGGTAGTACTACATGGAGAACTACAGCACAGACGATAAGTGTAGCATGTGTTGAAGCAAATGGCTCTGGATGTTCTCAAACATCATTTAGTGCATCATTCACAAATACAAAAACTGGGTCAATTACTATTTCAGATAATGCAGGAAATACAAGGAGTTGTTCGGTTAGTGCATATGTAGATACGACGACACCAACGTGTGGAACAGCATCAGGAGCATCAACATCATGGATAACATCAGGAACAAGAACAATAACTCAAGCTTGTACTGCAGGTGTCAGTGGATGTGCATCAGTAAGTAATACGTGGTCAACAGATGCAAAAACCGGAACAATAACAGTAACAAGTGGTGCAGGAAAAACAAAATCATGTACTGTAAATGTATATAGAGATGCATCAAAGCCAACAATTAGTTGTACTGGAATTTCTGGCGGAACAAGCGGCGTAAGTTTAACAGTAAGTGCGTCCGATGGTGTCAGTGGATTAGCTACCGATCCATCAGGATCTAAATCAGGTGTAAAAACAACAACAACATATACTGCTAAAAATGGAGCCGGATTAACTAATACTTGTACTGTAACGGTTACAACTTCACAAGTTTGTCCATCAGGTTATCCAACAAACTGGAGTACAACTCAGTGTAGAAAGAATACTTCATCAGGAAGTGCATGTTCTAGTGGATATACATATAATAGTAGTGCTGGAAATTGTCAAAAGACTACAACAACTAGTCATTCTGGATCTTCTCCATCATGTGGGCAAGGATGCAATAGTCCTGTTGTAAGTGGTTGTAGCGGAGGCTCTAGTGGAGTAACTTGTAATTGGACATGTACTTGTACAGTTACAAAAAGTGCGAGTTGTTCATCAGGATATGGACGAGTTGGCGGATATTGTTATCAATTAGCTAATAAGGTAACAAGTTATTCTGGTAGTTAATATTGAAAAAAGATCAAAGAAAACTTTGATCTTTTTTATTAAACAAAAAAAGGAGCTGCCCCCTGAGACAGCTCCCACAAAAGAATAAAAAGGGGTTTGCTAGATAAACTAGCTCCAATTCGCCTAACTCGAACTGGCGATTTATATATTAGTCGAAAACATATATTTTGTCAATCTTTTTTTTAATTTTTTTTAAAATTAAATTAATTGAATAAAAAATGATTAATCTATTTACAATTAATTTTAAAATGATATAATTATCATGCACAAAGGATGGGTATTATGAAGAAATTATTTAATTGGGATTATAAAGACTTTTTTAAGGCTGTTGTTGGTTCAATTTTATTCTGTGTTGCAATCAACTTTTTTGTTGTGCCTAATCACTTATACACAGGTGGAGTATTAGGTTTATCACAATTAATAAGAAGTCTTGTAATTGATATTTTCAAACTAAAAACAACATTTGATTTCAGTGGTACAATCTATTACATGATTAATATTCCACTTTTCTTCATTGCATATAAGTATTTAGGTAAAACATTCTTCTTTAGAACCCTTTTTGCAGTATCTATTCAAGCATTGATGCTATCTTTAATACCAAATATTAAAATAGTTGATGATATTTTAACAAATGTAGTTGTTGGTGGTATTATTGGTGGATTTGGAGTTGGTATGATTCTATCAAGTGGAGCCTCAACTGGTGGAACTGATATTATTGGATTAAGCTTAGCTAAAAGAAACAATAATTTCTCAGTTGGTAAACTTGGAATGTTAATAAATGCTGTTATTTATGTGGTTGCTGGTCTTAATTACGGTCTTGAAATAATGGTTTATTCAATTATTTATTCAACAGTAGATGGCTTGATATTAGATAGAATGCATGAACAAAATATATGCTCTACAGCATTTATATTTTGTAAAGAAAATCCTAAACAAATTAATGAATTTATTAAAAATGAACTTAATAGAGATTTCACATATTGGCATGCTAAAGGCGGATATGATGATTCTAGAACATATATCATCTATACAGCATTAACTAAGTATGAATTAATAAAACTTGAACGAAATATGAAAAAATTTAATATCAAAACATTCATGATTAAAAGTGAAGGAATAGGTATTAAAGGAGAATTTAAAAAGAACTTTTAAAAAACATCTCATTTGAGATGTTTTTATTTAAATAATTCCTGATAATTTGCCTTCAATAAGTACAAGCATTGCCAAAGTATTATGTATCATATGAAACGATATTGGAACTAACACATTGTCTTCTTCATATAACATATATGCAAAGAAACAGCCTGGAACGCTATATGGAATAATATATAAGAAATCAGCTAAGCTTTTTAACGAAGCTAAAGTATGCATAAATCCAAAAGATAAACCTGAAATTATAATAAATACCCATTTATTTTTGAATATATATCTTATTGATTGCCTAAATACTAATTCTTCAGTTATAGGAGCTAAAATAACAGCTTCTATAACAATATAAAGTGGCGCTACATCAAATATCCCTATGATTGTTTCATCATTAGCAGATGCCAATCTATTAAAAATAATCGCGATTGCTAAATTAGCTACAAACATAATTGCTAATGAACATACCCAATATTTAA
Organism: uncultured Bacillota bacterium; assembly: GCA_946622285.1. Classification (GTDB taxonomy): domain Bacteria; phylum Bacillota_I; class Bacilli_A; order RF39; family UBA660; genus RUG11241. The sequence continues at coordinate 2,638 of CAMOPK010000017.1, forward strand.
CATTTCTACTTAAAAGATTTTTCCAATTTTTTTTATAATCAACCCAATTTTTTTTTAATGTTTTCCAAGATAATAGTAGTAAAACAACAATAACTATAAAACTTACAGCTAGAGATATGAAAACACCTTGTTCTCTCGTCACTTCTACAATATTAATACCAATTAAAGTTAAGATAGGTACTATTGCTAAATTGAGCATTAAATATACAAATATTCCAGTAAATCCACGCATGAATTTGTTTAAATAACTAATATCATTTTTATCTTTCATATAATCACCATTATAATTATATCAAAAAAATGAAAAAAAAATTAAAAAAACCTAGTATTATTTATTATTTATGTTATAATATGGGTGATTGAAAGCGAGAGTGGGTAAAACCCACTCTTTAAATTACTAAAGGAGTTTTTATGGATATTGCAAAAGAAGTTGAAAAATTAATTGAACCAGTTTTAACCGAAAATAACTTTATATTGGATCAAGTAGAATATGTTAAAGAAGGTAATATATTCTATTTAAGAGTTTATATCGATAAAGAAGGATTCATTACAATTGATGATTGTGTAACAGCAAGCAATTTGATTAATCCAATTTTAGATGAAAAAGATTTAATTGAAGATAATTATATGTTAGATGTGTGTTCAAAAGAAAAAGGAGATGTAAAAGATGGACAGTAAGGCTTTTAAAAATGCAGTAGCATTACTAGTTGAAGAAAAAAATATCAGTGAAGATGTTATTTATGAAGCAATGGAACTTGCTTTAACATCAGCTTATAAGAAAAATTATAATTCATTATCAAATGTAAGAGTTGATATTAATCGAGATACAGGTGATATTAAAGTATTTTCTTTCAAAACAGTTATGCCAGAAGATGCAACTGATGAAGAAGGAAATCCAATGTTTGATGAAAGAATTCATTTAACTCTTGAAGAAGCAAGAAAACAAGTACCTAATATCAATTATGGTGAAACAATTGAAGAAGAAGTAACACCAAGAGATTTTGGACGTGTAGCTGCCGCTACAGCTAAACAAGTAGTTGTACAAAAAATTCGTGAAGCTGAAAGAGATTCAATTGTAAATGAATTTGCTGAAAAAGAAAATGAAATGATGAGTGGTATTGTTGCTATGGAAGATGCTAGAAATTACTATATAGCATTAGGTAAAGCACAAGGGATCTTACCTAAGACTGAAATTATTCCAGGTGAAACAATTAAAATGGGATCTAATATTAAAGTTTATATTTCAAAAGTAGAAAGTACTAGTAAAGGACCTTTAATATTGTTATCTAGAACTCATTATGGTTTAGTTAAACGTTTATTTGAACTTGAGATTCCAGAAATAACTGAAGGAATTATTTTAGTTTATAGTGTTGCTCGTGAAGCTGGTGTTAGAACTAAAATTGCTGTTATGAGTGAAAACTCACGTGTTGATGCAGTTGGCTCTTGTATTGGTGAAAGAGGATCAAGAATCAATCGTATCAGTGAAGAATTAAATGGTGAAAAGATTGATGTTATTGCATATGATAACAACACAGAAAAATTCATTGAAAACGCATTAAGCCCAGCTAAAAATGTACGTGTATTTATAACAAATCCTAAAAAACAAGAAGCAATGGTAATTGTTGATAATGAAAACTTATCACTTGCAATTGGTAAAAAAGGATTAAATGTTAGATTAGCATCAAGATTAACTCATTATAAAATTGATGTTAAAACATATGAACAAGCTGCTGAAGAAGGAATTAATATATTAGAATAGGTGATCATATGAAGAATAAGAAGATACCTATGAGAAGTTGTGTTGTAACACACGAAAAATTACCAAAGAAAGAACTAGTAAGAGTAGTTCGTACACCAGAAGGGAATGTAATAGTTGATACTACTTCAAAAGCAAATGGTAGAGGTGCTTATTTAAAACTTGCTTTAGATGTAATTGATAAAGCTGAAAAAAGCAAAGTATTAGATCGAGTACTTGAAGTAGAAGTTCCAAGTAGTGTATATGAAGAATTAAGAAAACTAGTATAGAGGTGAGCTTATGGAAAGACCAAGTTGGGATGAATATTTTATGGAAGTTGCTAAATTAGTAGCAACAAGAAGTACTTGTCTTAGGAGACAAGTCGGAGCAGTTATTGTAAAAGATAAATGCATTTTATCAACTGGCTATAATGGAGCAAGTAAGGGCTCAGCTCACTGTTCTGAAGTAGGTTGCATTCGTGAAAAATTGAAAATTCCAAGCGGACAACAATTAGATTTATGTCGTGCTGTTCATGCTGAACAAAATGCTTTAGTTCAAGCAGCAAGACATGGAGTTGCAACTGAAGGAGCAAGTATTTATATAACTGTAACACCATGCTTTCAATGTGCTAAAATGCTTGTTAATGCAGGTATAAAAGAAGTAATTGTTAATGGTGTTTATCCAGATGATAGAACACAAGAACTTTTTAAAGAAGTTGGAGTAAGCTTAAGAAGTATATAGAAAAGAGGTGCCTTATATGATGAGTGTATTAGAATACGCAGAAGATGTAGGTAAAAATGCCGAAATAATCTTAAAAAAATGCAAGCAATTAGGTATTAATGTAACTTCTAAAAATGATATGTTATCTGAAGATGATATTATTGAACTTGATAATTCATTAGATGATATTGAAGAATTAGAAGAAGAAGAAAGACTTGTAGTCGAAAGCGAAAAAACAGGTAAACAAGTATCTGCTAAAATGAAAACTGAAACTAGGAGTAATAAATTACCTAAAGTTAATAAAAAAGATTTAGCAAATAAGAAAAAAGAAATGTATAAAAACAAAGAAAAACTTATTTCTAATAATCCATTATCAACTGAAAAAATAGTTGTTTATAAAGATAATATGACAATTAATGATTTAGCTCATGCTATGAATGTTCCAGCTAGTGAGTTAATTAGAAAATTATTTTCACTTGGAATTCTAGCAACACTTAATAGCCATCTTAATTTTGATCAAGCTGAAGTACTTGTATCAGATTATGGCAAAGAATTAAAAACAGAAGATGTAACTGATGTTAATAATTTTGAATCATTCGAAATTGTTGATGATGAAAAAGACTTAGTTAAAAGACCACCAGTAGTAACTATTATGGGTCATGTAGATCATGGCAAAACAACACTTTTGGATACAATTAGAAAAACTAATGTAGCTTTAGGTGAAGCAGGTGGTATTACTCAAGCAATAAGTGCTTATCAAGTAAAATATAATGGTGAAACAATTACATTTATTGATACACCAGGACACGCCGCATTTACTGAAATGCGTGCTCGTGGTGCACAGATGACTGATATCGTAATCATAATTGTTGCTGCAGATGATGGTGTAATGCCTCAAACAAAAGAAGCAATTGACCACGCCCTAGCTGCTAAAGTACCAATCATTGTTGCAATTAATAAAATTGATAAACCAGGAGCTAATCCATCAAAAATAATGACTGATTTAACTGAATATGGTTTGACACCAGAAATATGGGGTGGAAATACTTTATATAATGAAATATCAGCTAAAAATGGTGATGGAATTGATAAATTACTTGAAAATATTTTATTAGTAGCTGAACTTGAAAACTATAAAGCAAATCCAAATAGATATGCAGCTGGTACTGTAGTTGAATCAAGATTAGATCAAAAAGTTGGACCAATAGTAACATTATTAATTCAAAATGGTACATTAAGATTAGGTGATCCAATTGTTGTTGGAACAACTTATGGAAAAGTACGTACTTTAAAAAATGACTCTGGTGAAGAAATCATGAGTGCCTTGCCAAGTCAACCAGTTGAAATAACAGGTTTAAATGAAGTTCCACAAGCTGGTGATAAATTCATGGCTTTTGAAACTGAAAAAGAAGCGCGTAATATTGCAAGCAATCGTCGTGAACAAAGTAAGGCTCAAGCTAATGCAGGAGCAACTGCTTTAACTCTTGATGCATTGTTTTCTAAGATTCAAGAAGGCGCTAAAGAAATTAATGTTTTAGTAAAAGCTGACGTTAATGGTAGTAGTGAAGCTGTTAAGAATGCCTTAGAAAAAATAGAAGTTGAAGGCGTTAAAGTAAAGGTTATTCGTAGTAGTGTAGGAGCTATTAATGAATCTGATGTCGTATTAGCTAAAGCATCAAATGCAATTATCATTGGTTTTAATGTAAGACCTGATAATAAAATTAAAGAAAGTGCTAAAGATTCTGGAGTTGAAATAAGACTTTATAACATCATTTATAAAGCTGTTGAAGAAATGGAAGCAGCTATGAAAGGTATGTTAGATCCAGTATTTGAAGAAAAAGTAAGTGGCACTGCTGAAGTAAGACAATTATTTAAGTTCTCTAAAGTTGGAACAATTGCAGGTTCATACGTAACTGATGGTACAATTAAAAAGGATTGTAAGGTGCGCATAATACGTGATGGAATCGTTATTTATGATGGAAATGTAAATAGTATTCAACGTGAAAAAGATTCTGTTAAAGAGGTTAAAAAAGGCCTAGAATGTGGTATTACAATTGAGAACTATTCTGATCTTAAAGTAGGCGACACTTTAGAATTCTATGAGATGGTAGAAATAAAGAAATAGGTAACTATTTCTTTATTTATTTTCTTGACCATAGTTACTATTTATAGTACAATAGAAGAGTTTTTTAAAGGAGAATTGAAATGAAAAGAGTAATAGTTGTACCTCCAGAAATAACTGAGTTTGAACTAAGAGATAAAGATGTTGAAGTTTTATATTTACATAAAAAAGTTGAACGTTTAGACATTCAAATGGCACCATCACTTAAAAAAATTATTTTCTTGGGAGAGTATATTACTTTTGGCCCTAAAGAACCTAGGATTACTGTTCCAGCTTTAAATCGTGCGGGAAAATTAAATGAAATTATAACTACTGGTTACATTAATTTTAATACATTCACTTTAAATAATGGTTTTCCAGTAAGAACAGGATGGGTAAGTTTAACCGGAGAACCACCAGTTTTAACAAGTGTTGGTGAGTATCCTGGAGATTTTCCTTGTTACTACTATGATTTATATGCAAGTTCTGAACATTCTAAATTAATAAGTGCAGAACCTATTGTTCGTGAATGTTCACCAAGATATTATGAATTTGCAGTAATGAATGCTGTTGATCATCCGGATTTTGTATCACAAGAAATATTGACATTAAAAAGAACGACAGTAGTACCTAAAAAAGATCCTGTAAAAAAGAAAGAACGAAATAAAAAGAAATCTGCAAGAAAGAGACGTTAACTTTTAGTCTTATATGTGGTAAAATATAAACGAGGTGTTAATATGAGTATTAAAATTAATCGTATTGAAAGTATATTATTAAAAGAAATAAGTTATATACTTGCAAACGAAGTTAAAGATAAAGATATTAATTTTGTAACAGTTACAGCAGTTGATGTCACAAATGATTTGAGTTATGCTAAAGTATATGTTACAGTTTTAGATGATGAAAAGAAAGAATCTACAATGAGTGCATTAAAAGATGCAAGTGGATTTATTAGAAGTCAATTATTTGATCGCGTTGATATGCGTAATGTTCCAGAATTAACATTTGTTTATGATGAATCAATCGCATATGGAAAGAAAATTGAAAATCTAATTGAAGAAATTAAAAATAAAGAAAATTAATTGACTATAGTATATAGTTATGTTATATTTTAAGTGTTAGTGCGGAAAAGAACTAATAAAATAACAATGGTAAAAAGAAAATTGGTGGGTGATGAAAACCAATCAAGTTGTTAATAATAAAATACATTCTTGGAGCTAAATCGTTAATCGCGTTAAGATGTTGAGAGCATAATAAACATTATGAAATAAGGTGGTACCGCGAAAACTCGTCCTTATAACATGGTGTTTTTTTATATTTTTGGAGGTAATTATGGATTATTTTAAATATGTAGATTATACTTGTCTAAAACCAACAGCAACAATGAAGGATATCGAAGCATTATGTAATGAAGCAATGAAGTATCATTGTGCAAGTGTATGTGTTAACCCTTATTATGTAAGACTTGCACATGAACTTTTAAAAGATTCAACAACGGTTGTTACATGTGTTGTAGGTTTTCCACTTGGAGCAAACACTACAAAGGTTAAAGCATTAGAAGCAATTGATGCTATTGAAGATGGAGCTAGTGAAATAGATTTAGTAATCAATATTAATGCTTTAAAGAATAAAGACTATGAATATATTAAAGAAGAAATTGAGGAAATAAGAGATTCAATTGATGGTAGAACATTAAAAATAATTGTTGAAACTTGTTATTTGAACGAAGCAGAACTTAAAAAAATGGTTGAAATTTGCAACGAAACATTTGTAAGTTTCATTAAAACATCAACTGGATATGGAACTAGAGGAGTATCTCTAGAAGATATTGATATCATTAATAAATATAAAGAAGAATTTTTAGAAGTAAAAGCAAGCGGTGGAATCAGAGATTTAGAAATGGTTCACGCTTTACTTGATAAAGGTGTAACTAGACTCGGAATGAGTAATATTGATTGTTTGAAAGGAAGTAAAGAATGAAATTATTTGAAGAATTAAAATGGCGTGGTCTTATTAAAGATGTAGCAGGCGTTGATTTGGAAGAAAAATTAAATGGAGAACCAATAACATTCTACTGGGGAACCGATCCAACAGCAGATAGTTTGCATTTAGGTCATTATTCAAGTTTACTTACTGCTAAAAGACTTGCTAAAGCAGGACATCATCCAATATTACTTGTTGGTGGAGCAACTGGTTTAATAGGTGACCCTCGTCCTACAGCAGAAAGAGAAATAATTGATAAAAAAGTATTAGAAAATAACCTAGAATGCATAAAAAAACAAGTAAGTGAAATACTTGAAGGTAAAGCTGAAATAGTTAATAATAATGACTGGATGAAGGAATTTACTTTTACAGAGTTTTTAAGAGTAGCAGGTAAATATATAAATGTTAATTACATGCTTGATAAAGATATTATCTCAAGAAGATTAGAAACTGGAATTACATTTGCAGAATTCGCATATACTTTAATTCAAGGATATGATTTCTTACATCTTTTTGAAACTAAAAATTGTATTCTTCAAGCTGAAGGATCTGACCAATGGGGTAATATTACAACAGGTTTAGATTTAATTAAAAAAATTACAGGGAAAGATGCATATGCATTTACAATGCCTTTAGTATTAGATGCAAATGGTAATAAATTTGGTAAATCAGAAGGCAATGCTTTGTGGCTTGACAAAAATAAGACATCATCTTATGAATTATATCAATATCTTGTAAACACAGATGACAAGATGGTTGAAACATATTTAAAAATATTTACATTCTTAAGTCCTGAAGAAATCATGAATATTGTTAAGAAACATGAGGCAGAACCACATTTACGCATTGGACAAAAAACACTTGCGCGTGAAATTATTACAGATTTACATGGCAAGGAAGAATATGAACATGCACTTCACATAAGTGAGGCATTATTCAGCGGAGACATCAAGAATTTAAATTATGGCGATATCATGATTGGATTTAAAGGTGTTCCAATAATAAATGCTAAAGAAAATGTTCTAATTGATTTACTTGTAAATAATGGTATTTGTTCAAGTAGAAGAGAAGCAAGAGAATTCTTAGCTAGTGGAGCAATTACTATTAATGGAGATAAAGTAACTGATGAAAATATGCCAATTAATAAAGAAATTGCTTTAAATGATGAATTATTAGTTATTAGAAAAGGTAAGAAAAAATATTATTTAGTAAAAATAGCATAAAAAAAGCACATAATTGTGCTTTTTTTAATACTATCTATTGTAGAATTCAACGATGAATGATTCATTAATATCAATGTTAAGTTCATCTCTATTTGGATATCTAACATAAGTACCAGCTAATTTAGCTTCATCAAAGTTAACGAATTCAACTCTCTTAGTAGTTGCTTCTAAAGCTGCTTTAACTGCTGGATGTTCTTTAGATTGTTCCTTAATAGCAATAACATCACCTGGTACACATCTGTATGATGGAATATTAACTTTCTTTCCATTAACAGTTATATGTCCGTGGTTAACAAGTTGACGAGCACCTTGTCTAGTTGTTGCGAATCCAATACGATATACTAAATTGTCTAAACGACTTTCTAAAAGTTTTAAGAAATCTTCACCATGAACACCTCTTAATTTACCAGCTTCAACAAAAGTTTTGTGGAATTGCTTTTCAGTTAATCCATACATAAATTTAACTTTTTGCTTTTCTTGTAATTGAGCACCATAGTTAGATAATTTCTTACCTCTTTTATTACCATGTAATCCTGGAGCATATGGTTTCTTAGTTAATTCTTTACCAGTTTCTAATGTTGAAAAACCATATCTTCTTGATTTGCGGTAACTTGGACCTGTATATCTTGCCATGATTTTTCCTCCTTTCGTTTGATCAGAGGCTAATTTGTCAGATCTTAGGGTGTTTATTCAAATATTTTCGCTTTTCAGCTAAAGTTACTAATAACCAATAATGTAATAAACGCGTTAAAATCTTCATATTAGCGCTGCATGCATATAGATTATATTATTAAATTATTCTGTAGTCAAGCCTTTTCTTTGTTTTTCCTCTTGTTCTTTACTTAATAAAGTAGAGTATGCCTCATTAACTCTTTCAAATGGAATTCCTTGACTAACAAGTAATCTAAGTTCATCACCAATATATTCTTTAGCTAATCTTTTTTTGACAGCTAAAAGAAATCTATAATATATTTCTATATTAGGTAATTTGTTTTCGGCAATAAAGCCTATTATTTCAGCAAATCTTTTCCTTAAATAATTGTTTTTTTTGAAATCATAAAATTGATCTTCGCTTAATATAGAAGCTTCAAGATCAGTTGAAATCATATTAATATTAAATTCAGTCTGAGCCATATCTAGACAAAATCTTGGATTGATGAATGCTAATCGATATTTTAAGTCAATATCTGGACAATTTTTTAAAACTTCAACATCGATAGATTCATCCAGATTATCTTTTATTGCAAAATCAGCATCAAATTCACCACTTTTTCGATTTCGTTCAAGTAGTAATCTATATATACGATATAACGCACTATTATCAATAGTAAAATTTAATGCATATAAAGCTTCATCAGCTTTAAGAATTTCTGTTTCTCTTAATCTTTTAAGAATATAAGCTGATTGCATAACATCTCTTAAAGACATTGAAACAGCTCTTTCTTCATCTGCTAGAAAGTCTTGAAATAAGCCACACATGCTCTTATACTCAGGTGAATCAATTCCTTTTGTTTTTTCAATTTTCTCAAGGCGCTTTAAGACTTCAATTATTCTACTTTCACATTCTACTAATTCTTTTAAATAATCTTTTTCTTGATTATCAATGTATGCCATATTTCATAACCTCCTTGTTTTTAATATTTTAGCACAAAAAGTAAAAAAGTAACTAAAAAAGTAAAAAAATGTGGTAAAATATAATTGATAGTAGAAAGGTATTGATAATGTGGATAATAGTACTTTAATTATAATAACTGTTGTTGGCATAACTCTTGTTCTAATTGTTGTAATCATATGCGTATTACGCCATTTCTATAACAAAAAATTATCAGAAAAAATTGAACAATTAGATATAGAAAAAAATAGCATTGCCTCTTTACCAATTACACCAGAATTAGCTAAGATCGAAGCATTTTTGAAAAATGATAAGATTGAAGAAATGTATAAAGGCTGGCAAGAAAAATTAGAAGTTATTCGTGAAAAGGAAATACCAGCAATAAATGATATGTTACTTGATACGGATTATACTTTAAAACAAAAAGATTATAAAAATGTTAATTTGAAATTATCGAAGTTAGAAATTGCTATATATAAAGTAAAATCAGATTCTGAAAACCTTTTAAGTGATATTCGTGAACTTACATCTAGTGATGAAAAGAATAGGGTAATTATCACTAAATTAAAATCAGAATATCGTGATTTACTTGCTAAATTTGAAGAAAATAAAGCAGACTATCGTGATATTGCGGCATCTATTTCAGTTCAATTTGAAAATATTAATAAAAGATTTGATGTTTTTGAAAAAGCAATGGCTAAAAATGATTATACTGAAGTAACTAAAATTTTAAGAACAATCGATGAAATGCTAAAGCATATGTCTGTTGTATTAGAAGAAGTTCCTTCAATAGTATTATTAGCTTATGAAATATTACCGAGTAAGATAAAAGATTTAAAAGTAGCATATAAGAAAATGACTGATGATAACTATCCACTTGATTATATGAACATTGAATATAATATCAATGAAGCAAATAAGAAAATTCAAGATATTATTACGAGATGTAAAATGCTTAATTTAGAAGATAGTTTATTTGAATTAAAAGTATTAAGTGATTACTTTGATACGACATTTGCAGATTTAGAAAAAGAAAAAATCAATCGTGAAAATTATGATAATATTAATAAAATATATGTTACTAAAGCTGCTAAAACAAATAAATTGGTTAAAGATATTGAAAGTAAAATACCAGAATTAAAGAAAACTTATAATCTTTCAGATACTGATATTGAAATATTTACTAATGTAAGAGATGATTTAAATACATTAAATGAAGACTATAAACTTCTAATGAGTTATACAGGTAATCATGCATTTGCATATTCACAATTAACAAAAGAAGTTGAGAATTTAATAGTTCGATTAGAACGTATTGAAAGTCATTTAGATATTTCAATGGATTCAATTGGTAATATGAAAGAAGACGAGGGAAGGGCACGTGAACAATTGGATGAGATTCTTGCAATATTAAAAGAATCATCTGATAAAATGCGTGAGGTTAATCTTCCAATTACACCAAAATCATATTATGTTGAAAGAGAAGAAGCAGCTTCTGCAGTTAAAGAAGTTATGCGTGAATTAGATAAAAAACCAATTACAATTACGATATTAAATACAAGGGTAGATACTGCACGTGACTTAGCTCTTAAGCTTCTTGCTAAAACAAAGGAATTAATTAAGAACGCTAATTTTGCAGAATTTGCAATCGTTTATGGAAATCGTTATCGTACTAGTGTTGAAGGGTTAGATAAAAATTTAACATATGCTGAAGTTTTATTTAATAAAGGTGAGTATAAAAAATCACTTGAGCTAACAATTAATTGTTTGAATAGAGTAGAACCAGGTATTTATGAAAAACTAATTAATCTTTATACAACAAATAAATAGAAAAAGTAATTTACTTTTTCTTTTTTTTTAGTATAATCTTATTGGGTGATTTAAATGGATAAAATTATAATGATTAAATATGGTGAATTAACTACCAAAGGTGATAATCGTGGAACATTTATTAAATTACTAGCTGAAAATATTAAAAATGCCATGAGTGATTATAAAATTAATATAACTTATGACTTTTCAAGAATGTTTATTGAATCAAATAATATAGATGATAACTTTATAAATAAATTAAAAAAAGTATTTGGAATTCATAGTTTTGTTATTTGTAAAAGAATAAATTCAAATGATGAAGAAGAAATAAAAAAAGAAGCTTTAGCTTTAATGAAAGAAGAAACTTTTAAGACATTTAAAGTTGAAACTAAAAGATCAAATAAAAAATTTCCAATTGAAAGTATGGAATTTAGTAGAATTATTGGTGGAGTAATTTTAAAAAATATTGATTGCAAAGTTGATGTTCATAATCCAGATGTTCTTTTGAATATTGAGATAAGAAATGATGTAACTTTAATCTATACAAAAGAAGCTTATGGTAATGAAGGATATCCAGTTGGAGTTCAAGGGAAAGGCCTTTTAATGATAAGTGGGGGGATTGATTCTCCAGTAGCCGGTTATTTATCTCTTAAAAGAGGTATAGCTCTTGAATGTTTATATTTTGAAGCAATTCCTCATACTAGTTTAGAAGCAAGAGAAAAGGTAAAAAAACTTGTCAGGACATTGAATGAATATTCAGGTAATATAAAACTATATATAGTACCTTTTACTAAACTTCAAGAGGAAATATATAAGAATTGTGATCAAACTTATAATATAACTATATTAAGAAGAATGATGTATCGTATAGCAACTCGTTTTGCTAGAAAAAGAAATTGTAAAATAATTATTAATGGCGAAAATATTGGTCAAGTAGCGAGTCAAACATTATCAAGTATTTCAGTTATTAATGAAGTAACTAGTCTTCCTGTTATAAGACCAGTTGTATGCTTTGATAAACTTGAAATAATTAAATTAGCTAAAGAGATCAATACATATGAAACAAGTATTCTTCCATATGAGGATTGTTGTACTATATTTGTACCAAAACATCCAGTTATTAATCCATCACATGAAAAGTGTGAAATAGAAGAATCTAAGTTTGATTATGAACCATTAGTAAAAGAGTGTGTTAATAATATATTTAAAGTTGAACTAAAAGACGATTTTAATAATTATTTGTAAAATAAAAAAGGCAATTAATTGCCTTTTTTTATTCTGCTGAAATTAAATCATTGAATTCTTGTTGAACAATATCCCATTCAGCTTTATCTGAAATTCCAAGTAATGAAAAATCAGTTTCAGTCTCTTTTAAGATTGAAATATAAGCTTTGATGTGTTCAGCATCTACTGGTTCTTCAAATGTATATGCGATATATTCTTTCTCAGGATATTCATCTACTGTAAAGATATCAATTACTTTAATTTTGTATTTAACCCCATTTTCACCTGATACTACTAGTTCATTCTCCATATTAATCCCTCAATTCTTTTATCGTCTCACACTGTGTATTGTTTGATCAAGTTCAACAACTTGTTTTGGTAATGTTAATGATGTACCACCAACCAAGTATCCAGATTTTCTTCTTAATCCGCTTCGTTTCCAATATAGTTCATCAGCATTTCTTCGACCAATTATTTTTCTATCAATTTTTTCAAGTTTTTTCATTGTTTTATTAAATTCACGTCTATAAGTACGTTCATTATCATATTCAACAGATTGAGCATCTCTTATAATCATATTTCGTTTTGCCACAGCTTCATCTATTTTTGCAGCTCTACGTTTTGTTAAGCGTCTACCATATACTTCTCTTTCAGCACGTTTAATATCACGTCTTGCTCTATAAAGTTCAGTAGCAGTAGTTGCATTTTTTTCTCTTTCGCATGCTTTTCTTAAATTTGTAATAGATTCATTTAATTGCTCTGGTGTATATAATGTATCTATAACACTTTGATTTCTAGCTGCTTTAATTTGACTAGCTTTAACTTGTAATGACCTTTGATGTGGCTCAATATGACCAACTTTATTACGTAGCCTTGCAAGAGTTCTATTTGTTGAATTTACTCTTCTTAATTGACCATCAATTTTTTTAACAACTCGTTTTACATCTTTTGGATCATGTACAGTTGCTAATTCTTCTTGAAGTTTACCTAATTCTACAAGTGCATCGTCAGCTCTTTCTAATGATCCAGTGAATCTCTTTTCTTTGCGAGCACTCATAGCACCAACATCTACTTTGTAGTCGCTAGTAATAATACCTTTAGTTTGTAATTTTACTATTGCTTCTTTGATTTTAGTCAATAGTGCTTCAAATGCTTCGAACTTTTTATCTTCTGGTGCAGTAGCGTATTCTGTAGCTAATCTTCCAAGTTCAAGAATATCTTTATCATCCAAGGCATACTCACGTAAAATAAGATTAGTATATTCATTTGCAACACTATCATAATGATTAATTAGACTTTCTTTAAGTGCGTCTAACCTTGCTAGTAAAGGTACTCTAGCAGTAGGATCATTCATATCGGCTGATTGTGTTGTGAGGGTACTGATTTCACCTAAGAATCTACTTTTATCTACAGGCTTCATTAAGACTAAATCATTTAGCAAATTATTTATTTTAGTTAATTCTTTTTTAAATTGTGCTTCTGTTGTTATTGCCATTATTCTTCACCACTTTCTAAAAGCATATTTTGGTATGCTTCTCTTACTATATCTTTTTCTTCTTCATCAGCCATTGCTTCTAAAGTGAAGTAGGAATCGGATTCATTTAAAACAGAAATGTAAGATTTAATTGTTTCAGGACTTTCTTGCTCACCAAATGTATAAACAATATAGTTTTTATTTGGATATTCATCAACTGTAAAAGTGTCCAAAACCAATATCTGCCAATCTTTTCCATCAGCGGTTTTGACTGTTAAAAAGTTATCCAACTAAATCACTCCACTATTCTAATAAAATTATACTAGAAAAAATTATAAATGTAAACAAAAAAGGTATGTTAATACCTTTATTTTTTCCTGTCTTGGTGTTCAACACGCATGTCTAAATATTTTTTAGGGATTTCAACATAATCTCCACCTATTAATGCAATAGGTTTACTTAAATCTCTATAAATTCTTGTTGCTTTATGACCAAATATCTTTTTATCTAATTCTTTTAGTTGTTCAATTCGTACTTGGTATTCTTCGTTATTCGCAGTACCATATAGTGCTCTCATTTGATTTAATTCAGCAGCTAGACGGTCACGTTGATGTAATAAGTATTGTCTTCTTTCTTGTCTAACATCAAGTTCTTCGCCTTGTCGCTTAGCTTCATCTGCACGTCTAATATCAGCTTTGACACCAGCACGTCTTGTTTCTTTTCTTTCAGCTTTATCTTGAGCACGAATTTGAGAATTAATAGCTTTTTCTTCTTTTTTCTCAGCTTTTTCTGCAGCTCGTTTTTCTGCTTGAACTTCTTTAATCTGTGTTCTTTGCTCTTTTTTTTCTTTTTTTCTTTCTTCCACAAGTTGTGCGGCTAATAACCTATAATCATCACTTTTAGTTCCACTAGACATTTCAATAGCTCGCATTTCTGATTCTATAACTGCAATAGCTTTAGATGTGGCTGTTTTAATTTGTTCTAACTTAGCTTCAAGTTCGCTCATACGTTGAGCAAATCCTGTTTTAGTTTGTTCCAACTTTGTTCTAAGACTATTTGCACTAACATTGGCTGCTCTAGCAGCATTAATTCTTTCAGTTACTTTATTAAGAGTTTCACTATCTTTCATTCTTTGGACTTGTCTTCCATAAGTGGCCTCATTAGCTTTTTGCCTTTTTTCAGCATCTGTTAGATTAGGTTGTTCAGGTTGAGCTGGTCCAGCATTTTGTTCAACTTGAGTTTGCTCGACTGCTGGCTGAGCAGGTTGTTCAGGTTGAGGCTGATTATCTTTTTTCTTTGCTTCTTCTATATGTTGTTCATATGCTGCAATAATTTCCTCACCAGTTTTATATTTTGTGCCATCAATCTCAAATCCGTTGAAATTGCATATATAACTTTTTCCTGCAAGCAATGGAGCAATTTTATTTAGCGAGACACCTAAGTCTGCTCTTACAATTTGAATTCCATGTGTTCTTGCATAATCATTTTCTATAGTTGCTTGTGCATCTAATGAAAATGGTAGTTGTTCAGGTTGAGCAGGTCCAGCATTTTGTTCAACTTGAGTTTGCTCAACTGCTGGCTGAGCAGGTTGTTCAGGTTGAGCGGGTCCAGCGTTTTGTTCAACTTGAGTTTGTTCGACTGTTGGCTGAGCAGGTTGTTCAACTTGAGTTTGCTCGACTGCTGGCTGAGCAGGTTGTTCAACTTGAGTTTCTGGAGTTTCAACTTGAGTTTGTTCGACTGCTTGAGCCGCTTTTTCTCGTTGAAGAGCTTGTATTCTCTCGTTCGCCATTTGAGCTCGAGTTTCTAATCTCCTTATTATTTCATTTTGTCTATTTTTATATGGTTTTGGTCTTTTGTTAACTGGTGGATTAGCAATATTTTTTCTACGACCCTCTATAAGTCTATCTGCCATTTCAACAATTCTAGTAAGATCACTTTCTGATAGGTGACCCAATTCAGCAGCAATGTCGAAAGTACTATCCTCCAATAAATTTAAAATGCGATCTATATCCATATACACAACCTCTATTCTAATAAGATTATACTAGAACGTCGAAAAAAAGTAAATAAGAATAGAAAAATTACTAATATGTGCCAAAGCGTCAAGTATGCTTAAAAAAGTGTGACAAAAGTCTATATTTTTGATACAATTATATAGGTAAGGTAGGGGTGATACTTATGGAACGTATGGTAAGAATAAACTTTCGTGATAAAGTTTTAAAAGAATATCCAGCCGGAACTAAGTTCAAAGAAATAGCAAAAGAATTCCAAGAATATTTTAATTACAAAATTTTAATAGCAAAGGTAGATAATGAATTAGTATCTTTAGAATCAGAACTAACGAAGAAATGCGATGTTGATTTTTATGATCGTTCATCAATCGTTGGTAATGGTATTTATTCACGTAGTTTGCAATTCATTTTAGTTTTAGCTGTCAGAAGAGTATTAGGTAAAACAGCTGACGTTATTATTGAAAATTCAATTGATAAAGGTGTTTATTGCGAAATAATAAATGCTAGTATTGATAAGAGTACAGTAAAAGAGTTAGAAAAAGCAATGCGTGAGATTGTGAAAGAAGACTTGATTTTTACTAAAGTCAATGTTTTAAGAAAAGATGCAATTAAATATTTCAAGAGTGAAAAAAGAGAAGACAAAGTACATGTACTTAAATATATAAGCACAACATTTGTTAATTTATATCGCATTGATGATATTTACGATTACTTTTATGGTTCTTTAGCTAATTCAACATCATTAATAGATGATTTCAAGATGACATATATATCTGATAATGGCTTTGTATTAAGTTCACCAACGGTATATATGCCAGAATATACACTTGATTATGTTCATCATAAAAAAATGTTTGATAAATTCTTAGAATATGCAAAATGGGGACAATGCATAGGGGTAGAAAATGCAGCCGATTTAAACGAATACGTCTCTAAGGGAAGTTATGGCGAATTAATTCGTCTTTCTGAAGCATATTATGATAGTCAACTAACTCGTATTGCTGACCAAGTATATGAAAATAAAGATAATATTAAAATTATTTTAATAGCTGGTCCATCTTCGAGTGGAAAAACGACAACCGCTAAGAAACTTCAAACATATTTAGGTAGTAAAGGTATTAAAACTCATCCAATTGGAATTGATGATTACTATGTAAATAGAGAAGACACGCCAAGAGATGAAAATGGTGAATATGATTTTGAATGTATTCAAGCATTAGATTTAAAATTATTTAATAAACATTTAACAAAATTGCTAGATGGTGGAAAAATTGAACTTCCAACATTTAACTTTGTAACAGGTGAAAGAGAATATCATGGAAAGACAATGTCATTAGAAAAAGATGAAATAATCATTGTTGAAGGATTACATGCACTTAATGATGAATTAACATCATCAATAGAAAGCCGTTACAAATATAAAATTTATATAAGTCCATTAACACAACTTAATATAGATAATCATAACCGTATATATACGAGTGATACGAGACGTTTAAGAAGAATGGTTCGTGATAGTCGTACTCGTGGATATACTGCTGAAGACACATTAAAGAGATGGGCTAAAGTAAGAGAAGGCGAAGAAAAATATATTTTCCCTTTTCAAGATTCAGCCGATACAGTTGTAAATTCAGCTATGATTTATGAAATTGGAGTTTTGAAAGTTTATGCAGAGCCATTACTATTCTCAGTTCCTGAAAATAGTGAGGTTTATCCAGAAGCAAGACGATTAATCAATTTCTTGAAAAATTTCTTGCCAATACCTGCAGATCAAATTCCAATTAACTCAGTTATAAGAGAATTCGTTGGTGGAAGTTGTTACGAATAGGAGGAATTAGAAATGACAAAAGTAGCAATTAATGGTTTCGGAAGAATAGGGCGTTTAGTATTTAGAATTATGGAGGAAAATCCTAACTTGGAAGTTGTTGCAATTAACGATTTAACAGATCCTGCACAACTTGCATATTTGCTTAAATATGATACTTCTCATCGTACTTATATGAAAGATGAAATAAGTTCTGATGAAAAAAACATCATTGTAAAAGGTCGTAAGATTCCTGTTTATGCAGAAATGGATCCAGCTAATTTACCATGGAAAGAATTAGGTATTGAAGAAGTATTTGAATGTACTGGTAAATTTACAGAAAAAGAAAAAGCAATGGCACATATTACTGCAGGAGCAAAGAAAGTAATTATTTCTGCACCAGCAAAAGGTGATTTAAAAACAATCGTTTACAATGTAAATCATAAGATTTTAGATGGTTCTGAAGACGTAATCAGTGCAGCAAGTTGTACAACAAACTGCTTAGCACCAGTATTAGATGTACTTGATCGTACATTTGGTGTTGAAAGAGGTTTCATGACAACTGTTCATGCTTATACAAATGATCAATCAATTTTAGATATTGCACATAAAAAAGGTCATATGGCTCGTCGTGGACGTGCAGGTGCAGCAAATATTGTTCCATCATCAACTGGAGCAGCAACTGCAATCGGACTTGTTTTACCACAATTAAAGGGTAAATTAGCAGGTGGAGCATTACGTGTTCCAACAACAACTGGTTCTGTAATTGATTTAACATTAAAATTAAAGAAAAATACAACAGCTGAAGAAATTAACAAAGCATTTGAAAAGAACCAAAATGATACTATCAAAATAACATACGATCCAATCGTTTCAAGTGATGTAATTGGAACTCATGAAGGAGCTATTGTCGATGGGCTTTTAACAACTGTTCTTGATGACAATGGTGAACAATTAGTAAAAGTAACAGCTTGGTATGATAACGAAATGGGTTATAGTGCTCAAATGGTTCGTACAGCTGAATATTTAGGAAAAAAATAATGAAAAAAAATGCATTCACACTTATTGAAACTATTGGTGTTATCATTGTAATTGCTTTAGTTGCAACGGTTACTATCCCAATAATTATTAATTCTAATGATCGTGATCGTATAGTCGAGCAAGAAAAAGCTGATATTAAAGCAAGTTTGGAATATTATTTCAACGCTCATCCTGATAAAATGCGTGAGTTAAGGGAAAATGGTGAAATATTAATTCAAGCTAGTGATTTAATAAATGAGGGATATATTCGCGAAATAACAAAATTTAAAGCAATAAAAGTAACCTATAACGAGGATGGCACTTATGATGTAAGTGCTGGATAGAAAGGTTTATATGAAAAGAAATATTAAAGATTTTGATTTAAACAAAAAAAGAGTAATTATAAGAGTAGACTTTAATGTACCAATTAAAGATGGGGTTATAACAGATGACAATCGTATAGTTGAGAGTTTAGAAACAATTAATTATGCTATTAATCATGGTGCAAAAGTAATTCTTTTATCACACTTGGGTCGTGTTAAAGAAGAAGCTGATTTAGCTAAAAATGATTTAAAACCAGTTGCTAAAAGATTAGAAGAACTTTTAAATCATAAAGTAATTTTCTCTGAAAAAACAAGAGATTTAGAACCATTAATTGATAGCATGGATTTTGGTGATGTTTTACTTGTTCAAAATACGAGATATGAAGACCTAGATGGCAAGAAGGAAAGTGGAAACGATCCAGAACTTGGTGCTTATTGGGCATCTTTAGGTGATATTTTTATCAATGATGCTTTTGGTACATGTCATCGTGCACATGCATCTAATGTTGGAATTGCAAGTCATTTACCAAGTGGAGTTGGTTTCTTAGTTGAAAAAGAATTAAATGCTTTTGAACCAGTTTTAAATAATCCAGAAAGACCATTCACAGTTATTATGGGTGGGGCTAAAGTAAGTGATAAAATTGGTGTTATTGAAAACTTAGTTACTAAAGCAGACCATATCTTAATAGGTGGTGGAATGGCTTATACATTCTTAGCTGCAAAGGGTATTGATATTGGATCATCTTTATTAGATGAAGAATCAATTGACTTTTGCAAGGAAATGCTTGCTAAACATGAAAAAAAGATTGTTTTACCAATCGATCATGTATGTGCTAGTGAAATAAGTAATGATGTAGAAACAACTACATCTGAAAGTGTAGTTGGTATTGGTTTAGATATTGGACCAAAAACAGTTGAATTATTTAAATCATATTTAGAAAACAGCAAAACAATTGTCTGGAATGGACCAGTAGGTTATAGTGAACTTTCTAACTTTGCAGGCGGCACAAAAGCCTTAATGGATATCATTACATCAACAGATGCATTAACAATTGTTGGTGGTGGTGATACTGCAGCCGCAGCTATTAAAATGGGTTATAAAAATAAATTTAAACACATTTCAACAGGTGGTGGAGCATCACTAGAACTTCTAGAAGGAAAAGCACTTCCAGGAATTGAAATAATTAAGGAAAAATAAAAAATCTCATATGAGATTTTTTTATTTTGTTACACAAGCGTAATGATTGTTTTCCATTTCTGGCTTTAAATCTTTTAATGAAATTCTAGCTTCAAATATTTTTCTCAAATCATAATTATTATAATCTAAGATTCCGTCAAATTGTTCTGGGTCCATAGTAAACATAGCTACAACATAATTTCCTTCTGGATAGACATCTGTTTTTACCCCTTTTTCAATTGCCTTACTATATTCAGCTCTTAGAGCATCAACAGCAGTGTCAAAAGTATCTTTATTTTCAGCAACACTGCTTAAATCAAATTTTAAAATTAATTTATATTCTGTAATCTTCTTGCCTTTAAATTCTAATTCTTGAGTTTCATTATATGAAATTCCCATTTGATTACCAGGTTTTGTACATGAAAGAACTTCTGTTTTAGTTTCCCCAATAGTACATCCGGATAATAGAATTGTACTTAGCATTAATGCAATTATTAAAATCCCTTTCTTCATTTTATTCTCCCTTCTATTACAATTATAAAATTATTAAAAATAATTGTAAATAATCGCTTGTAAAGTTTACAGAATTGTATTAAGATATATTACGGGAGTGAAGTATGGATAGAAAAAGTAATTTAAAGCTTTTGGTTTCCAAAAGTTGCATTGAGTTAGGTCAAAGAGTAAACCAAAATTTACAATTAATTAGAATGGATCAAGTTGACCGCATCGTTAGGATGGAAGAACCAGTATTTGGCAATGGTGAATCAAAGGTTGTTTTACAAGAAAGCGTTCGTGATGCGGATCTTTATTATCTGACAGATCCTAATAACTGGGGTGTTACATATCAAATGTATGGTGTTGAAAACCATATGACACCTCAACAACATTTTCAAAACATTATTTCAACTGTGAGTGCTAATCGTGGTCATACGGATAGATTTACAGTAATCGAAACTATTTTATATAGTGCACGTCAACATAGGAGAAAAGGTAGAGAATCATTAGATTGTGCAATTGCTTTACAGCAGTTAGTTAATCTTGGTGTCGATTGTATCATGTCAATTGACGTTCATGATCCAGATGTTCAAAATGCGATTCCTTGTACGCCTTTTGAAAATTTGTATCCTTCGCATTATATTTTAGAAAGTTTCTTAGCCCAAGAAGATATAGACTATAATAAAATTATTGCAATAAGTCCTGATACAGGAGCAATTCAAAGAACAACATATTATGCCAATATTTTAGGTTGTAGAATGGGTACATTTAATAAACGTCGTGATTATAGCCATGTTGTTAATGGTCAAAATGCGATTGTTTCGCATGAATATATTGGTGGTTCAGTAAGAGGAAGAAATGCATTTATCGTTGATGATATGATTGCATCAGGAGGTTCAATCATAGATACAGCAAGACGTTTAAAAGCAAAAGGAGCAAATAAAATATATTTTGTTGCTTCATTCTGTTTATTTACTGAAGGAATTGAAAAATTTGATAAAGCTCATGAAGAAGGGTTATTTGAAGCAATTTATACAACTAATGCATCTTATATTCCAGAAGAAATTAAAAAACGTCCATACATAAGAGTAGTTGATATAGCACCTTATTTAGCAGAAGTAATTGATGCTATGAATAAAGGTGAATCAATAAGTGAATTATTAAATGGAACTGAAAAAAAATTAGTTCTAGCACGTGAGGTTGCACAAAGAAAGAAAAAAAAGTAAGGAAATCTTACTTTTTTTATTTAAATAATAAACAGATTTAAATAATTAGCTTCTTGTTTTAAGAACAAATGTTTGTTATAATGATAAAGGTGAATAAAATGATATTAACTGATGTCAAAGGAGTAGGTCCAAAGAGTGAAAAGACCTTAAATAAAATGGGAATTTTTACTCCTGATGACTTAATTAATTATTATCCATTTCGTTATGAAATAATCTCAAGAAGTGATTTAAATTCATTAAAAGATGAAGATAGAATTGTAATTGATGGCGTGATTGAAAGTGCACCAACAATATTCTTTTTTGGTAGAAAAGATAGAATGAATTTCAAACTTGCTACTAAAACTAATCTATTTAATGTAACTATTTTTAATCGTGGTTTTTTAAAAAGTAAATTAATTGTTGGATCTAATATATCAGTTATAGGTAAATTAGATAAAAGACACAATTTAATAGTTGCAAGTGACCTTAAATTTGGTCTTTTACCTGATACTCCCAAAATAGAACCAGTTTATCATATTACATCAGGGATAACTGGAAAACAACTTGAAAATTTTATCAACAACCTATTTTTTCAAGATTTTAAATTGAGTGACTATGTACCAAATGAATATGCAAGTAAATATGGTTTTATTTCTAAAAGAAAGGCATTAGAATTAATTCATTTTCCAAGGGCTTTAAAAGATATTGATCTTGCTTCTAAACGTTTAAAATATGAAGAGGCATTTAAATTCATGTTTAAAATGAATTATTTAAAATTGTCTTCTAAAAAAAATGATGGTTTAGAACGAATTGTTGATAAAAATAAAGTTCAAGATTTTATTAACAATTTACCTTTTAAATTAACACCTGATCAAGAAAAATCAGTTGAAGCTATTTATGATGATTTAACTAGTTCAAGTAGAATGAATAGACTCCTTCAAGGTGATGTAGGTAGTGGTAAAACTATAGTTGCCATCATTTCACTTTATATTAACTATTTAGGTGGTTATCAAGGTGCTTTAATGGCACCAACTGAAATACTTGCAAATCAGCATTTTATTAACATTGAAAAAATGTTTAAGAAATATGGTATTAATGTTACTTTATTAACAGGTAATACTAAACAAAAAACAAGTTTATATAAGAAAATAGCTAATAATGAAATTGATATTATAATTGGAACACATGCTTTAATAAGCGAGAAACTTGAATATGCTAATCTTGGTTTAGTTATAACAGATGAGCAACATCGTTTTGGTGTTAACCAAAGAAGCAATTTAAAAAATAAAGGTAAAAAACCAGATATTCTATATATGAGTGCAACTCCAATACCAAGAACATATGCTTTAACATTATATGGTGATATGGATGTTTCATCAATTAAGACAGTTCCAAATGGTAAAAAGGAAATTAAAACGACTATTAAAAGTGATAAAGAAATTAAAGATGTTTTAACAAGCATGCTCGATGAAATAAAAAAAGGACATCAAGTATATGTAGTAGCACCTTTGATTGAAGAAAGCGATAATAGTGAACTAACTAATGTTGAAAAACTTTATGAAAATTTAGAAAAAGCCTTAGGTAAAGTATGTAATATAGGTCTTTTACATGGTAAGATGAGTGCTAAAGATAAAGATGAAGTAATGGACAAATTCAAAAATAACGAAATTCAAGTTCTTGTTTCAACAACTGTTATTGAAGTAGGTGTAGATGTCAAAAATGCAACAATGATGGTAATTTTTGATGCCTTTAAATTTGGTCTTTCAGCTCTCCATCAGTTACGAGGAAGAGTAGGTCGTAATGACTTAGATTCATATTGTATTTTGGTTTCTAGTCGCGAAACTGAAAGGTTAAAGATTTTAGAACAAACTAATGATGGATTTAAAGTAAGTGAAGAAGATTTTAAATTGCGTGGTAGTGGTGATATTTTTGGCGTTCGTCAAAGTGGCGATATGGCATTCAAAATATTAAATATCAAGAATGATTTTGACATTTTGAAGGCAGCTAAAGAGGATAGTTTAGAATTTTTAACAAATAAAAATATTACCAATTTTGAAGTGTTAATTAAAGAAATGGAAGAAGTCTTATAGTAAGTTATATTGACTTTTGGCATAATTTTATTTATAATTAAAATGGCGTGTGAAACACGCTTGCACTACTTACGACGATTAGTGAGAGTGCAAACCAAAACCCCCTGAAGCTAGGTCTTATGACCTAGCGCTTTTTTTTTATAAACAAAAAATTTAATATAATATTAAAATATAAAAAAGTAGACAATAGTCTAC
>CAMOPK010000018.1 GCA_946622285.1 uncultured Bacillota bacterium
CACATCCATTTTTATTAAATGTTACTGTTACTACTTTCTTCCATGTTGCATATCTCGTTACATTTCCTGATATTGATACACTTTGTCCTGCTGCTGTTCCACTCGTAGATCCAGTTCCTGTTCCCCATCCATTGAATGTCCAGTTTGTTTTTGTAAATCCATTCGTTGGTAATGTTACATTACAACTTGATCCTGTTGTTACTGAACAACTTACACTTGATGTTGATCCACTGGTACTACCATTTCCACCAAATGACATTGTATATGTTGCCCTTTCATATACTGTTACTGCTGGTGTGTTACTATTATTTCCTGCATTATCTTTTACTGCTCCCGATTTTAATGTTATACTTGTTGATCCTTTTGTACTTGCTGATAATGTTAATGTGAATTTCTTTCCATTTGTCACATTACTTACTGCTACATTTGTTATTGTTATATTAGTATTACTTAATGTGAAGTTACTTGCAGCGAGTGATGATGTTGCAAGTCCACTTCCTGTATCTGTACATGTTAAATCTACTGTTCCTGTTGATCCTATATTTATTGTTGGTCCACTGCTCCATGTACATGATGGCGCTATATTATCATATGTTAAATTAAATGAACTACCTAAATTTATTGTTTTTGAATATGGTGTATTCAAAGTCATCGTTATTCCAGTTGTATCTGTTCCATTTGCTGTTACTTCTATTATTTGCAAGTTAACTGTTGCTGTTGTATTAGCAGCTATCGTTCCTGTATAACTTGTTGCATTTCCTGAAAATCTTAAATTATTATTACTTAAAGTAATTGTATAATTAACTGCAAAATTACTCGTGTTAGATATACTAACAGGTATTGTTACTACTTGACTAGAGTTTGCCGTAAAACTTGTTCCCGTTATCGATGCCGTAAAATCAAGTGGTGCTGTACTTACATCTACTGTTTGACTTGGATTACATTTATAATAAGCTTTTATATTAGACATGCCAAAAAAAGTAATAAATGAAATCATTACTATTAACGAAAATATATGAGCTGTTACATATTTTATTACTCTCTTACTCATATAATTATTATTGCATATTTTACAAATTTTTACAATTAAAAAAGTCTATTTTTATAATCGCATTAATGAATATTAAACTAATCACTATAAAGCTTTATTAAAACAAAAAGTTACCTTTTTAAGGTAACTTTTATTCTGCGTCTTCTTTGACTAAAGATTTATAGTATTCATAAGTTTTCATTGCATGATTTTTATTCTTTTGAAGCAATTCACCCATTTCAATTGGATTAATTATTTTCAACATTGAATATCTGTTTTGTTTCATTAAGAAATCATCATATAAACTAAAATCAGCTTTACTATCTAAATAGAACTTTTCTTCATCAGGATTATATCTAAATAATGGAAAATAACCCGAATTAACTGCAAGTTTTTGCATTTCAACTGTATTTTCCATACCGCCTTCAATACCATGTGAAATACATGGTGCATATGCAATTATAATTGAAGGCCCCTTATGAGCTTCTGCTTCTTTAAATGCTTTTAATAATTGAATCATATTAGCACCCAATGAAACAGTTGCAACATAAACGTGTGGATAAGCTAAAGCCATCTTTGCAAGATCTTTTTTGTTATTCTTTTTACCACTTGCTGCAAATGAAGCAATGCTTCCTGCAGGGCTTGATTTAGAAGATTGCCCACCAGTATTTGAATAAACTTGGCTATCTAAAACTAAAATATTAACATCATCATTACTTGCAAGAACGTGATCAATTCCCCCATATCCAATATCATATGCCCAACCATCGCCACCAATAGTCCAGATTGAACGATATGGAATATATTCTTTTAGTTCTTCTAATTCTTTGCAAGTAGAATAATCTATTTTGCTTGCAACTTCATTTGTAATTGTATAATCATTAAAATTATCTAACCATTTTCTAAATAATTCTTTGTTTTTGCCTTTTAAATTATTTTGCATAATTGATGCAATACGATTTCTCGCATAATTTGTCCCTATTAACATACCATATCCATATTCCGCATTATCTTCAAATAAAGAATTGCTCCATGGAATTTGATATGGAAGTAAAGGCATTCCACCACCATATATTGATGAACATCCAGTCGCATTAGCAATCATCATATGATCACCAAATAATTGAGTTAATACTTTAATATAAGACGTTTCACCACAACCAGCACATGCTCCACAGAAAGCAAATTTTGGTTTTTTGAATTGACAACCCTTAACACTATTAACTGGATATTCTTCTTTTTCAGAAATATTCTTTTCTAAATAATCAAATACTTTTTGCTCATTATTTTTTCTTTGTTCAATTAAAGTTGAGCTAATTAAAGCTTTGGCATTTTGCTTTGATGGACAAGTCTTCATACAAAGACCACAACCTGTACAATTCATAACAGATATTCCCATTACGAAATACATATCGGCTTTACCCATAGCTTTTAAAGCACGTTCTTTTATGTAATTAGGTGCTTTATCATATTCTTCTTGATTTAAAAGGAATGGTCTAATAACACCATGTGGACAAACAAATGCACATTGATTACATTGAATACAACCTTCTTTAACCCAACGTGGTACTACTTCACTCATACCTTTTTTCTCAATATCTTTAGGGCTTACATTAAATGTACCATCTGGATTCTTTAAGAATGCTGATACTGGTAATTCATCACCCTTTCGGTGATTAATCGCACTTATTATTCCGTCATATGAATTTTCTTCTTTAATAAACATTTTTGGTGCTTCTACTTTAACTTCTGTTAAATATTCTTTAACCAAATCAATAGCATCATTATTAGCTTTGATAACTGCTTCTCCTTTTTTGAAGAATTTTTTCTTAACGCTTGCTTTTAATGATTTAATACCATCTTCTCTTTTTACAATATTAGTAAGTTCGAAGATTGTTGCTGCCATTATCATACTAATTTTATTTTTCAAGCCAACTTTACTTGCTAATTCATAAGCATTAATTATATAAAATTTAATATGGCGATCAGCTATTATTTTTATAATACTATCATCTAAGTCTTTCTTAACTTCTTCTTCACTTTTAACTGTATTTAAAATGAATATTCCGTTTTCTTTTATCTTAGATAATGTATCAAATTCATTCAAGTAACTATCTTTGGTTACCATTACTAATTCTGGATTTTCAACATAATAAGTTGATCTAATTGGTTCTTTATTAAATCTTAAGTGACCAATTGTGACGCCACCAGATTTTTTAGAATCGTATTGGAAATATCCTTGAACGATATTGTCTGTTTCATTACCAATTAATGACATAAGAATTTTAGCAGCAGATACCATTCCATCACTACCAAATCCATATAATAATATTTCATGAGAATTTCCAATTTTATAATTTTCATCAACTTTAAGACTTAAATTAGTAACATCATCATTAATACCAATTGTGAAATTGTGATGTGGTTTATCATTTAAAAAGTCATATACTGCTTTTATTTGAGCAGGTGTTGTATTTTTACTTGATAAGCCATAACGACCACCATAAATTTCATAGCCACATCCATTTAAAGCAGCTACTATATCTAAATAAAGTGGTTCACCTATACTACCAAATTCTTTAGTACGATCTAAAACCGCAATCTTTTTAACTGTTTTTGGTAATACATTTTTTAAGTATTTAGCACTAAAAGGTCTATAAAGATGGACCTCTACTAAACCTATTTCATATCCTTTTTTATTTAGATCATCTATTGTTTCTTTAATTGTTTCACATACTGAACCCATCGCAACAATAACATTTGTTGCATTTTTTGAACCATAATAATTGAATGGTTTATAGGTACTACCTGTTACTTTATTTATTTTTTCCATATAGTTAGCAACAATATCAACAATTTCATCATAATATTTATTTCTTACTTCAGTTGCTTGAAAATAAATATCATCATTTTGAGCAGTACCTCTAGTAATTGGTTTATTAATTTGAAGTGCGTGACTTCTAAATTTCTTAATAGCGTCATAATCAACAAGATTTTTAATATCATCAAGTTCTAAAATATTTACTTTATGTAATTCATGACTTGTTCTAAAACCATCATAGAAATGTAAGAATGGTACATGTCCACTTATAGTACTAAGATGAGCTACAGCTGATAAAAATGCTGCATCTTGAACAGAAGATGATGCGAGTAAAGCAAATCCTGTTTGACGAGTTGCATAAATATCTTGGTGATCACCAAAAATACTTAAAGCATGGGTTGCTAAACTTCTAGCTGCTACATGGATAACACAAGGTAGCATTTCGCCTGCTATTTTATACATATTTGGTATCATCAAAAGAAGTCCTTGACTTGCCGTAAAAGTAGTTGTTAAAAGTCCTGCTTGAAGTGAACCATGAACCATTCCAGCTGCTCCTGCCTCACTTTGCATTTCAACAACTTTTACATTGTTTCCAAATATATTTAAAACTCCATTATTGCTCCATTCATCGACATGCTCTGCCATTGGACTTGCTGGTGTAATTGGATAAATTCCAGCAACTTCAGTAAACATATAAGCTGTATTACTACAAGCTTCATTTCCATCTACGGTTACTAATTTCATTATTTCACATCCTTATTTTTAATCATAATGACCTATTATTTATTATACCATCTATCTTACTTCCAGGCAACAAAAAAGCCGAATGATAATTCATCCGGTTTTTTCCTCTTTAATCTCTTTTGATTTCAAAGTATGGTAACATTTTTGTTTTAAATGGCATCATTCTAATAGTTAAAACGATTGCTTCAAATGGTTTCATGCATTTTAAATCTTCAACTGTAACTAATGGTTCTTTTTTAACTGTTTCTCCACATAATTTAGATATTTCTTCTAATGTTTCAATGTCTTGAGAAAGTAAATAAACTATATTAGAAAAACCTAATCTTACCATTTCTGCGCCTTCAACTCCATAAGTTCTTTTTAAGTCATTGAATCCTCTTATCATAACTGTAAAGATTATTCCAACTCCTCTTGAATAACTTAGCATTTTAGGAAAATCTAAAATTGGATTGGCATTATAGAACTCATCAATTATAATGTTTATTCTATTTTTATCATTTTTAGCAGAATATATTTGTTCAATCAATAAAGGTAATAAATTAGCTGATATTTTTGACTTACCACATTTAATAAAAATAGCTGTTTTTTCTTCACTTATTTTAGTAATGTCAAAGTCACTTTTTAATAACATTTTTCTTAAGTTTTCTTTTACGATAAACATTTTATATTTGTTATCAAATACAGCAATTATACTCATCTTAGTATCTGTTGGTGCAAGAAGTACACAAGATAAATTAATGTAAGATGTTGCTTTTTTATCTAAAGTTTTCAAAAATTTATCTGGATTTTCTTTAATTGCGTTATCAACTTCATAAATCGAATCTAAATTTAATTCCTTTTTATTCTCTAATAAATATAAACAGATACCAGTAAAATAATTGACTGCTGAATTAATCCAGAATGGATCAGCATTTTGTTCTTCCGGACCATTGATTAGATAGTATCCTAAAGTTTCAATCTCATCAGATGCTTTGTCATAATTTTTTTCTTCATATAGTTTTTTGATAAGATCAAATGGATTCCAACTATTTGTATCAGTTGCTTCATCTAAATTAAGTTTATAAATCTTATATCCGTGATTTTTAAACTCGTCTTTAGTTCTTTCATAAAGTTCATAGTTAGAATCAGATACAACTACTGATTCTTCTGCTAACCAAGCTTCATTCAACATAGGAAGTGTAATGCACTCTGTTTTTCCACTACCTGTTGTTCCTATTATAAGTGAATGCGTCCCTCTACCATTAACATATAAATATTTGTCATCATATGCCATTGGAAGTCCTGAAGATTTAATTTTCTCATGTCCATTTACTTTTGAAAGAGGTACTAACTCTTTCATGTTTTCTAATGTTTCCCACTCAGCAAATTTCATATTCTCTCCCCCTTTGCAACTTAAGTATAGCATCGTTCTTTTGACAAAAGTTAAACAATAGTGGTATAAATTTGCTAAAAAATCTATTTTATAGTATCCTTATATCGGTGAAAGATATGTATTCTAATAATTTAGTATGTGATATTTTAGTCTATATTGATGATAACTTGTCTGATAAAATCACAATTGAAAACTTAAGTGATAGATTTTTTTATAACAGATATTACATTATGAAACTATTTAAAAAAGAAATCGGTCTTACATTAATCGAATACATAAATCGTATTAGAATATATTACTCAATAACACTAATAAAAGAAACCAGTAATAATTTACTTAATATTGCTTTCAAATCAGGATTTTATTCAATTGAATATTTTTCTGAAACATTTAAATCAATTGTTGGAGTAAACCCACAGGTTGCAAAAAACTACTTAAAAAACAAAAAAAATATTAAAGAGAATCAAATAGAATCAATAAATGATTCACTTGTTAATTTATATATGCTTAAATCATTTAAAGAACATTACTTATTAAATAGAAAACCAAACGTATTACCAACTAAGAAATTAACAATATTCAAATAAAAAGAAACAAGTTAAATTAACTTGTTTCTTTTAAATATATTTAATTTATAATTTGTTTTAATTACTACATGGGTTTTAGTTTTAAAACTGATAAATCCAAGTCCTGGAATAACTAAATCTTCATCTTTATTTAGATCAAATTCTAATCCATTTATTTTTTTATTGTATTCCCTAGTTACCTTTAAAGCATTAGAAATATATAAAACAATATTTGAATCAGTTAAGCCAATTGTAATAATATCTTCAATATTAATTAATTGACTACCTTTAACTTGATACACTTTTGGATTAATTTTTTTCTTAGGCATTATTTTATTTAAATGATTTTGATCAACTACATCAATTAAATTTCCTTCTTCAAGTAATCCTGGAGTATCTATTATAGCAAGGTCATCATCTATTTTTATTTCAATCAAATCTAACGTTGTTGATGGTAGTAAACTCGTAGTAATATTTTCATTTAAATCAGTATAATCATATATTATCTTATTCAATAATGTTGATTTTCCTGAATTGCTAAATCCAACAAAATATACATTATTTGTTTTTTTATGCTGATTTATTTTTTTCATTAATAAATCTAAATTATAATTCTTATTTGAACTTACTAACAATTTATCAACATATGAAATATTTAAACTTTTAGCAATTCTATCTATTTTTCCTTCATACATTTCACTTGGAAGTAAATCTGCCTTAGAAAATACAAGCAATATGTCATTTTTGATTACATTGTTGATAAGTTCAAAAGTTTCGGAGATATTAATAATATCAACTACCAAAACTACTAGTGCTTCAGGATCTATTCTCTTTAATAAATCTAAAACATAATTATTATCTTTAATAACTCTTTTATAGTCATTATAATGCTTTATTCGAAAACAACGTTCACAAAGTTCACTATCAATATTTTTGGTAAAACCCAATTTATTAATATCTTCATCTTGTAAAACTATTCCACATCCATGACATTTATTCATAGTATTTTCCCTTTACAAGCAAATTGTTTTGATAAAGTTTTTTATATATTTTCTTTTCGCGGCGACGATTAAATCTTGTAAAAAATCTGTCATGAACACTTAATGGATTAACTAAAATAGTTGTTATTCCAAGCTTATTACCAAATAAAACATCTGTTAATAGTTGATCACCAATAATAGCCATCTCGCTTTGATTATATTCATATTTTTTTACTATTTGATCAATCTTACCACGATGTGGTTTTCTAACAAAATAAAAATATTCTAAATCTAAACGATTCGCGATTTCAGATACTCTTTTTTTAAGACTATTCGAATAAATTATAAAGCGAATATTAGTTTTTTTAGTTTGCTTAATAAAATCAATTAGTTTTTTTGATACTTCTTTAGTTGTAGGTGGTAACAAAGTGTTGTCTAAATCAAATAAAACACACTTTATGCCACGATTTACTAAGTTGTCATAATCAATATCATATACACTTTTTGCATATATATCAGGTATGTATTGTTCCACTTTGTTTCTACCTCCTACATTTCATTTTAGCATATTTAAAACTTGTTTTCAATTTAAATATTACATAAATAAAAAAATAAGCAAATGCTTATTTTATAAATCCATTCTGAATATATTTTGTTTCATTTACAACTACAAATGCTTTATCATCAACTTCATTTATTAATCTTTTCAATTCAGTAATTCTTTTACTCGTAGTCTCGATTAAAATCATTTTCTTTGGTGTTTCTTTATCATAACCAGTTACATCAATTATTGAGCAACCATAATGATTATTTTTAAGAATTGTTGCTACACTATCAATTTCAATACTTGTTATCACTTGAACTGATATTGGAGTAACGATGAATTTGCTTGATAATTTCCCACCGATAAATGTTCCTGTTGCATAACCTAATGCATAAGATGTTGCAATTAAAAGTCCGGATTCAGGTGTATTTAAAGCTTCTCTTACAATCATAAACCATATCAAAACTTCAATGAATCCTACTAAACTAGCATATAAAGTTTTCCCTTTAACTGTTAGCATCATTCTAAATGTTCCAAGCGAAACATCAAAAATACGTGCAAAAAAGATTTTAGCACATAATAAATAAATCATATTTTACCTCCTTATTAATTCTTTTACACTTTCTTTTAAAATTTCAGGGTTTTTATTAACTTCAATTGGATTTAATGGTTCACCTATGCATAAGCAAACACGACTTTTATAGCCATAGTCTCCTACTATACCAAATGGTACAATCGGAACTCTTGCTGCCTTTGCTAAAACCTCAGTTCCACTTTGAAACTCTAAAAGTTCTGATGTTTTGTTTCTAGTTCCTTCAGGAAATATTCCTAAAACATCTCCATCTTTTAAAACTGTTAATGCTTGTCGCATTGCTTGCATATCTCTTTGTCCTCTTTTAACAGGAAATGCATGCATTTTTTTAAATAAAGTTGCAATTATCTTGTTTCTAAATAGTTCTTCTTTTGACATAAAAGCAATTTGATCATCAATGCCACATATCAAAAGAGGAATATCCAACATAGATGTATGATTCCCAGCCAATATATAAGGTTTTTCTGGTATATTTTCTAGTCCAATATATTTTGGACAAAAAAATTTATCAAATACAAACTTAAGTGGTCTTTTTACTCTTTCATAAAAAACATAATTTTTTGCATCCATTTTTTAGTCCCCCAAATAATTATATCTTTTATAAATAAAAAACTCAAGTAAATACTTGAGTTAATGTCAATTTGGTGGAGGATGAGAGATTCGAACTCTTGACCCCCTGCGTGCAGGGCAGGTGCTCTAGCCAGCTGAGCTAATCCCCCAATGACTTCTAGAGTATAACAAAAATTATTATTAAAGTCAATATTTTTTTGAATTTTCTATATTTTTTTGCTTTACTTACTTTTCTTTATTACAATTGATAACAAATATTAAATATGCTATAATTTTACTGGTGATCACATGAAGATTAAAATATTAGCAAAATATTTTTATCATAGATTAATAGAACTTCTTAAAAATAAGAATTTTTATTTCGTGTTATTAACTATTGTTCCATTTATTAGTATGGATCTAGCAACAAGGTTGTTTTTAAAACTTAAGTTTGTTAAACTTTCCTTTTTCCCACCTTGGTTCTTTACTATTATTTGGTCAGTATTTTTTGTTGGCTTTTCATTTTCATTTAAGAAAAAGATTGCAAAAACAATATATAGTATAGTTTTTGTATTTTCATTTTTGTTATTTTTAGTTCATAACGTTTACTTTTGCTTAACTAAAGAAATATTTGACTTCCATTTGATTGAATTGGCTGGCGAAGGAAGTGCCTATTTTGGAGATGCTTTAAAAGCAACTAGTATCTGGGTATATGTAGTTGCAGTATTAATAATTGCAGTATTTATATTCATTGCAATAAAAGCACCGACATTTGAAAAAAATAATTATAAATTAATGATTTCTTTCATAATTGGTTTTATTATTCTACATTTAATTGCACCTTATACGTTAGGTAAAGCAAATGATGGTTTATCATGGAATACTTGGTACAATAAAAGAAATGTTTATATTAACTTTAATGATGGTAATAAAAGTTTTGCCATCACTGGTTTATATGAATACTCAATCAGAAACTTTTATTTAACGTTTATGGCTAAAGATAAGACTGAAGATGAAAGTCAAATTGAATTTTTAAATTCTATATTCAATGTTGAAGAAATTGAACATAAAAATGAATATACTGGTATGTTTAAAGACAAAAATGTTATATTCTTGCAATTAGAAGGAATTGATAACTGGTTAGTTGACAAAGAAACAATGCCAAATTTATATTCATTAATGTCAAAATCAATTAATTTTGCAAATCACTACTCATTTTATAATGGTGGTGGTTCTACATTTAATTCTGAATTTGCTGTTAATACAGGTTATTTAACACCTATTTCATATACTAAGAATGCTTATACATTTAATCGTAATACATTTACTTATTCAATGGCTAATCTATTTAAAAAAGAAGGCTATTCGGTTAATGCATTCCATATGAATTCTGGTGAATATTATTCTAGAACAATTAATTATAAGAGTTGGGGTTTTGATAATTATTATGGCTTAAAAGATTTAAAACAATATACCGATAATAGTTATCAATTGGATCGTGAATTGTTACTTAATGAAACTTTTTACAATTTAATGTTCCAACAAGAAGGAAAATTTGTTAATTATTTAATTACCTATTCACCACATACTCCGTTCAGTCCAGATCGTGGAGTATGCAAAATGATTCTTGATTTAAAAGATCAAGAAGCTGAAGCTCTAGCTATTGAAAATGGTGAAGAATTTATAGCACCAGAAAGACTTTATACTGAAGAAGAATGTGTTAGAATTCAAGCTGGTGAAACTGATTATATGGTTGGTTTATTAATTCAAGCTTTAAAGGATAATGATTTATATGATAATACAGTAATTGTTGCATATGCAGATCACTATCTATATACAGTAAGTGATAAAACAATTCTTGATCAATATAAAGATACAACAAACAATTTAATTAATCACACACCATTATTTATATGGAGTAATGGCATTAAAAAGAAAACAATTAATAAAGTTACAAGTCAAATAAATATATTGCCAACTGTTCTTAATTTGTTTGGAATGGAATATCATAGTTTATATTATTCTGGTGATGACGCTTTAGATAAGTCATATTCAGGAATTGCTTTCTTTAATGATTATTCTTGGTATGATGGCAAAATATACGTTGATAGTAATGGTATTGCCAATGAAACAGCTGATCCTGCATTAATTGCAGAGAAAAATGATCATGTTAATTACTTAATTAAGAAAAATGATTTGGTTTTAAAATATGACTATTTTAAAGAATTAAAAAAGAGTTCTGAATGAACTCTTTTTATAATGGAAAATTAACAATAAACATAAGTATTGCAAATAAAACCGCAAATACTGTATAAAATATTTTAATCAATAAGCAAAGGAAATCTGCAATATTTTTATTCTTAATTTTTTTCTTTATAAACTTTGTTGGCCCTTGATAAAATGTGGTTGCTAATCCTTCCTTATAAAATTGATCTATATAACTCATTTTATGGCCTTATTCAAGTCATCAATTGTGACTTTACTTTCGTGTGGTATTTGTTTCCATGTAACTTTTTTAAATAATGCAACATAAGTTGTATATCTGCCAATAATATCAAATATTGGCCATGTGAATACAAATAAGACTTTTTTCCAAAATTTAATCTTAATCATTCTTGAACGTTCAATAATGAATAAGTAAACAGCAATCCACATATTTCCAAAATAAACACAGAAACGATAGAAAAGTCTAGCCCATACTGCAAGTAATATACCCATACCTAATGCAGCATAACCAGGTTCAACGTTTACTTTGAAATTAAACAATTTAAATATTAATTTGCCAACAAAAGTACTTTTGCTAATTAATTCAAAGTTATTTATACCATTAACATATGTATAACATGAATAAATTATAACTGCTACAATAAGCCAACGAACTATGTTAAATACACTGAAAGGTGTTTGTAACATTAAAACATCAAAAGATGCAAATCGTTGTTTTAATGATTCAAAGAATCTTTGAGATAATTTCTTTTTCTTTCTTTCCTCTCTGCTCCATTTTACTTTTAAAAATTTTGTTCCAAAAAATATATTTAATAGTAATTGAGGGGCTGTTTCAACGAATGCAAGTAAGTGCCCTTTTGACCATCTTAATCTTTGTCTTAATGCAATTTTTAGACTTGTTGGTTGTTCATCAAAGAACTCTGCTTCATCTTGATAACTAATCATATAGCCTTGGGCAACAGCATCTGCAGTTAATGCTCTATCTTCTGTTAAAGAAGTATAATGCCATCCATTTTTAACAATTTCACTTGCAAATAAAAATCCTGTTCCTTGAATATTAGTTGCAAGTCTTAAAACACTACGAGCACGGTGTCCTGTTCTGATTGATCTAATCCAGTGCAATGCGTAAGTAGATGCTACCCAGTTTTCATCAAAGTTTTTAGTATTACGATAAGAAGTTATTATTTTTTCGCCCGAATCAAACGCATCATTCATTTTAGTAATATAGTTTGATTTTAATAAGTTATCTGCATCAAAAATAAAGAATCCTTCAAAGTTCATTCTACCATAGTCTTTTTCTATGTTATCAAGTAAAAATTCTAAAGCAAATCCTTTTGTTTTATGTTCTTCATCAAATCTTTCATAGCAAATAGCACCTTTACTTCTTGCTATTTCAGCCGTATTATCTGTACAGTTATCAGCAACTACAAACACTTTTAATAGTTCTTTAGGATAATCTTGTTTATTAATACTATCAAGCAAATTACCTATTACATATTTTTCATTTCTAGCAGCTATTAATATTCCATATTTATGCTGCTTCTTAGCTGGTTTAAACTTTCTTGTAAAGAATATACCTATTACGAAGTAAACTGTCCTATAAGCCACTAAAAAGGCAAATAACCAACCTAAAAAATCATATATTTCTTTGCTTGTTTTATATGATGAACCAATTATTGTAATTAAATCATTAAAAAAATTTCCCATGCCATTTCCTCACTAGTGCAATTATAACATTTTTAATTGTATGTGGTCAAACAAGAAAAAAACTTATTTATTTTTTAATAAGTTTTTACATATCTTCATATTTAAAATCATATAAATCTGTTTCTGTTCTCAAATCTGCAACATTAACTTTGCAAGTTTCAATTTTTTCTTTTGAAACTTTGTTATCATTAATTGTTAATTTATATGAATTTGCAAATACTTTATCTTCTTCACCTTTTTCATATTTTGAAAGTTTAAAGTAATATATTGCATCTTCAGTTGCAGCATAATTACCCATATATATTTCATCACGCTTGATTAAATATTCAGACATTTTACAATCACTATTACAAGTTAAATAAGTTTCATAAATGTTTCTTCCAAAAAATTGAAGTTTGTTTTCTAAAAAATCGCCATTTGCATTAATTATATATATGCTTGAATTGCTTTCGTTACTTATTTCATCAAATATCATATAAAGATAATATTTATCACCTTTAATTGTTCCAATTGACTTTTTTATTCTTTTGATAGCTCCTGCTTTTTTGTCGTCAAAATTTTCCCCACCATTAGGGCATTCGACACTTTCATCGTCCTCGCATTTAAAATAAGTATCAACAAGAATTGTTCCAATTTTAATATTTTTAACGAACATATCAGCTTTAATATTAATGTCTTCGTTATTTTCTTTAGTAAATAATTTGAAATCTAATTTCAATTCACCATTTTCATAATTTAGTAATTTATAATATTCATTTTCTCCTGGATTTTCAGTAAATTGAGTAGAATCAAATTTTACTAATTCTTTTACTTCTACTTGTGGTACTGGTTCAGGTCCTTTTAGACTATCATTATAAATATACCAAGCTTCAAAGCCTATAATTCCAAGTAATAAAACAATTATGATTATACTACTTGTCGCACTTGAATTAGGTTTGTTGTAATCATAATTTTGATCCATTTTTCCCCTCTTTTCTATGCTATATATAAATAACCATCAATTTTTAAATCGTTTTTGGCATCCATATCAATATTATTGTATTTAATATTGTAAACATTAGCTGATTTTTGCACTTCAATAAATGTCTTTGTTTTAAAATCATATGCATTAATATTCATTGTATCTTCGCTGCCGTCACTAAAACCAAATACTGGTTTATTGTTGTAATATGCTCTTAACCAGAAATCTGAACTATTTACTTCAACATTTTTTAAACGAACTGAATTTTTACCATTTAAATCAGTTACATAGAATTTTTTTGCTTCATTAAAATAGAAAATATTGTTATTTCTTTTATCAACAAAGAAATTCATCCATAAAATATTTTTTACTAATGTTTCATTCTTTTTAGATTTTAAATTGTATTTCTTTAAACTACCTTCGACAAATGATGTATAAAATATATCATCATCTTTTACATATAAATAACTTGAATAATATGTCTTATCTTGGGCACCAGTAAATAAATTTTCCTTTTTATATACTTCAACAAATTCTTTTAATGGTTTTGCACCTAGAGAAAGATCATTAAAATCAATATAACTAATTTCAAATATTTCTCCAGTTCCTTTTGATTTAGTAACAAAATATAATTTACCATCATTAACATCAAAAACACGTGAATCAAGTATGACTTTATCTTTGCATTTAATATTAGCAATTAATACATCGGTTTCATTTGTATACCTACCATATATTTCATAGTTAATATTATCTTCTGTTTTTGAATAAATGTAATATAAATCTTTATAACTATCAATTACTTTTGGAAGCTTTATTTCATAGTTATCATATGAAAAATTATTGTCCTTTTTTACATTGATTTCTTCTTTTTTTTCTACTGGTTTATTATTCGTGTTAGGTTCTTCAATTTTTAATTTTTTATTAAAAAGAATATATCCACCTAAACCAATTGCAATTAAAGCTAAGATAACGATTAAACCACCAAATCTTCTTACTTCATAATGCTCCCCATTTTCACGATGCTCTTTAAAATATGCTTCTAAATCTTTTGGCTCTTCAGTGGTCGGAGTTTCACTTTCCAATTGAAGTTCTTGCGCATTATTTTCTGCCGGATTAACATCTTGTACTGGTTCCGGATTTTGCACGGGTTCATCATTTGATACTTCCGCATTTAATTGGTTTTCTAGATCTTCAGGATTAATTTTATTCTCTTGATTCATAATACCCCTACTTTCTACTACATTATATCATTTATTATGCTTTTAAACAATAAAAAACTCTGGTTTATCCAGAGCTTATTATCTTTCCACTTTGTGTTTCCATCTTTGAACTAATCTTCGTACTTCATTTTCTTTTTGCAATGCTTTTCCTACTTCTTCTTTATGTGAAGGAAGTAATGCTATTTCTTCCGGATTATTTTCAGAATAATTCTTGGTTACAACTAAGTGTTCTCTTACCTTGTCTAAGTCTGATTTTTTCCAATGGAGCATGCTAATAGCATCATCATCATCTATAACACAATAGTGTTCTATTTCAGGATGCCTTAAAAGATATAATCTGATTTCATCTTCTTTCCACATCGGCAATTCTGCACAATCAGATAATCTTCGTGGCACCTCAGGTGTTCTTCCTATGCAATCAATTCCATATTGCTTGAACATATTAAAAAGTCTTTTTAACCACGGAGCCCATTCACTTATTTCCATCGTTTCTTCATCAAGAGCAGTCTTTTGACTAGCTTCGATTACTACTTTACAATTATATTCCTTACATATCTCTGCTAATATTTTAACTCTTTTTTCTATTTCATCATATGGCATATTATGCTCATGATCAAAACTTTTTTTATATTCATCTAAGGTAAATAAAACTCCTTCAAAATCTAAAAATATAACATTCACTTTAAAATCTCCTTATAAATTGTTCGCTAGATATGTTATCCATATCATTAAACATAATATAATCGAAATCAATATAAAGACCATAATATGCTTTTTCTTTTCAGCATAAAGAGTTCCTATAAATTCTCTTATAAAAGCATTAATCCAAAAATATGCTTTGGTTTTAGATCCAATTCCTTCTAATTTTAATCCTTGTTCAGTTGCAATCAAACCAGCTCTTAAAACATGATAATTAGTGGTTGAAAATGCAATATTAGTTTTCTTATTATTTATTAGTTTATTTGAAAACTTAATATTTTCATAAGTATCTTTAGATTTATTTTCAACTAATATATTTTTTTCTTTAATCCCTTGCCCTAATAAATAGTTTTTCATTGCTTCAGCTTCAGAAATAACTTCGTCTTTTCCTTTTCCACCAGATGGTATAAAAATTAAATCTTTTTTGCTTTCTTTTAATTGATTGTTTCTAAATTCGATTGCCTTATCTACTCTACCTTTAAGTAGTGGTGTTAATGTTCCATCTTTTCTTATCTGACAACCTAAAATAATAATGTAATCTTTATTATATTTTGGTTTCTTTTTAACTGATTTTATTGCAACAATAATTGTTCCTAAAAGAATGCACTCTAAATATGAGATTGTTAAATAAACCAATGATTCAACAAAATTATAAATATATGGCCCTGCACTATTTAAATTATAAATATCAACTTTTTGAGTTTTCATTAATAGACGATATACAAAATCGGGTAATAGTGTTGATAAACATATAAAGATTCCTAAAAAAAGTCCGAGTAAATTCTTTAGTGATTTTCCTTCTTTTGCTATTAATTTTATATTACTAATTGTTACCAAAATAAATGTAATCAAAGCAAGCGGAAACATAATAACAGAAAGTGCTGATATTGAAGAAATCGTTTTACCTATTGTTCCAAATAGCCCATGATAATCAAATATTGAAAGAAAATTACTTAAAGTAAAAAATGAAAGGAAAATTATAATACCTAAATAAGCAATATTCTTATATTGATATAAATTTTCATTTTTGTTTTGATTATATCTTTGTATTAGTAAATATAGAATATAAGATAAAACTATAGTAATTGATACTGGTATTATTTCAGAATAAGTTGACTCACCAAAATAATTTCCAGCAGTTATAACCATATTTTTATGAATATAT
Organism: uncultured Bacillota bacterium; assembly: GCA_946622285.1. GTDB lineage: Bacteria > Bacillota_I > Bacilli_A > RF39 > UBA660 > RUG11241. The sequence continues at coordinate 17,180 of CAMOPK010000018.1, forward strand.
AGCATTACTCCTTCTTGAAAGCCATCGTGTTCATAATAGATTATAGCCTTACCGGGCTTAATTGCTTTTACTTTTACAATATATTTATCATCAACTTTTTTTTCTTCGATTATTTCAACTTTACCAGTTTCATTTGATAAATTGATATTATGTTTGTTTCCATTATAAGTAGCAAATTTTACATCAAATGTTTTACCAAATGAAACAACAACTATTGATGAAATGATGACTAAAAATAATGTTAATAAACCTAATTTTATAATTTTTTTCATATAATCTTCCTCATTCACATATATTATATCACATAAAAACTTGAGCATTACTCAAGCTATTTTGTTTTTGGTCTTATTATGCATTCGTCATTAGTAACAGCGATTTCATAGTTATCGTATCTAAAAATTTTAGTATCACCATTCTTTTTAATTGACCATGCATATTTTTCCCATTCTGCAATAGATGTTAAATTTTTCTCAATTGCTTCTTTAACTGACACATTTTTAGCATCTATTGATCTAAAATTTGTTTCAGCTATATTTAAGTTTTCTATATAGACATTATGATTTTCAAATTTACCAATATATTCTTTAGGTTGATTTTTATCAATGGTAATAACCAACAAATGACTTATTCCATTTGAATTATATTGAGCATCAAATAACCAAGGAATAATTGAAATTAAGCCTACCACACATATTATAATTATAAGAAATATTATTATAATTGTTCTTTTTTTCAAAATCATCAACCCCTATTTTTAATTACCAAATTTTTGAATTAAAATTGAAAATAATAGTAATGCAAAAATAATTGCAATTGCACCAATTATATTTAAAATTTTTTTCTTACGTTCTGCTTCTTCTTTATCTTTCATTTCTTGTCTACGTATTTCTTCTAGTCTTTCACGTTCTTTTCTAGCAGCTTCTTCTTTTAATTCTTTCTCTTTAAGATCAAGTTCTTTTTTCTTTAGTTGGTGCTCCGACCATTTATCAAAAAGTCCTTTTTTCTTCTCCTTAAGTTTCTTTTCAGCCATTTTTTGTTCATGTTCTTGCTGATCTTTTTGCATTTTTAATTGTTCTATTTCAACTTTATGTTGATGTCTTGTATCTGATGTTTCTTTAAAATCATCAGTTACTTTTGAAATGGTTTCTTTAACAGTGTCAAAACCTTTATATGCTACATCTTTAACCGAAGTTATGCCTGCTTTTACAACTTCTGCTGTGTTTTTTGAATCAGTTTCACCTTCGACATTAATTGGTGTCCCTTTTATACCCATGTTAAATTTTGCCATATTCATTACCTCTATAAAATTATATCATAAAAATGTTAAAACAAAATAAAAACTCGAGTGTTCCTCGAGTTTAATTATCAAATTTTTTTATTTTATCCATACAATGGGCTCATATCAACATAACAAGCATTAACTTTTTCATTTATTACTTCATTATTATTGATAGTTATCTTATATTCATCAGTTAAATAATGTTGGCAAACAGATGACATTTTTTGTGTAGTTTTATCATAGCATATATCATAATCAGGATCTTGTCCGTGTACATTGAAATAATATATTGCATCTTCACCTATATAATAACGTCCTCGCCTCATAGTTTCAGGATCGTCTTCTTCTTTTTCAAAATATTGAAACAGTTTACAATCATTTGCAAAACTGATATCAGCAGTCAAATATGGCGGGTATATGGTTTCGATATCCGAACTAAGTATCTTACCTTCTTCATTTATAAATACAAATGCTGTTCCATAAGCAGTATCTATACCATCATTTTTCATGTACAAATAATACTTATCACCTTTAATTGTACCAAATGTCGATTTTAGCAAATCAACTACATCAGAAACACTAGATTCAATACTATCTCTAGGTCCATCTATTGCTTCTAAATCACCATATTTATCAAAGCATTTAGGATTGCTCCCCAAACAATATTTCTCTTCAAAATCAATGATTTCATGCATATATACCCCATTTATATAAAATCTAACTCGTATTCGCCCTTCTTTATAACCAATGCTTGTATCTTGAGTTATGCGGTCAAAATAAATTCTAAAGTCAATGGTTAGATCATTGTTTTTATATGTCAAAACTTTTAAATAGTCTCGATCATTATATCTAACATTATCCTGCTCGCTAAACTGACTTTTATCAAATTTTGCAAGTTCCCTAACCTTCTTTTCCACTTGACAATTTGTTTTATCATTAATAATATTTGGTTCATCAGTTTTAATTACTTTATCATAAATAATAAATCCTGCAAGCAATAATGAAATAACCATAAATACAACTAATAAACCACAATAACTTTTCTTTTCTTCTTTTTTTGGCGCTTCATTAACAGGTTGTTTTGGTTGAACATATTGTTGCTGAACAGGCTCTACAACATTATTTTGATTCGTGTTTTGTTGTTCAATATTTTGATTATTATTTTCCCCATTATTCATTTCGTTCATATACTCTCCTACTTTCTATTATGATTATACCACGAAAAAATTAAAACAAAATAAAAAACTCGAGGGACACTCGAGTTTTATTTCAATTTGGTACCTTTTAGATACTCGTTTGCGAAAAATTAAGATATAACTTAATTACAAATATAATATATCACATTTCCAATATTTAATAAATAACAAATAAAGACAAGATTTATTACATATATTTTTTTTAAATTCAATAGTTTAGATTAACTCATTTTATTCGTCATCGACAATTTTTGTCATTATGAAAATTAATTAATTGTGCACTTCTTATTTTTAATTACATTTTTTTATTTTGTTATATTTTTTGTAATTATCAATAGAAAACTCTGCCTGTTTTATGCTATAATAACAAAAAGGAGAAAATGGAGAATGAAAGATAATAACATTACCAAGTTAAATTATAATATTAATCAAATAAAAAAGCATCTAATGGAACTCGAAGGAAATGAAACAGTTGCAGATTTATTAGCTAATGATTTTATTAATCATCCCGATATTGCCGAAGAATATGAATATTGGTTAAGAACTAAAAGTTTTAAATCAAATAATCCAATTTGTGAAAACGGATATACTGCTCAAATGTTATATCAAAAATTTGGAATGCAGTTAGACATTAATGGAATATTTAGTTTATTATTGGAACTTAGGACAAATCCAGAGGAAGCTTTAAATAAAGTAAATAATGGAATAAATGTTAAATAAAAGAACTATTAGCAAACAAAATTTCGCTAATAGTTTTTTTCTAAAAACATAATTTTTAAGACCAATAAAATTTTTAATGACAAATTATCATTTGCTACTAATTTGTATTACAGTGCCATTATTTTTTATCTTGATTTTCCCTGTATTTCATTATTTTCAGAGCAAATTTGCATTTTAGATATTTGGTTATTTTGCATAAATGTATTAACATTCATTGCTGCTTGTTGAGCATACACATTGACATTTGTTGCTGCTTGTTGAGCATATGCATTGACATTTGTTGCTGCTTGTTGAACATACGCATTGACATTTGTTGCTGCTTGTTGAGCATATGCATTGACATTTGTTTCTGCTTGTTGAGCATATGCATTGACATTTGTTTCTGCTTGTTGAGCATATGCATTGGCACTCGCTGTCGCCTGTTGAGCAAATACACCAGCACTCGCTGTCGCCTGTTGAGCAAATACACCAGCACTCGTTATTGACTGTTGAT
>CAMOPK010000019.1 GCA_946622285.1 uncultured Bacillota bacterium
CATCGATATCATTATTGTTCTTATCTTCAAAATATGTTGCAGTGAATGTTAATGTCGCATTTTCTAATGGAATCATTACATTCTCTGTATATTCTGGATTCCATCCATTGAAGTCATAGTCTTCATCTGCTGTTACTCTTGGTGCTACTGGATATTTATCATATCCTGGTAATAAATCTTCAATTACCTTAGTTGATTCGCCACCAATATTTCCATGTTCTCCAGCATTGAATGTTAATTTTACTTTTTCTGTTGTATCATCAACATCATTATTATTAAAGTCTGCAAAGTATTGTGCTGTATATGTTGCATCACTTGTTACTGTTGTAACGATTGCTTTATCCCATCCAGCATTTTCTTCTTTTACTTTGTAGTTTTCTTCTGGATTAATTGTTGGTACTTGTATTCCAGCTTTTTCAAATGTTAATCCTGTTAAGATATTTTCATATTTTGTTGTTCCTGTTAATGTTCCATGATCTCCTGCTTTGAATTCTACTATGAAATGATCTTCAGTTTCATCATCAATATTATTATTGTTCTTATCTTCATAATATTGAGCAGTATATGTTGCATTATCTGTTACTGTTGTTACTAATGTTTTATCCCATCCATCATTTTCAGATTTTACTTTGTAATCTTCATCTGCTTTGATTTCTGGAACTGTAATTCCTGCTTCTTCGAATGTTAGTCCTGTTAATACATTTTCAAATTTTGTATTTCCAGTTAAACTACCATGTTCTCCTTCTAAGAATTCTACTGTGTAACGTGGTTCTGTTTCATCATCAATATCATTGTGATTTTTATCATCCACATAAATTGCAGTTACAGTTTCATTCTTTTGAACATTAGTATAATTACCATTCCAATGGTCAAAAGTTCTGTTCTCGTGTTTTGGGGCAGTTGGTGCTGTTGCACTATTGCCTGCTGCAACATTAACAGTAGCTATAACCTTGTTATCCTCTCCGTCGATAAATGTAACAGTATACATAGTTACATCATCTTCTGTCTTATCTTTCTTATAGATTGCATTAACATCTAAATTCTTTTTAACATTAGTGTAATCTTTGTCCCATCCAGTGAAAGTATAATTCTTATGATTTGGTACAATTGGTGCTGTTGCATCTAAGCCATCAAGAACTTTTTCACTCTTAATTACTTTCTTGTTTAAAGAATCGATGAACTTAACTGTGTAATAAGTATCTTCATCATCTGGGATACCATTATTGTTTTTGTCATCCTTATATAATGCATCTACATGCATATCTTCCATAATCTTATCGAACTTTTCTTTTTCGACTTTTACTTTATGATCGCTGTGTTCATACCAACCAACAAACACATAGTTCTTATGATATGGATCTTTTGGTACTTCGGCTGCTTTACCTAATTCAACTTTTTGTTCTGAAATGTTTTTGTTATCAAAACCATCAGTGAATATTACATCACGAAAAACAACACTTGCATTTTGTGTGGGTTCACCTGCAAATGTTGTTAAGAAAAACATTAACAAAACAAATATCGCGAAAACAACCATTCGTTTTTTGTTAAACATTTTTATTCTCCCTTCTCTAGTAAATAATCTTGCACCTCATTTACGGGAATATTGTAACATTTTAAACATTTTAAGGCAACACCTTTATAGCAATTTTTTTATTATTTTTCAATATATTTTTATTACTTTTATCATTTCAATGAATATTGATTAAAAATACTGTATTTTCCTTTATTTTTCAATAAAAAAAGCATCTTTACACGATGCTCTTAATTAACATTTATTTTACACTTTTGAAAGGAAATACACTGTAAACAACATATCCACTTATATTTTCCTTTGAAATAAGGCCTATTTTAGGGTCTCTACTATCAGTAGACTCTTGTCTATTATCACCCATTACAAAGTACATTTTTTCTGGGATAACTTCATCAGGGCAATCTTCTTTACTACAAATATCACTGAATAAAAAGTTATATGTTTCAGCTTTTGAATCTAAAAATGTTTCTCTATAAGCTTTACCATTAACATATAATATTCCATCCATATATTCAATTTTTTCACCAGGAAGACCTATTACCCTTTTAACATATGATTTTCCATCTTTCTTAAAAAGAATAATATCATTTCTTTCAACAGTAAATGGTAATTTAGATACTAGCACTGGTTGACCATCTTTAAGCGTTGGATTCATCGAATTCCCAACGACTGTTTGAAAAGCTACTACGAATAAAAGTACAAATACAATGACTAGAAGTACAATAATGTACCACATAAAATCTTTAAAAAATTCTGTTACTCCTCTAAGATCCATATTAGTCTCCTCCTAGTATTCTTTTATACTCATCAAATGGGAGTGGTTTAGAAAAATAATATCCCTGTATTACGCTACAACCACGACTCTTTAAATATTCTTGTTGTTCTAAAGTATCAACGCCTTCAGCAACCATTTCATATCCAAGTTCTTTAATTAATTTAATAATATTATTTAGTAAGGTTCTACCCGATTCACTATCATCAATAACAAATTGACGATCAATTTTAACAGTTTTAATTTTGTTTTTAATTAACATTGAAAGTGATGAATTACCTACCCCAAAGTCATCAACTGAAACATTAAATTTTTTGCACATTTCATGAACAATTTTATCTGATAAAGCATTACCTATCTCATCACGTTCAGTTACTTCAAACTCAATTTCATTGCGATGAATACCATATTTTTCTAATGTTGCTGCATAGTAATCAATTATTTCTTTTTCGCATAAAGTGTTTCTTGAAACATTAACTGAAATTGAACCAAATTCTATTTTTTCTCTTTTTAATTCAACTATCTTTTTACATACTTCTTTTAAAACATACTTGTCCAAATAAGCAGTAAAGCCATATTTTTCAGCTATTTCAATAAAATCTTTTGCTGGTACAACTGTATTTTCATGAACTAATCTTACCAAGGCTTCGCTTCCAACAATTTTCTTTTCTTTAAAATTATATTTTGGTTGATAATATACTTCAAATTCATTGTTTTTAAGCGATTTAACCAAGTTAGCAAGAATTTTCTTTTCTTGTAGCATTGTTTCTACATCTTCATCATCATAGAAACTATAATAGTTCATATCTTCTTTTTTAGCTTTATTACAAGCTATGTTAGCACGATTTTCATTTGAATTAAAATCTTCATCATCACATATATGAATTCCACATCTAAGACTTAATACAAATAGTTCGTCATCTAATAGTTGACCAATTCTTTCATTTAATTTTGTTACTTTATTTATTAATTCAACTTTACCAGTAGTTTTAGTAATAATTAAAAAGTGATCATTATATTTTTTTACAATTGTTCCTTTTTTTACATTTCTTTTTAATTCTTTATAAACTTTATTAATTACTTCATTATATTTTTTATATTCATAATATAAATTCATAACACTTTGATTATCTATTACGGCATAAATAATTGTTTTTTTATGACCCATGAATCTATATTTAACTCTTATATTATCTAAAAAATAATTAATAATATTTAAGACAAACATTAAAACAATTAAAATACTAGCTAATGTGTTGTAATCTAAAAAAAGTAGTAAAACACACGCTGTTAAGAAAAAACTATCGATAATGATTAACTCTGTAATTTTATCTCTCATATCATATACCTCTTCTTAATTTTAACATATTTTTACTACTTATTACTATATTTTTTAATTGTTTTTACATATTTTTAATATATATTACTTGATTGTTGTCTTGGAGTTGTTCCCAGCTTATAAATCCTATCACGATCAACTAATACAAGTGGATATTCCCTGAACCAATCTGGAACTTCAACACCTGCTTCTTCATAAGAATCAAGGAGTCTTGTATTATCTCCACATTCACCATTAATTAAGGTGTCAGTTGAAAAATAACCCAAGCCTTTTAAAGTTTCTCTGAATTGAGCAAATATTTCAGATGGTACTTTTTTAGCATCTCTTCTTAAAAATCTTTGAACTTCAATACCTGCTTCAACAATTCCGATTCTATTTCTAATAAAATGTTCTTCTAAATTTGGTAATATTAAATATAAATTCGGGCATATAACATCTTCATATGACCACTTTGTTCTTACTAATTTAAAAACATAATCTCCAATTCGATAACAACTTGCTGTTGATCCAGCAGTTAAATACTCATAACTTTTATCATGGCTTAATTCTAGATACTTATCAACATATTCTTGAAGTAATCTTGTAAGTCCATGAATATCTAAGTGTTCAAATAATTTATCTACTCTACCATCATGTTGAAACATTAGTAGATACTTTTTAAAACCTTCTAATAGTTCTTTAGATACATTTCTTGAATAATTTTTAGTTATATTGTATCTCCATGTAGCAGCTGTTTCAAAATAACGATCAGCATCAGTTTTAAATTCTCTTATTCCACGTTTATTTTGTCTAAGTTGGAACGTATATGGATTAAAAACTCCACAAAGTAAAAGTTCAGCTAAATTGTTTGTTGGATAATTCTTTAAAATATATTCTTTCACTTGATGAAATAATTTCATTTTTTTTGCCATAAATAAATCATATGCAATAAGACTTACATCTTTTGAATCCATACCTGATAAATAAGGAGTTATTTCAGGATAAAGTATATTAAATGTTCCTATTCTATTTTGAATCAAATAACTCATAAACAAAAATCTAATATGTAAGTTTGGATAAACTCTCAATTTATTAACTAGATTCTTGCATATTTCTAAGTTATCAAATATGTAATCAAATATAAAATCTGGATCATTCACATATTCTAATAAGATATCATCGAAGTTTTCATGCAAATAGTCTAGACCTAATGAACTATTTTCTAACATACTAGTTAAATGTTTCATATCTGGTCGAATTTTATACTTTTGCATTAATTCTCTTGCAACTTCTTTATATTCTTCAATATCATAAATTATTTCGTAACAAAAATAAGGATTAGTTTCTTTTAATATTGGTAAAAATCCATCAATTATACTATTCCTTCTTTCACTATATCTAACAGTAAAAATAATCTCTTTAATATCATCTTCTGTTAGCCTATCTAAGAATTCTACTTTTCCTTGTTCTAGATAATCAATTGGATAGAATGCCATAGTGTCTTCCCCCTTTAAACGTCGCATATTATAAAACTTTTTTTAATAAAAGTAAATAAAAAAATGATATATTTAAATATCATTTTTTATTATATTTTATATTATTATCATCAAGAAATTTCATAATTACTTTTGAAGATATAACAATACCTAAGTTTATAAATTGTTTTTCTTCAGCATGAACTTCTTTATTATTTCGAATCACATTAGTATCAATATCAAACATTAAATCTAAACTCGTAGTTGCTGATTGAATACCTAAAATGTTACCATCAACATTAAATACCGGTCCTCCACTTTGACCTTTTAACCCAGGAGTACTTGTTTCAAATGCAAATTCATTTCCTTGTTCATCTCTTACAAGTCTTGTAATCATTCCATCAAATGGAAAAGCTGGAGTTTCAAAAGAACCTTTATCATTAACTTCAATTTCATTTGTTTTTGAATTAAATGAAAAGCAATCATACATAGGCCATGGGAATCCAAGTTTACAAATAGATTCACCAGGTTCAATATCTTTATCTGTGAATGTTGGAAATACTTTTGTATTAACATTAGTAAAATGTAAAAATTTGATAACTGCTAAATCATAATTATTGTGAAAAATGATTTGTTCTAAAAAGCCATTTTCAAAGCAGTTCATAAATACATTTCTAACTTGAACTAATGACTCTTCATCATATGAATATTCTTTTTCTAATGCCTTTAATTCTTTAACAGTTTTCCCATCTATTTCTTTTAAATACTTCTGGTATTTTTCTTCTAATTCATGCGCTTGAACAATTTTCTCTGCTACATGCTTACAAGTTAAAACATATCCTTCATCATTCAATATAATGAATGAACTAATTCCTGATAAAACTCTAGTATCATTAAATAATCTCTCACCAGTAAAAAGTGGTCTTGTATAATTTAAATTTTTCTTTATTGCTTTTTTAAACATGTCTACCTCCATTTATATTAAATGTTTCAGCTACTTCAAACTAAAATACTTTTCTAATTCTATTTTAACACTTTTGTAGTAAAAAACGAAAAGTATGAGTAGTGCTGCTAAGCTAACGCCGCCTAAAACGTAGATTGGCCAGTTAATCTTAACAATATCAAATAACGATAATACAAAATATATTGTCGATATAATCGCGGTCATAAAAAGTGGAATAAGTTTTTTCTTTTGATAATTAATTCCTAAAAAGAGGATTAACAATTGTATTAAAATGATACTAAAAGCAAGAATTCCAATCACAAAATAGGACCATTCAGTATCATTAATAAAATCTATTAAATATAAATAAGCACATATTAAGAATAACGTAACTGTTACTCGTTTAACTAAAGAACTATCAATAAGTGGCTGGTTTAAAAATGCAAAATAAAATATAACTTCTCCACCTATTACATAAAGCATCCATAGCTTTCCACCAACTGCTAAATTAACAATTACAACTGTGATTATTGATATTAAAAATATAAATAATATTATTTTTCTTGCTAATAAAAATTTATTAATTTTGGCTTTAATTGTTGGATAATCATTTTCTATTTTCATAATTTTCACTTCCATGAATTCTTAAAATCAAGTCATTTTCTTTAAAAATATTATAAAGTCCATTTTCAACAGCTGTATTATTTGTAAACTTTGATACTGTTAAAGTTACTATATCATTAACTGTTATAAGTGAAAACAATACTTTATTACTTATAGTTGTACCAAGAACAAAATCTGCTGCCTTAATATTTTTTAATGATTCACTTGGTAATGGAACAACACCTAAGTTAGATAAAACAGAAGTTGAAGCCTTATCACCTATAAAGCCATAAATAAAATTGGCAATTGGTCTTTTAATAAAAAGTGGTACAAATCTTAATGAGTGAACTAATTTGTTAGAATATACTAGAACTTCATTTATTTTGTTTTTACTTAATTTTTCCTGACTTTGATTTTTTACTTTTTTAATGACGCTTTCTAAACTAGTTATTTCACTTTTCTTTAAACTAATATTATTATATAGTGAAAAATTTCTTACCGTTTTTGACTTATAAAATTTTCTCATGTTAACGGGTACTTGAATTTTAATATACCCTTCTTTACTTATTGAATATGATAAAACTATAAATAAGAAACTTAACATAAGTTCATTTATAGTGACTTTATTTTTATGAGCTAAATCTTTTAATTTTTTTAAATCTAAATCAAAGTGAATTATTTGACATGGGCTTACATTTGATAGTTTTCCATCAAGTGATAAAGCCTTACTATCAATTAAACTACCATTTCTAGACTCTACTTTTTTATCAATAAATTCATCTTTAATTTCTTCTGGATTAACTTCTTCATTAACATCTAATGCAATATCATTGTAACTTACATCTTTACCTAATAATTTAAAATATTCAGTTACTAGTGTTGATAAAAAAGTAATACCACCATATGCATCTGCTAGCGTGTGAAATATTTCAACACTTATGCGGTTCTTATAATATAAAACGTTAAACGATTGCTTACCTACTTTAGAAATATTTATATAACTACAAGGAATAACATTATCTTCAATAATACTAAATCTCTTTTTAATTCCATCTATATAGTTCCAAAAGAAACCTCTTCTTATTGAAGTCGCAAATGTTGGAAAACGCTTCATAGTAAAAAGAAGTGCGATTTGCAATATTTCTGGAACTACATCTTCAGTTAAATAATACGATAATCTATATAAACTCATCCAATTTTCTTTCATTGAAAGTGGATAGATTTTAGCTGAATTATCTAAAGGATACCAATTTGTAGGTTTTTTGAAATAAATATCACCTAAATTATCCAAAGATAATAATTCTAATATATCTTCTACTTTCATGGATTTAGAATAATATAAAATCGCTTTTTCAAAGTCTTCGATAAAGTTTTTTGTTTCTTTCTTACTAAGTTTTATTTTTTTATTTAAATTGTCAAAATAAATTGATAATTCTTCTCGATCATCTTCAGTGAAATTACTTAAGAATTTTTCATTCATAAATACACTTCCTTATAAAAACGAAAGAGGCATTCACTAATGAACCCTCTTCGAATCTAAACACATATATTATAACATTTTATACGAATTGAGTAAACTAGTAACTTGAGTAATATTCAAATTTAACTACTTTACTAGCATCTACATCATCATAAATGACTTTAAAGTTCCAAGTTTTACCAGCACCTAATTTTTGAATATAGTTTGATGCTTCACCTAAAACTTCGCCTTCTTCATTATAAAGAAGATAATTAATACCTATACCATTATAATCTTTTTTTGTATTATTTACTATTTTACCTTCAATATAATAAGCGGCTTTTTCTTCATCATAATAACCTTTTACATCTTTTTGAATAGTAAGCTTATTTCTATCTATATTAATGCTACCATCATCCATTACTTTATATTCAATACTAAAACCATCTGTAATTATTGCCGCTGCAAATAATCCGATTGGAACTAAATAATATAAACAACCAACAACTATCAAGACAACTAACCATTTTGACATTTTTTTCTTTGGTTGTTCATTAATTACTACTGCTTCTTTGTTTTCTACTTTTTCTTTGCTCATTTTTATTCCTCCTAAGTAAATTATAACACAAATTAAAAATAAAATAAATTGTATTAAAATTGAAATAATGATATAATTATTCCCGGAGGGAATTTATGAAAGTTGTTAAAAAAAGATTACCTGAAGGTGTAAGAAAAAAATTTACAACTAAAATTGGTAAAAAAGTAAAAATTGTTAATACTTTATATTGTAAAAAGAAAAAGAAAAAAGAAGAACCAGCAAAATAATTCTTCTTTTTTTTATTTAAAAAGAGACTTTTAAGTCTCTTTTTATGATCCTGTACTAGCATATTTTTTAACACCTCTTTTGAACGCATAAAAAGGTATTATCAAATATAGAAGTACTATTATTGGACTAAGCATATAGAATTTATTATCACTTTTTCCTAAGAAATATAAAATAGGATAATAATTAACAAATGCATATGGAATTATATATGTAAAAATAAATATAAATCCTTTTCTAAATATTCCTATTGGATATTGTGCCATATGTTTGCCACCATCTGTGAATACATTTCTTACTTCTAAACCTTTGACTGTTACAAAGCAGTAAGAAGCCATAAGTAGAAATATGCCAAAGAAAATCGCGATTGAACTAAGTAACATTAGAATTAATACTAATACTTTTTCAATGCTCCAAGCAATATCTAAATTAACAAGTGCTATTACTAACACAATTATTGCTTGAACTGTCCTAGATATTCTTATCCATGCAATTTGAGTGCATAGAACTTGAAGTATTATTGGTTGTGGTCTTATAAGCAAACGATCGAAAGAGCCGTCTACTATCAAATCATCAAATTGATCAATTCCGCGAGCAAATATTTCATTTACTGAAAAACCAAATTGAATTATAGCAAATGTTAATAATACCTCATATAAAGTAAATCCTTTAATATTATCAAATTTATTAAATAATGCCAAGATTATAAAATAATAACTGAAGAATACAAATACTTGTGAAAATAACCCAAATACAAATGAAGCTTTATATTCAAGTAATGATTTTAAATGCAAGCGCATTGCGTGAAAATATAATTTCATATTAACCTCCTTGAATAACAGCTTTCTTTAAAGCTTTTCTAGTAAGCAAATATCCAATTAAAGTAACAACTATAATCCAAATAAAACTTCCAATTATATCAGGAGTAGCATTACTTATTGAAATATTTCCCGTATATATTCTGAATGGTAAATCACAAGTATATCTAAATGGTAAAACATAAGCAATTTTATATAAGAAAGTTGGAAACATAACAAGAGGAATTGTTCCGCCTGCTAAGATTTCACTTACTGACATAAATATTTCTAAAACTCCTTTTTCATTAAGTGTGAAAAATGTAATCATATGTAATACCATACTTATTGCAACTACTAAAAATGTTGATAATACTAAAGATAAGAGAAATATTAGAAATGTTTCTAAATTACTTGGTAACATTAAATTAAATGGTTTTGGTAAGAAATATGCTATCAATAATACTGGGAAAAATCTAAGTAATACTCTAGATACTCTTTTAGCAATCATTGTTGCATACCATTTAAAATAGAAATTAATCGGACGAACAAGTTCATAAGCAACATTTCCATTTTTTATCATCGATATTAAATCTTTTTCTTTTGTCCATATGTAAATGAGAGAAAAGAATGCTTGATTCAGCCATAAATAACTGACTAATTGAGTTAATGGCATAGGAACTTTATCAGTATTTCCTGATTCATAAAAAGCAACATATACCATTATAAATACAAATCCAAAGAAGAATTGAGTAGCTATTCCAGCTAATGCTTGTGATCGATATTGTAAATCATTTAAAAAATTTAATCTAAATATACTTCTTATTGCCTTCATAGATCATACTCTTCATATGTTTTTATTATTACATCATCGATTCCAACATTATCAATATCAACATCTTCTATTTCGATTTTTGTACCTAAATATTTTAGGAATTCATTAATTGTTAAAATATTTACATCAACTATAAATTCATAACCTATTTCATTTTTCTTATGGCTTATAATTCCTTTTTTGTTAATATTGCTCAATCTATTTTGAGTAGTAATAACTACTTTTTTATTATTACCATATCTATTCTTTAATTTTTGAAGCGTACCATCATAAAGAATCTTTCCTTTTCCAATTAGGATTATTCTTTTAGCAAGAGCTTCAATATCACTCATATCATGAGTTGTTAAAATAATTGTTGTATTTTCCTCTTTATTAATTTTTTTAATAAAGTCACGAACAATCTTCTTAGATACAGCATCAAGACCAATTGTTGGCTCATCTAAGAATAGTATTTTCGGTTTATGTAAAAGTGAAGCAGCAATTTCACAGCGCATTCTTTGACCTAAGCTCAATTGCCTTACTGGTACTTTTACAACATCTTCAATTTTTAAAAGCGATATAAGTTCATTTTTTGTTTTCTCATAAGCTTTTTCATCAATTTTATACATATCTTTTAACAAATCGAATGTATCAATAGCAGGTATATCCCACCATAATTGACTTCTTTGACCGAATACAACTCCGATATTAGAAACATATTCTTTCCGATCAACCCATGGTACTAAACCATTAACTTTGACCGTTCCCGAATCAGGGACCAAGATGCCACTAAGGATCTTAATTGTTGTACTTTTGCCCGCACCATTTGGTCCAATGTAACCAACAATCTCACCCTTGTCCATTTCAAAGCTTATATCGCTAGCAGCATCAATAGCAATATAATCTCTTTTGAAGAATGATTTAATCCCATTTTTTAAACCACTCCCACGCTTAGCAACTTTGAATGTTTTACTAATGTTCTTTACTTCAATGAATGACATTTTATCAACTCCTTCCTATGTCATTTAAATAATGGTATTCTCCTTTCTAGAGCAACGCAAAAAATCACATATTTCTATGTGACCACTTGTTAATAAAACAAATAGCTAAAATTTTTTGCAAAAACGTCATATTAAAAATAACATACATATTTTTAAATTGCAAGAGGTTTTTTAATTTTTTGAATATTTTTTTACTTCGGTTAAAATTCTTTCAGAATCATTTTTTAACTTTTTAGGAAATCTTATATACTCTAGTATCTTTTCATGTGAATAATTCTCTAATAAATATGATCCTATAGTAAATGCTATTAAATAATTATTTTTTAATGATGAAAAATTATCTAATTCTTCATTCCCTTTTATTTCTATTTTATGAAACATATTTGGATTACCTAAATTAGTAGCTAGTGCTTCCCAGAACCAAACTATTTCAGGCTCTAAATGTTCAATTTCACTTTCTTGCTGACAAATATGCACAAACTCATGACAAATTGTTGTTTTAAGTTCATCTAATGTCATATTCGCATGTGTTTTCGTTTTATGGGCTGCTTCTATTGATAATAAATTAATATTCCCATCATTAGTATCAGCACACATATAATCATGATAATCTGTGAATTTTTCAATGTGCTTTTTATATTTTTCTAAGTCATCATAAATAATAATTTTTCTTTGTTCTTTAATACTTGTTATTTCAAAAAAAGCCATTATGTCTTTCATTTTAATTTCTAAGTAATCAATAACTTCCGGAATATAAGTAATACTAGAATCGTATTCAAGTTTAAAATACTTTTTTTCTACTAACATTTTATCAACTCCATAATTATTATATCAAAATAACAAAAAAGAGATTTAAAAATCTCTTATTTTGTTTTATGTTTCTTTTTTTTAACTTTTAAATTATTTTTTATAACAAAATAGCTAACAATCATTACAATTGTTAAAATAGTGAGCATTATTCCATACCTAATCATCAAAGTGCTCATTTTTTTCGCGATTGGATCAATTATTTCTTGATATTGTTCTATATTAACTAATGATGTTATTATTTTCATACCAAATAAACCTAAAGATGAATAAATAATTCCATTTAATAATGTTGGTATACTAACCCAGACTAACCATTTATAGTAACTCATTCTTAGAATAACTATAAGTACTACGATAACAAAAAGGTATAATCCTAACATATATGGATTTAGATTAATAACATTTTTAAATTCTTCAAAGCCTTTATTACTAGGAATATTTACCTTTTTTTCAACTTCTTCTAGTTTTATTTTAATTTCATCGTAATTTTCATCTACAAATTCATCAATATTTTCTTCTGTATATTTTTCTTCAATCGCTTTTACTTTTTTCAAAGTTGAAAAATTTTTACTAACAAATTCTTTTACTTCATCTTTTGTTGGATATCTAATATCAGAATCTTTTATTTTATTCATTACAACGGATTCCAAATAATTTGTAACTATCTCTTTAAATTGATCGTCATTAACTATTTCTTTTGCTTCTTCTTTATTAAAACCTACCTGAATCAAATATTCTTCAATTTTTCCTTCAAGTTTTGAATAATTAATAGTATTACCATAGGTATTAGGTGATGCATATGTTATTAAGTTCATTTCACGTCTATCATCATGCGTCATTAATTGTTCTAAAGTTTCAGATAAATTATCACTTGAAACAAGAGTATTTAAAACAATATTGGCAATCAAAAGAAATTCTATTATAAACATTGGAATTAATAGAACACTTGAAAGAATTATACCAAATACTTTTAATACCCTTTTCATTCAATCACCTATCATAATAATGATAAAACATATATTAGTTTTAAGTCAATTTATATTTGATTTTTTTCATAAAAAAAGCTTTTTCAAGCTTTTTTATTTTTTAGATGATTTCTTTTTTGATGACTTTTTTGTTGTTTTTTTAGTTGTTGATTTTTTTGTAGCCTTTTTAATTTCTTTCTTTGGTGCTTTTTTAACTTCTTCAGTTTTTTCTTCTTTTGCTTCTTCCTCAACAACTTCTTCTTTTGTTTCTTTTTTAGTTTTTTCTTCTTTAGTCTCTTTTTTGCTTTCTTCTTTTACTTCTTCAACTTTTTCAGTTTTTTCTTCTACTTCATTGTTTGATTCAAATGATTCATTGCTTACTGGATACCCTTTTCTCGGTCTATTAACAATCTTATTAACGATTAAATAAACTATAATTGCAGCAATTCCAAGAACCATCTCAATAAGACCTAGATGTCTCATATTAGATAATATATCATCAACAATTGGATTTAAAACTGCTTCATAATTAGTAAAATCAGCAAATAGTTTAATAACTGGTTTACCTACTACACCACCTGTAAATGTAATTAACCCACTTAAGATTGTTGGAATTGTTACCCACTTTAACCATGCATATGGGCTTCTTCTAAATACAATTAATAAAGCGATGCATAGAACTAAACCACCAATTATTAAGATTTCTTTAGTTCCCATTATTTTCTTAACTAAACTAACATTTCCAATTTTATCCCAATTAATATCCTTTGATAATTCATCCAATTCGTATTTTACATTTTTGTAATTCTCATTAACAATTCTTGTGATTTCTTCTTGATCATATTCTTCTGGAAAATCAGTTACTTTTTGAAAACGATTATAATTATTATGTATAAAATTAACAAGTTCAGCTTTTGTTGGATAAACAACTCCTGTTCCTGTTACTTCATGTACAAACATTGTTCCAAGATAATTTCCAATTATTCTTTTAAATGCCTTATCTTTTACAACTTCGTCAACATCATCTCTTGGAAGTCCTATGTCTTCAAAATACGCATAAATTCTTTTACCTTGTGGCTTTAATACTCCTTTTTCGTCGCGGAATATTCTTTCAATGTTTATTTTTTCCATAAGCATTGATAAATTTTCAACTCGCATTGTTTTGTTTACTGGGCGTTCCACTCCAAGCATTAATTCAAGTACAAAAAATGCAATAATAACTACTATTGATAATAATATACCAAGAACGTTATTTCCTTTTTTCATAAATTTCTCCCTTTCTCTCCCTTTTTATCCTTCAACTTCTTTTAGTTTTTTATCAGCTTTTTTCTTTGCTTTTTCTTTCTTCTTTACAATAATTTTTATTATTGTATGTAGTAAAAGTGAAAATCCACTGATAATCAAAAGTATTATACCATATTTAATCATACTTTTTGTAAAATATGTTGAAAATGGTTCAACTAAGAATAAAATTCTTAATCTTTCAATTATTGCATATATAAGTTTTTGCCCAAACGAGCCTATTGCAAGATAAATTCCACCAACAGCTAATGTTACTGCATGAACCCACATTAACCATTTATAAATGCTTGCTCTAAAGATAATAATCAAGACTATACATATTGCAATACCTATTTCAATTGCATAAACTGCTGCCTTACGTACAAATTTGCTTATTTTCTTAAGTCCTTCAAATCCTGAAAAATCTAGTTTTTCAGAAATACTATCGACTAAATCTCTTATAAAATCATAATTGTTATGTACAACTTTATAAACTGCTTCTTTACTAACATCAAAGAAAAAGATTTTTCTTAAAAATTCTAAATTATTATAAATAAAATCTGTTATTTGATTTTCATCTGGAATTCTAATTTTAAAATTGTTTATTTTATTTAATATTTTTGATCCTAAATTTTCACCCAATATTTTTTTAAAACCTATTTTATCTAAAAATGTATATATTTTTTCTTTTGATAGTCCAAGCTTAGATAGATATGTATATATTCTTGGTTCGCCATTTTCTGTATTAACAATTTTATCAATTGGTACTTCTGATATTGTATTAGATAAATTGTCGATTGTAAAAAATTCACTTGCAGGATAAGCAATTCCTAATGCAATAAGTAAGAAAAATAAGATTGTCACAATGACATATGTTGTTGATATGCCAAACTGATTTAATACTCTTTTGATATTACCTCACTACCCCTACTTTTTCTCGCATTTCAGCATACTTTGATAATGCAAGTTCACG
This sequence comes from uncultured Bacillota bacterium, assembly GCA_946622285.1. GTDB lineage: Bacteria > Bacillota_I > Bacilli_A > RF39 > UBA660 > RUG11241. The sequence continues at coordinate 15,563 of CAMOPK010000019.1, forward strand.
CACCTTTTTAGCACCTTTATCCAAAATTTCATCAAGTTCTTTACTATTTATTAATTTGTTATATTTTTCTTGGATCTCTCCAACTTTTTCAACAACTATGTCAGCAACATATTTTTTAAATTCACCATAATTTTTTCCAACAAACATTGTTTCAATATCTTTGACAGTTTTACCAGTTAAAGATACAACTATGTTTATTAAATTGCTAATTCCTGGTTTATTTTCCTCATCAAAAATAACTCGCATTTCAGAATCGGTTGTAGCAGACATTATCTTCTTTCTAATAACTTCTTTATCGTCAAATAATGATATAACTCCAACTGGATTTTCTTCTGATTTACTCATTTTTTTAGTTGGATCTTTTAAATCTTTTATTTTAGTTCCTGCTGCTGAAATTAGTGGTTCTGGAATTTTAAATGTGTCACCAAACTTTTTATTGAAGCGAATTGCAATATCACGAGCAAGTTCTACATGTTGTTTTTGATCAATTCCAACTGGTACATAGTCTGTATCAACGCATAAAATATCTGATGCCATCAATACTGGATATGTTAGAAGTCCAACCGAAAAATTTGCATTTTCTTTAGATTTTTCTTTGAATTGAATCATTCTTGATGCTTCACCATAGTATGTGGAACACTCTAATATCCATGAAATACAAGGAATATATTCAATATCTGATTGTAAATATATAACATTTTTATTTGGATCAATTCCACACGCTATATACATTGCAATAAAGTTTCTAATTCTGTTTTTTAGTTCTTCACTTTTTTGTGGCACAGTTAATGCATGCAAATCTGCAACAAAAATATAAGATTCATATTCATCTTGCATTTTTATCATTTGTTTAATTGCACCAATATAGTTTCCTAATGTTAAATCACCTGTTGGTTTTAACCCTGTAAGTATTCTTTTCATATATCCTCCTTAATAAAAAAACTCAGGAATTAAAAAAGTCCCGAGTTAAGCCATCTGCTCTTTGATTTTGATAACGGTTTAATCCGTAATTAACTACTTAGTTTCATTAATTAACTCCTTAGCCCATTCAATATAAATTACTTACAGTTTTACATCAACCAACTGCTTTCTTTAAAGATTATTTATATTTACTATTCTAAGTCTTCGCTTTCAAGTTCATTTTATTATATTTGCTATGTTTTGTCAATTATAATAATTATAAATGCACTTTTTTATTTGATCATAAATTACTTTATCAGTATCATTATCATAATGTAAGCCATCACTACTACCAAATCCATGACTTTTTAAGTATGAATTAGAATCGCAATAATGAATATTAGTGTATCTATTAGCTAAGTCTTTTAGTTTTACATTAAACTCATTTATTTTACTATTTCTATCATCATATTTTCCTTTTGTAGGATTAACTGAAAGTAAAAATATCATATAATTTTTCCAACTGCCGTTTGCAAGTTCAGTATACTTTGAAATATATTTATCAACATGATATAAATCGTTAACACCTAGATTATTAACAATGTATTTTTTCTTACTACTACTTAAAGCATTGACCATACCGATTGCATCAGATACTAACCAATTATATCCCATAGCACTTTTAGCAACACAACTACCATTTTCAGCTTTATACCAGTCTCTTCTACATAGAAGCCACATTCTTGAATCACCAACAATTGTAATATTTGCTGGATCTATATTGATAATTGGTTTTACTAAAGTAATTGAACAGCTTCCTTCATTACCAGCATTATCTCTAACATGGCCATACCATTTCCCATATGTGCTAAATTTAATCATTTCAGTAGAACTATAACTATAATTCTTATCTTGAGAAATAGCATAACCACTAATACCATAATTATCAGTTCCGGTTATTCTTAAATATTCTCCTTCTTGCTTCAATGAACACTTTGGAACCTCATTATCTATTTTTGGCAGATCAAATGTATATATTTGAGTATCTCCATCATATACTTTCAGTTTTAATTCTTTTTCATCTTCTACTTCTTTTTCAACGAATATGTAACTTCTATTGGAATTAAGTGTATATGGTAATTCCTCTTCATTAATCATAATCTTTGGTCTTTCTTCCAAATTACGATTAAAATCAATATTTATAATTAAACCATCGCCTTTTCTAACATAGTTTTTTGAAAAATCATTACTAGATTCTACTTTAACGCTTGAAACTTTTAAAGGCTCTGCTTTTTTAATAACAGTTACATTAACAGCTACTGTTGTTTTTCTATCACTAGATATTAATAATATTGTTGAATTACCTTTACTTAAAGCTGTAACATGACCTCTATTATCAACTATTGCTACATTTGTATCACTTGAACTAAATGAAACAGAACTATTAGATGTGTAATTAATATCAGTAGAACTTCCTATTTCCAATTTAATATCTCGATCAACTACAGAAATAATAGTTGCTGGTTGCTCTACTGGTTCTTCCTTTTTAGAAAATAGCATTACAAAAAGTACAATTATAATTGCACCTATTAATACAAAAATCAAAATTTTTTTCAAATTATCACTAATATTTTCCATATAATTATTATAACATAAAAGAATGTATTTTAATAAATACATTCTTTTATTTGTTCATATATTTTTTTTGATGTTTTATTATCGTAATGTAACCCATCTGAAGTGTTAAATCCATGTTTTTTTAAGTATGAATTAGTATCACAATAATATATATTTGAATAACTAGATAATTCATCTTCTATTCTTTCATTGAAAGCATCAATCTCTTTATTTAGTTTATCATATGCACCTTTTGTTGGATTAACTGAAACAATATAAATATTTGATTCTTTCCATTCGTCAGTGGCTAAATCTTGATATTTTTTTATGTAATTATTAACATTGTATAAATCATTAACACCTAAATTTATAGCAATATTTACTTTTCGATCATCATCTAATTTGTTAACTTTACCAATAGCAGTATTAACAAACCAAGCATATCCTATAGCTTCTTTGGCAATGCAGGTTCCATTATCTTCTTGATACCAAACATAAGAACATAGTCCAACCATTCTAGAGTCTCCTATTATAGTTATATCAGAAGAAGTTGCTTCAGCTTTACTACAAGAAATTACTGCTAAAATAAAAATAATTAGGACTATTCCTATAACAAAATAAATATAATTTTTTTTAATAAAATCTTTAATTCTAATAAAGTCCATAATTTCACCGCATTAATTATATCACACTTTTTTAATTTAAGACACGAAAAAAGGAAAGCCACCATAATGTTAAGAGCGATAATTGTGCTTACAGTAACATCATTTACTTTCCTTTTGAGCGATAAGAACCGAATTCAACTTAGTAATTATTTAAAAGTATATTTAATAATTGGAAATTATTTTTTAATTTAAATTTTTTTATTTGTATTTTTTATATGTTCGTTTGAACTATATAATTTTTAAATAAAACTAATTTTAAATTTTAAATAATTTTTTAATATAATATTGGGATTTCCAATATT
>CAMOPK010000020.1 GCA_946622285.1 uncultured Bacillota bacterium
ATAAACAAAAAATTTAATATAATATTAAAATATAAAAAAGTAGACAATAGTCTACTTTTTTAGTATCCAGCACATTTTGTTTTACTACTAGAAGTAATTGTACATTTAATTCCATTTTGTTTTTCAATTCCAGTAAATAGCATCTGAGTATTTCTTAATGAATAAGTACTAAATATGTGTCTGAAATTTTTAGATTTGCTTGAATTACCTGAAGGTGAAACAACATAAACATCTGATCTATTAATATTTAATGTATTTATTGCTTCTTCTGAATTGTTTAAATTATGATGTGCAGCTTGATATATAACAATATTACCAAGTATATCTTTGAATTTATTTTTAATATTTAAGGCAGTTAAATATTCAGATGGAGCTTTTACTATAGGAGTCTTAGTACTCTTAGTAAATTTATTATTCTTAACGATGAATTTTGGAACATTATTTACTAATTTATATTCATAATAATATGTTTTAGCAACTCCATGAATTGTTTGATTATATGCTGTATCAAATTCTCCTAATGGATAATAACCATTATTTTCTAAATCTCCTGGAACATACACATATTTATTACCACTAGCTGTTTTGATTTGAAACAAAGTTGCAATTGAATTAGAATTTGAACGACAATTGTTAACAAGAGCGCTTGTTGCATAAAATCTACTTTTCATGCCATCAATTTTAAATTCAACTTTATCACTTGTATATATTTTAGTATTACCACCATTTTTTAGATAATCTTCACCTTCAAAATAGATATACTTATTATTTGTATCTTTTGCTAAGGTGCTTAAATCACTTACAGATACAACAAAGCCTACTGCATGATCAGTTTTAGAATATTCAGTACAACCTGTTTTACCTTTAAAAACATCTTTAGTGTTAAACAAATATATTTTTACATTACTATTTAAAGTATAAGAAGCACCATCTTTAAGTGTTGAACTTTCAATTACTTTTGTAACTTTATTATCAGTTGCAGCTTTTGCAATTTTGTTATAGTAAGAAGTTTTAGAACCTTCTTTTTTTATTATTAAGTTTTTAATATTGAAATTTTTATCACTCAATATTTTAGTGGCATTTCCAAAATGATCACTATCCAAATGTGAGATTATTAAATAATCAACTACAACTTTAGTTTTACCTTGTAGTTCTTTTAACTTTTTATAAATTAAGTTTTTAATATCATCGCTACTAATACCGGTATCACTCAATACATATTTTCCATCATTAGTTTTAAAAATAAATGCATTATTAGTTGTGAGTTTTTTACTAAATCCTGGACTATTTATACTATTTAAAAAATATGCTTCAAATAATGTTACATTTGTAACAGTAATAGTTGCAGTAGCAGTTTTACCATTACTTGTTTTAGCTGTAATAATAGCAGTACCAGCTTTTTTAGCAGTTACTTTACCATTTGATACAGTTGCAATATTTTGATCACTAGTAGTCCATGTTACTTTTTTATTTGTAGTATTATCAGGTTTAATAGTTGCTACTAAATCTAGTGTATTTCCTTCAACAATTGAAGCACTTGTTTTATTAAGAGTGATACTAGTTGCCTGTATTCCAGCATCTTCAATATCAATTAAACAAACTGCTTTTTTATTTCCAACCTGAGCAATAATAGTAACAGTGCCAGCTTTTTTAGCTGTAACAAGACCTTTACTAGATACAGTTGCAATACTTTGATCACTAGTAGTCCAAGAAATTTTTCTATCAGTTGCATTAATTGGTTTTATATCAACACTCAGTTGCAGTGTTTTTCCAACATCCATTTCAACTTCGGTTTTATTAAGAGTTATTCCAGTAACAGGAATTGCATTTGATTGAACTTTGACTAAACATACTGATTGATGTTTATCATCTGTTTTGGCTGTGATAGTTGCAGTACCACTTTTTAGGCCTTTAATATTACCAGAATTATCAACAGTAACAATTTTTTCGTCACTGCTAATGAATATCAACTTGCTATCAGCAGGAGTAACATTATATTGTAAAGAGTAGGTATCTCCAATCTTTAAAGTTATTTCTTTATCGGTTAAGACAATATTTGCACTAACCTTACTAGTATTATCAACGGTAGGGAAAAATATTATTATGATCGCAATAATAAATAAAATACCAACAAAAAAATAAAGCAAATTTCCAGTATCATTATCTTTCATACAACACTTCCTATCTTAATAATTATATCATATAAGAACATGTTGTGATATAATTAAATAAAGAAACTTAAGGAGAATCAAATGGAAGAAAAAAAACGTGATATCAGAGTAATAGGAAGTGATGATCCAGATTTTTTCCCAACATGTCAACATCTAGAGCAAACTATTACTTGCGAAAACTTAAGAGAAAATGGTGGAACGCTTAGATTTTCTGGCTTAATTTATAAATCAGATACTCTTTTGGTTGCTTATGAAGATGGTGAACCAATAGGTTTTAATTCTATTGTAAAAGCAAATAAATCTTTATATATATATCAAATTGCTGTAAAAAAAGATTATCAACATCAAGGAGTTGGAAGTGCCATGATGCGAACTGCAATTGAAATGGCTGCAAAAGAGAACTTAAATGTTACAGCACATGTTATGGAATATAATGAAGCATCAAAAGGAATGTTTAGAAGACTTGGTTTTAAAAAAATTGATGAAGAATCCGAAAAAGATAATGGATTTTATTTGCTAAAGCAAAGAAAAATTTTCTTTAGAAAAAAAAGATAACCTAAAACATATAGATTTTAAAGAGTTATTAAAAATAACTCTTTTCATGTTATAATTAAAAAGGTGATAGTATTGAAAGAGATAGCAAATTATATTATTAATATGCTTCCGTATGTTTTAATATTTATTCCAATTTATTTGCTTGTTAGATATATCACTATCAAGAAAAAAATAAATTGGTATCATGAGATTGCGATGTTTATTTTTTTTGCATTCTTAGTTGGATTATTTTCACAAGCATTGGTATCAAATGGAGTAAATGAAATAAATTTAATTCCTTTAAAAATATTTTATGAAACTTATATTGAAGTATTCAAAAATAATAATTTTGCTTATTTTTTAATTAGTTTTCTTGGAAATATTATCATGTTTATTCCAATAGGATTCTTTATCCCTTTATTGATAAATATATCAAATAAAAAAGTTATTTTAATAGGATTTTCAATCTCATTCTTAATAGAAATTATCCAACTTTTTTTAGAACGTGGTACAGATATTGATGATTTAATTCTTAACACGTTTGGAGTCTTTATTGGATTATTAATATATAAAACTTTGTTAAAAAGAAAAAATAAATTTATATTAAAATTTAGATAGGAGATTATATGAAAACAGAGAAAAATATTTTAGTTGCATTTTTACTAAATATTACATTTTCTATATTTGAATTCTTTGGTGGAATTTTTACTAATTCAGTAGCAATTTTATCAGATGCAATACATGATATGGGTGATGCAATTTCAATAGGAATTTCTTACTTTCTTGAAAGAAAGAGTAAAAAGAAAGCAGATAAGAAGTATACATATGGATATATTAGATATTCAGTTCTTGGTGGAGTTATTACAACGACAATATTGTTAGTTGGTTCTATTTTAGTAATAATAAGTGCAATTAAAAGAGTGATTAATCCAGTTGATATTAATTATTCTGGAATGATTATATTTGCAATTGTTGGAGTTATTCTAAACTTCATTGCTGCTTATGTAACAAGAGAAGGCGATTCAATAAATCAAAAATCAGTCAATCTTCATATGCTTGAAGATGTACTTGGCTGGGTAGTTGTTTTAATAGGTGCAATCATCATGAACTTCACGGATATTAAAATACTTGATCCAATAATGAGTATTTTAGTTGCTTTATTTATTCTTGTTCATTCACTTAAAAACTTAAAAGTAGTATTAGACTTATTTTTAGAAAAAACTCCAAGTGATATTGATATTGATAAATTAAAAAAGCATCTACTTAAAATAGATGGTGTTGAAGATATTCATCATATTCATGTGTGGAGTATTGATGGATTTAATAATTATGCAACAATGCATATTGTAACTAAAGCTGACGAAAAGAAAATCAAAAAAGAAATAAGAGAAGAGTTAGAGAAACATAATATTTGCCATGCAATATTAGAAACAGAAGATGAAGCATGTGATGATACCGAGTGTCACGTTGAGATGCATGAGCATCATCACCATCATCATTAAGGAGAGTTTATGAAATTTAAAGAAATAACTATATTTTTTGTTGTCTGTTATGTGGCATGTGTAATTACTAAAATAATTATGCATCATTTCACATTTGTACAATCGTATTTACTTGATTCTTTATTCATTTCAATAGGTGCAACTACTGGTTGGGGACTTTGCACATATTTATTTGAAAAAAAGAACAAAAAAAATTAAAAAAATGTTTGCTTTTTATAACAAAAGGCAATATAATGTAAAAAAACAAATAAATCGGAACGAAAGTTCCTTTTTAAGTGCTATAATAAAGCTAGAAAATACTTGCTGGAGGTGTGATATGAAAGATGAAATTAAAGAACTAATTAGTTCTAAAAAATTCAAAGAAGCTAAAACGTTATTAAGTGATAAACAAATAGTTGATATTGCCGATGCTATCAAAGAATTAGACATTGATGAAATTGCCAAGATCATTCGTTTGATGAACAAAGATATGGCAGCAGATTTGTTTTCAGAATTACCACTATCTGTTGAAACTGAACTTTTATCAAAGTTAACTGATAAAGAAGCTGTTTTTTTGATCAACGAAATGTTTGCCGATGATGCAGCTGATGTTTTAGATGAAATGCCTGCCAATATTGTTAGAAGAATATTAAAAGAATGTGACAAAGAAACAAGAAGTGACATTAATAAACTACTAAATTATCCAGATGATTCTGCCGGTAGTGTCATGACTGTCGAATATGCAGAATTAAAAGATAATTTAACAATCAAACAAGCTATTAGTAGACTTCGTAAAGAGATTGATGATTATGAAACTATCAATGTTTGTTATGTTGTTGATGAAAGTAGAAAATTAATTGGCCACTTAAGTCTAAAAGATATTTTACTTGCTGACTCTGAAGACATTGTTGGAGATATTGCAATTAAAGATACAATTTGTGTTAAAACAACAACTGACCAAGAAGAAGTAGGTAAGTTATTTAAAAAGTATGACTTAACAGTTATGCCAGTAGTTGATTCAGAAGATCGTTTAGTTGGTATCATCACTATTGATGATGTTATGGATATCATGGAAGAAGAAGCAACAGAAGATATCGAAAAGATGGCAGCTATTTCACCATCTGATAAACCATATTTAGAAATAAGTGCTTGGCAGACTTGGAAAGCTAGAATTCCATGGTTACTTTTACTCATGATTTCGGCAACGTTTACTGGTCAAATAATCAGTAAATTTGAAGCTTCATTAGCTATACTTCCTGTTTTAACAGCTTATATTCCAATGCTTATGGATACAGGTGGTAATGCTGGTAGTCAAGCATCAGTTACAATTATTCGTAGTTTATCATTAAATCAAGTTAATTTTAAAGATATTGGTAAAGTTATTTGGAAAGAACTTCGTGTATCAGTTATGGTAGGAGCAACTTTAGCATTAGCTAATTTTGCAAAACTAATTTTAATTGATCAAATGTTACTTCATAATTCAGCTGTAACAATGAAAGTAGCTGGAGTAATTTGTTTAACAATATTTATGATTGTTGTGGTTGCTAAATTTATTGGTTGTACGCTTCCAATTTTAACTAAGAAACTTGGATTCGACCCAACTGTAATGGCTAGTCCATTCATAACAACAATTGTAGATGCTTTAGGTTTAATTGTTTATTTTACAGTTGCAACTAATATGTTAGGAATATAAAAGGACTTTTTAGTCTTTTTTATTTTTCAGTAAAATGTTATAATTTAGATAGTATTAAGAGGTGATAACATGTATATATGTAATTATTGTAATCGTGTTTTAAAACAAGAATATGAAAAATGTCCAGGTTGTGGTGGAAGTTCATTTAAAACAAAAGCATTTTTAGGTGAAACAATTATCAAAGAACCACCTAAAGGTGGATATAAGATTAATGTTGGAAACTATAAGAAATCTCTTAGGACAGCCAACATATTTGTCATTATTGGAGTAGTGTTAATAATCGCACCATTGATTTTTTTACTGCCGTTTCTATTGCTTGGATTTGGTGAAGCATTATTACTTGCTCCATTTGAAGCAGTGATTGGAATAATTATGCTTTGCGTTGCATTGAGTAGTAAAAGGAAAACAAAAAAATCAATGAATAGAGCAAATAAACTTGCTAAAACAGGAATGCTTGTAAAAGGTATTCAATATAAAGAAGTTAATACTGGAACAATGGTGATGGGTAAATACTATAAATGTATTGAAGTTAAATTTAAAAATTCAGCAGGAGTTGAAATCCCACTTTATAGTGAAACTAAATATGATGCTGATATTAAAAATCCAGAAACAGTTGATTTGTTAATAGATCCAAATGATTATTCAAACTATTTCATTGACTATGAAATATATTAGGAGGTAGTCTCATGTATATATGTGAATATTGTGGAAGACACTTAAAGAAAAAATATGATAAATGTCCTGCATGTGGCAGTACATCATTTAAAAAAGTTCAAAATATAGGCGAAGTAGTAATTAAAGAACCTCCAAAAGATGGATATAAAGTTAATTTGCAAAATTTCAAGTATGAAAGAAAAGGACACCGTCCAGCAACAGTTCTTGGTTTATGGACTCTTGGATTTGGTGCTGTTTTCAGTATCATTTTCTGTTCAGTTGGATTTCATTTAGCAAAAGAAGAAACTTTATTTGGTTATGTTTTTGTAGGATTCGGTGTTTTTGCATTCATCTCGGTAGCAGGTACTGCTTTAAAGTTCTTTGCTCATTCTAAGAATGTAATTCAAGGTTCAAATAAAGATATAAATAAAGTAAAATATTTATCTCAACATGGAATGCTTATTAAAAACTTGAAATATCAAATCAAACCAGAAAAAGGAATGATTCAAGGCGATAAGACAGTATATCGTATTCAAGTAATATATGAAATTGAAAAAGGGAAGACTAAATGTTTTGAAAGCGAACCAAAGTATTTAACTGCTTTAGGTCGTGATGACGGAACAGTTGATTTATTAGTTGACCCAAATGATTATTCAAATTATTTTGTTGATTTTGAAATATATTAAAAGTGATTTTTGTCACTTTTTTTGTTACAATAAAGATGGAAGTGAGTATATGAAATATAGATATGTAGTCCCAGTAATATTTTTAGTATTCTTTATATTTGTTTTTTTGATATTAAAAAAACAAGTTGATGATAATACCAATTATGACTTTAAAATTCACTTTTTTGATGCCGGTAAAGCTGATGCAATCATTTTATCAAAGAATAATAAATATATTATGATTGATACCGGTGAAGAATCATTGGGTGATGAAATAATTAGTTATTTTAATAAAAATAATATAACTAAATTAGATTATTTAATAATAACTCACTTTGATAAAGATCATGTTGGAAGTGCTTCTAAAATAATTGATACTATTAAAGTAGAAAATGTTTTAGAAAGTAATTATCCAAAAGATAGTATATATTATAATAATTATAGGAACTCTTTAGAAAATAAAAATATTGAAGCTAAAGTTATAAGCGGTGACTATGAAATAGAATTTGATGATATTTATTTGATAGTTAATGGACCATATACAATTTATGACAAAAATGAAAGCAACAATTCATCATTAATAGTAAGTGTCATCTATAAAGATAATAAATTCTTATTTACAGGAGATGCTCAGAATCAAAGACTTGGAGATTTTATAAATGATAATAATGATTTATATGATTTCTTGAAAGTTCCATATCATGGGAATTATTTAAAAAGATTAGATGATTTAGTTAAAGATAGAGGCATTAAATATGCAGTTATTACTTCATCAAAAGAAAAATTAGAAGATATGAGGACCATTGATACTTTAAATAACTATAAAATTAAATACTATTTAACTAGACTTGGTAGTATTGATATTTTATCAGATGGTGAAAAAATAAAAATTGTACAATAAAAGCATTAAAAAAATGCTTTTTTTCTTTAAAAAAATTTAAAATTTAAAAATAATTATAATCATTAATTATTTTTCTATTGATTGATAAAACATGCTTGTTTTGATATAATCGCTTTTAGAAAAGAGATGATTTTATGCTAGAACTAAAAGATATTAAAAAAAGTTATTATATAGGTGAAAATGCTCAAGAAGTTTTAAAAGGAATAAATATAAAATTTAGAAGAAATGAGTTTACAGCAATATTAGGTCCATCTGGATGTGGTAAAACCACTTTATTAAATATTATTGGTGGACTTGATAAATATGATTCAGGAGACTTAATAATTGAAGGGATTTCAACCAAGGATTATTCTGATCGTGATTGGGATTCATATCGTAATTATCGCGTAGGCTTTATTTTTCAAAGTTATAATTTAATCATGCATCAAAGTGTTTTAGCTAATGTTGAAATTGCTTTAACACTATCAGGTGTTTCTAAAGAAGAAAGAAGAAAAAGAGCAAAAGAAGCTTTAATTAAAGTTGGATTAGAAGAACATATTAATAAAAAACCAAACCAATTATCTGGTGGTCAGATGCAAAGAGTTGCAATTGCTCGTGCACTAGTTAATAATCCTGAAATAATTCTTGCTGATGAACCAACAGGAGCACTTGACTCTAAAACAAGTGTTCAAATAATGGATTTATTAAAAGAGATTGCTAATGACAAATTAGTTATAATGGTTACTCACAATCCAGATATTGCTGCAGATTATGCGACTCGTATAATTGATCTTAAAGATGGCGTAATTACAAGTGATAGTAATCCATATAATGAAAGCAAGGAAGAATTTAAAGAAAGAAGTATTAAAAAGACATCAATGTCAATTTTGACTTCTTTATCATTATCATTCAACAATTTATTAACTAAAAAGGGAAGAACTTTTTTAACAGCATTTGCTGGTTCGATTGGAATCATTGGAATTGCTTTAATACTTTCTCTTTCAAATGGAGTTAAAGAGTACACAGCGAAAGCTGAAAGAGAATCTTTAATTGATTATCCACTTTCATTTGAAAGAACAAGTTATGATTTATTTGGTTCTCTAGCACTTGCTATTAATGAAGACGAGGCCAAAGAGTGTCCGAAAGATAAAATTTGTTCTACTGATGATATTGTTAAAGAATCAGTTTTCTCAAGTGAAAAAGGAATGATTCAACAAAATAATTTAAAAGAGTTTAAAAAGTTTATTGAAAGTAGTAAAGAATTTCAAAATGCTGCTTCTGAAATAACTTATGATTATATCTTTGATTTGCAAGTATTTACTAAAGACTACAATAAGGTTGATCCAGGTGAATTAGTTCTTGATCAGTCAAGTATTTTTAATAAATTATCAATGAACAAGAAAAAATATGAACTTTTAGCTGGAAAGATGCCTGAAAACTATAATGAAATAGTATTAGTAATACCAAAAGATGGTATTGTTAAGGATTCTATTTTATATTCTCTTGGGATTAAAGATAGAAAAGATATTGCTATCAATTTAGAAAAAATTAAAAATGATGAAAACTACCATGTTAAATCTAGTAATTATTCATATAATGATATTTTAAATAAAGAGTATAAACTTATTTTAAATACTGATTATTATAAAGAAGAAGATGGAGTCTTTATTGATTATTCAAATGATTTAGAATTTATGAAGGAAAAAATTGATAATGGCTTAGATATAAAGATAGTTGGAATTTTAAAAGATGATGATGCTTATAATTCATATGTTGGATATGAAGGAAAATTAGTTGAATATATCGTTAAAGAAATTAACAAGACTGATATTTATGCTAAACAAATGGCCAACAAAGATATCAATGTTTTAACTGGAACTAAATTTGATGGTTTAACCAATAATTTTGAAAATATTGCATCCACTCTTGCAATCTATGAATTAGATGATCCATCAATTATTAATGTTTATCCAAAAGATTATGAATCAAAACAAAAAATTGTTGAATTGATTAAAAAATATAATGATGAAAAAATAGCTAAAAACGAAGATGATTTAGTTATTAATTATACTGATTTAATGAAAACTATACTTGATGGAATAACTAAAATTGTAAATGTAATTTCATTCATATTAATTGGCTTTGTTGCAATAAGTTTAGTTGTATCTTCAATTATGATTGCAATTATTACTTATATAAGTGTTTTAGAAAGAACCAAAGAAATTGGTATTTTAAGAGCTATTGGTGCAAGTAAAAAAGATATTACACGAGTATTTATGGCAGAAACAATTATTGAAGGTGCTACTGCAGGAATATTGGGTATAGCAATTACTTTATTCTTATCAGTTCCAATTAATGCCATTGTACACACACTTGAACCTGATATCGAAAAGATTGCAAGTTTACCAATTTTAAGTGGATTATTGCTAATCTTATTAAGTATTGGTTTAAATGTAATAGCTGGTCGTATTCCATCAAAGATGGCATCTAGAAAAGATCCAGTTGAAGCTCTTAGAACTGAATAGAAATATGCATAAAAACAATATTTTGTTTGCTATTAATTAATTTGTTTGATATATTATATATGAGGTGTAGAAATGAAAAAAAGGGTTTGGATTCTGGTTTTAATTTTATTATTAGTAGGGTGTTCTAATGGTGTTGAAGTACCGGATGTCTATGATACAGATGAGGCAACTGCTAAAAGTGTTCTTGCAGCGAATGCTTTAATTCCGACTGTTAAATATGAAAACAGTGATGAGATTGAGGCAGGCAATGTTATTAGAACAGAACCACCAATAGGTGATGTTGTTGACAAGAATACAAAAATATATGTTTATGTATCAAAGGGACCAAGTAAAGTTACATCAAAGGATTCAACAATTCATTGGTATAATGTTGGCTCTAAAGATGATAAGTGGGAATTTTATAGTCCTTATATTGAAGATGACACTTTAAAAATTGAATGCTTCAATGTTGTATTTACTCAAAAAATTGAATGGCAAGATGATCATAACGATGGAACATTATATGGTAATGCTTCAATAAACGATACCTTTGATAAAACAGTACCAGTACGTGCTAAATATAGCAAACGTAAATTTGATGCTAAAGAAAAGCAAAGTTTTACTTTAGAAATACCATTAAAAGATTTAAATATTAGTAAACCAACTAATATGTATATTGAATTATATGCTAAAGTAAATGGCAAAGATCAAAATGTTAGAATAAACTTCACAATGACATGGTAAAAAGTCTCATAGAGACTTTTTTATTTTGTCAACGTATATTGTAAAGCACTTTACACTTTATGGTGTTAAATTTTTATAAATATGTTACAATGTAGGTGAAAGTAGGGATGATTTTATGAACAGAAAAGTTTTAATTGGAATGCTTGTTATTGTAGCAGTTTTAGTATTAACAGGCTGTGGTAAGAAGAAAGAAGAAGAAAAAAAACCGGAAACTAATGTAGAAGAAAAAACGAATGTGGAAGAAACTCAAGTTGAAGATACAGCTCCACCAGTACCAGAAGAAGACTACGAGTTATATACTGATGATAAAAAAATGGTATTCAGAGATGGCGACAATTATTCTTTATATTTTTATAATGGAACTAAAGTAACTGGACATCAATATTATATTGATTATGGCACAGTTGAAAAAGCAAATGAAGCTTTAGAGAATTATGAGAAACCTAAAAATGTTAATAAAATCACAACTAATGGGCGCTTCTTAGTACTTGAATATGCTAAGAGTGAATATAGTAATTTAACTATTTATAAATTAAGAAATCAATATGGTGATTATGAAATATTACCGGATAAATAAAAGACTTTAAAAGTCTTTTTTCTTGTCTAAAATAGTAAAAAATTATATAATTAAATAAAGGTAGTGATTATATGAAAAAAAATATTATATTTGGTGTTATTGGTTTAGTAATCGGTCTACTTCTAGGCTGTATTTTATTTGGTTCGTGTAAAGAAAAACCAAAAGAGCTAGAGAAACTTCCTGTTCCAGAAGTAACTGGTGGTGAAAGAGGAATGCTTGGCATTGATAAAAACGTAAATGAAGAAACAATTGATAAATATTTAGGTCGTGAAGATGCCATCTATCGTGATATGCGTATGCTTAAAGATCCAGGTAACTATGAAGCAATTGGTGGAGATTCTTATCTTTCTGGAATTGTTAAAGGGTTTGAAGTTATTCCATATCCATATTTAACAGCTGTTAAAGGATTACCTGAAGCAGTAGGAGAATCCTATACTGGTAAAACATTATTCAGAGAAGTTAATGGTAAGTATGTTGCTAATTATAAAGAATCAATGGAAATTTTAGAAGAAATTTTTCCAAAAGATAAAGTAATATTCTTAATGTGTGGTGGCGGCGGATATGCTGGCATGACTAAAAACTTACTTGTTTCTCTAGGATGGGATGCTAATAAAATATATAATACTGGTGGTTATTGGTATTACAATGGTAAAAATAATGTTCAGATTAAAAAAGAATTTGATGGTAAAACATCATACGATTTCTGGAAAGTAATATATCATGATATTGACTTTGAAAATTTAATAGAGGTAGGACATGACTATTAAAAAAATAGTTTCATTATTAATTATTTTACTTATAATTACAGGGTGCGGATGTTCTAAAAAAGAAGATCCAACTGATAATAGAATTTATTTAAGTAGTAAATATTATAATAATGGTGGAGTTTATTTAGATATTAAAAGCGAAACCTTAAATGAACTTGAAAATGATAACTATGTACTTTATACTTATAATCCATATTGTACTTTTGAAATTCCTTGTGATGAAATATTCAAAGTATTTATGGAAAAATATAAAGTATCATTCTTATCAATACCATTTAGTGAATTCAAAAAAACAAAGTTTTATGAGAAGGTTAAATATGGTCCAACAGTTATTATTATAAGTAAAGGTAGTATTATTGCTTACTTGGATGCTAATTCGAATTTTGATTTAGCCAAATATCAAAAAGCATCGGCATTTGAAACATGGATTAAAAAATATGTATATGTTGTAGAAAAATAAGAAAAAGAAATGATTTAGCAAACTATGAAAATAGTTTGCTTTTTTTTATGATATAATAATGTTAAGAAAACGGGCACGATTTCCAAGTAAAATTGGTGGAATAAAAGCGCTTATTTTAATAGAATTATAAGTGGAAAGGGATGAAACTATGGAAATAGGAAACAAAATATTAGAATTAAGAAAGAAAAATAATATTACTCAAGAAGAACTAGCAGATAAAGTAGGCGTATCTCGTCAAACAATAAGTAAATGGGAACTTGGTGAAACCGCACCTGATTTAAAACAAGCAAAAGAATTGTCAAAAATATTTAATATCAGTTTAGACGAATTAGTTGATAATGATCTAAAAGAAGTATTAACAGAAAAAGTATCTAATACTGAACAACTAGCAGGATTAATTTTAAAAATTTTGAAATTCATTGGTATAGCTATTCTAGCTTTTATCATTTTAATAATTGTAAGTTTTATTGCATTAGTAGTCGTTAGAAAAAATAAAAGTGAAGGAAGAATTGTTGAAAAAAGTATTGTTTGTACTCTTCATGATGAAGAATATTCATATGGATTTAGATTTTATGAAGAAACTGGCAATATAACTGAAGCTGGTGGGGATGCTTATTTAGCTAATATAACTGATCTTGATAAATATGGTGATGCTTATGTTGCAATTGATAAAATAGATGCTTACATAAAAGATCGTGGCGGTTCTTGTGAAGTAACTGAGGCGGAAGAAGCCAAAGAGTAAATGTAACAACATTTACTTTTTTGTGTTATAATGATTTTGGTGATTATATGAAAAAATTAAAATATTTATTTCTTTTATTATTATTTATTCCAACATTTGTACTAGCAGATCTTGGACCAAAGCCAAGTATCACAGTTTATTTAAAGAATATTGAAGGAAAAGATTATTTAATTGATTTATTAAGTGATTTCAAGGATAGAGAAAATCTTATCGAAGAAATTGTTGAACACTATCAAGATTTAAAAGATCATGAAATCTATAAATATCATGAAGACACATGGTATGCAACTTCTTTAAGAAATTTTCTTTTGTGGGGTGATGTTCAAGGTAATGACGAACATATACATAAATTCACTTATTTTGGTGTTCCAGAAGAATTTAAAGTAATAATTGAATTACCAGATGGAACTATAAAAGTAAGCAATTTGATTAAAAAAACATCATTTGATTTTGCAACTACAATAGATGTTAATGATATGAGTTCAGTTGCTGGTGAACCATCACCTAATTATATGAAACACTTTGGTATTCTTGTTTTAACAATAATAATTGAAGTTGGAATTGCATTCTTATTTAAGACAAAGAAATATGGAACAATAGTATTAGTTAACTTTATAACAAATACAATCTTACAAATATTAATGGTTAATGTTCCAAAATTCGCAACATCACTTTTATATTTTATTTCAGCAGAAATAGCAATTTTATGTATTGAAGGAATTATCTATTTAGATACATTAAAAATTGATAAAAAGAAAATTGTTTTATATGCCGTTATAGCAAATTTAGTAACAGCATTATTAACATTTATCATATAAACTATAGATTTCTATAGTTTTTTTCTTTATAATACAGGTGAGGTGATAATATGCCAAGATTAACTAAATATGATAAAAAAATGATAGAATTTAATAAAAGATATGACAAATTCAAAAAATATAATCTTCCAGCTCCTTTTTGGGATGAAGAAAGACAAACATTTGAATATGTTCTTTTTGAAAGTGATCCATGGCGTGAAAATCAATTGGTTGTAACACCTAATTTATATAATGCATTTGAAAACATTATATGGGATAATTTTTATTATTCATTTGATTGTCGCCATTATGAAAGCTATATTGAAAATAATAAATGGGTTCATAAAGAAGTAATTGGACACATTCATGAACATGATTTTGATGCTGTTTTAAGATGGGTTTATGAGTTCCCTGAAACATTTAATATCAGTGAAGAAGATGAACAATTTTATAGTAAACAAGAACTTAGATTTATTAAACATCTTCAAAATTATCTTCTTCTAATGGGTGTTAAAGACTTAAAATATAATGAAAGACGTACTACGAGATGTCGTAATGCTAGAAGAAAGAAATATGAAAAAGCATTTATTAGGAAGTATCCAGATGAATTAGTAAAAGCTATTCTTGATGGTGAAGTTAATTATGTTGCTTATCCATATAAGGAAGGTTATGAACTTAAGAATTACAAAAGAGGAGAATCTAGAGCTTTAGTCATGAATTCAAGTGAAAAGTACGTTTTTGCACTTGAGTTTGGTAAGAGTGAATTAAAAGATTATAGAGAAGTTAAAAAATACTATAAATTAGATCTAAAAGATGATGACAAAGTGATTGTTAATTACTTTAAAATACTTGAAAAATTTTAAAAGAACTATATGTTCTTTTTTTTATGGATTTGACAGAAAAAAAGAAATTATTAAAATATGATGTGTAAGGAGATGACTTTGTTTGGCTGACATAAAAAAGCTGAAAGTTAGTTTAGAAAGTTTGATTGAAAGAAGTGGAAAAATAATGATATTTCCTCATCGACAAGCAGACTTTGATGCTGTTGCTTCTTCACTTGGAATGTCACTTATTGCAACTGAATTTCATGTGTCCAATCATGTCTTTATTGGTGATACAGCAAGTTCACTTGATCACGGCGTTCAGATAATGCGAAGTGAAGCAAAAGCATATTTCCCAATCATTAATCTTGATGAATATGGAGTTGAATCTAAAGGAGTAGATTTAAATATATTATGTGATGTTAATAAGCCACAACTTTTACTTAAGGAAATAAATCCAGAGAGTTTACCAGTTGAGCAAATGGTGATAATAGATCATCACATGAAAGACAAAGAAACATTTGAAGGAGCAGCTATTGAACATATTGATCCAACTGCTTCAAGTGCATCAGAAATAATTACGCAGTTACTTCTAGCATATAAGATGGAAATACCCGAAAAATTAGCAAACTATTTACTTGCAGGTATTCGTCTTGATACTAATCGTACTGGTAATTATTCTGAAGGAACTTCCGATACTGTAACTGCACTTCTTAAACGCGGTGCTAGTGTAGAAGAAGCAGATAGTTATTTTATTGAAAGTTTTAAAAGTGATTGCCGCGTATTTAGTTTAGTAACAAGAGCAAAATTTTTAAAAAACAATGTTGGAATTATTCTTGCACCTACGAATAGAATATATTCATCTGATGAGCTTGCAAAAGCAGCAAATCAACTTCTTAAATATGCCAATGCTAGTTATGTCATTGGTAAAGTTGGTA
This sequence comes from uncultured Bacillota bacterium, assembly GCA_946622285.1. Taxonomy (GTDB): domain Bacteria; phylum Bacillota_I; class Bacilli_A; order RF39; family UBA660; genus RUG11241. The sequence goes on from CAMOPK010000020.1 coordinate 16,429, forward strand.
AGGGTATAATTCGTGTAAGTGCTAGAAGTAGAAGCATGATTAATATTGCAGCTCTTATGCAACAAATTGGTGGTGGTGGAAGACCAACAGCAGCAGCTGCTGACTTTCCAGGTTCAACAATTGAAGAAGTTGCCAAAACAATTAAAAAAGTGTTGGTTCCACAACACGCGATTAATGAATAATAAAATCTCAGTTTTACTGAGATTTTTTAATACCTATATAAAATATAATAATTGTTATTAAAGTAAATGTATGGGTAATACAATTATGATTAAAGTTTCCAATACCAATTTTAAAAAACGTTGGAATTATTCCAATTATTTGATTAATAATTCCAATTAAAAAATACTTTTTATTTTTATAGTTATTTTTTAATATAAAATAAGCACTAAATAATACTACTATAATTGCATATATTACAAATGTTATAACATAATTTAAATTAAATATTATTTCTAATATTAATAAGGCGATTATTAAAAATGATGTTATTAAATAATACTTTTTCTTTAAACCAACAAATATAATTAGTAATGTATTAATTGTGAACACTAATGAAATAGATAATATTACCCAAAGGAAATTATTTATATTTTTATTCATGTTTATTCCATGAACAATTATTCCTAGAAATGAATTTATAGATATTAATATATAAAATATATTCCAAGTTTTATTATTTTTTAATTTAATTAAAATAACAATACTTGTAATAAATATAGCTAAATTAGTAATAGCTGTTATAAGTTCATAACCTGATGTCATATTATCACCTATATAATTATAGCATATTAAATATTTATGATATAATTAACCTAGAAAGAGGTATATATGGAATACTTGAGAATTAGTTTATTTGTTTTAGCAATTTTATTGATAATTGTAACCTTAATTGCTTATTTTAAAGTTAGAAAAGAATTAAAAATTGGAAAAGAAAATCAAGATGCAACTAAAGAAGATAATAGTGAAATACCTAAAGAAAGAATAGAAAAATATGTTAAGATTTTTACTATTCTTACTGTTATTACAGGTATTCTTACTTTAATTGCAGTTATTTTTAATATTGTTTATAAAGCTAAAGAATTTAAAATTGAAGATGCTGATTCTGGTATTAGTAATGTTGTTTTAGATATAAATCCTGTAATTGAACTTACACTTAATGAAAATTATTATCTTGTAGAAATGAAGGCACTTGATGAAGATGCTAAAAGGGTTGTTGACGAAAATTTTAAAGGTAAAGATTTTGATGAAACAATTGATTTTATAAGAGATAGATTAGGTGAAGAAAATTTTATTCCAGTTGATGATGATTTATTTATTATTCTTTGTTCACCTAATAATAATGTTGATCTATCTAGAATTGAAGAAAAAGTTCGTGGAAGTTTCTCTAGTAAAGATATTCGTATTGATATTACTCGAGTTGATAAAGTAAATGATGATGATATTAAGTTAGCTAAAGAAAAAAATATAAGTGTTTGTAAGGCTAGTTATATAAATTCAATCCTTAAAGAAAATAATGATGTTACAATCGATTATTTACTTGAGAGTTCTGTTCGTAATCTTCATGAAGCTAAAGATGTTGGTAGGTATTGTGATCAAGGGTATTTCTTGGATGGTGATTTTTGCCTTAAAGAAATAGCAAAAGAAGAACCAAAAACAGGTAAAATTTGTCCAGAAGGTTATAGTGAATATAACAAAAAATGTTATAGAGATGGGCATTTTACAGAAACTGAAAAAGAAACATGTTATGATGAATTCACTTTAAAAGATGGAAAATGTGTTAGAACTGAATCACGTAAAGCTATAGGTGTATGTGAAACTGGTGAGTATGATGTCCCTAGTGATAAATGCCATGTAAAAACGTATACTGGGGATGCTACTGAATATTGTCTAGATAGTGGTCGAACTTTATATGAGCATAAGTGTTTAGCAACGAAACCACTTCTCAATGGTGGATGTCCTGGTGGAAATGTTGTTTATAAAGGTAAATGTGTTAATATGAAGAATGATTTTGTTAGATCTGACTGGAAATG
>CAMOPK010000021.1 GCA_946622285.1 uncultured Bacillota bacterium
TTATTAAATGGTTATGTAGCTTAAAAGGAATTTTATTCCTTTTTTATTTATGTAAAAGATAGTAAAGTGTAAAATGATGTTGTATGGAAAATAATGCAAAATAGTAACATATTCAAAAATTAATTGCTAGTTATTTGCAAAAAATTAAAAATATAGTATAATGTCTCTATGGAGGGAAGATATGGAATATATATCTTACATAATCATAATTGGACTTTTACTTTTAATAGCAATAGCAATTGCTAATTCAAAAAGAAAAGACTTTAAGATTGAAGCAAACAAATTAGTTGAGTATTTAGGTGGTAAGAAAAATATTGTGAAATATGAAAGTAACTTATCAAGATTTATTGTTGAAGTGAATGATGTTTCACTTGTTAATAAAGATGCAATTCAAAAGATGGGTGCTAAAGGAATCGTTGAGATTGAAAACCAACTAAAAATCATCTTCGGAGAAGATGCTGTACAATTAAAGAAATATATTGATGAGTTAAAATAAGTTTTAGCTCTTTTTTTTGAAAAAAAGTCAAGAAAAAAAGTAAGATTAATTATCAAAAATCTTACTTTTTTATTCCATTTCATTAACTTTTTTAGTTAATCTTGATTTATTACGTGCAACATAATTTTTAGCAGCTACACCTTTTTTAGCAGCCTTGTCAATTCGCTTTACAGCAACTGCTAAGCTTTTTTCAGCTTTTTCTTTATCTTTACTAGCAACAGCTTTTTCAACTTTCTTAATAGCATTTTTCATTTGAGCTTCATAGTTGTTGTTGCTTTCACTTTTCTTAGCTATAACTTTTACTTTCTTTTTTGCATTCTTCATATTAGGCATTTTGGTTCACCTCCAACTCATTTCTCCCATATTTTAGCATATATTATTTAAAAAAGCAAATAAAATATTAATAAAATTAATATTAACTTTAAATGACATTCTAAAGTGTTAATGATATAATTAAATAGGAAGTGAATTATGGAAAAACTAATAATAGGAAGTCATGTTTCTTTCAATAAAGCCGATCAATTAATAGGTAGTGTTAAAGAAGCAATAAGTTATGGAGCAACAACATTTATGTTTTATACAGGTGCCCCTCAAAATACGGCACGATATCCAATAGAAGATGTTAAAACAAAAGAAGCGCTTAAATTGATGCAAGAAAATGATATTGATATTAACGATGTTGTTATACATGCACCATATATTATAAATTTAGCAAATGCAGCCAATAAAGATTTTGGAGTTTCATTTTTAAGGCAAGAACTATCTAGAGCAAAAGAATTAGGAATCAACAAAGTTGTTCTTCATCCAGGAAGTCATGTTGGTATTGGAGTTGAAGCAGGAATTCAAAATATAGCCGATTGTTTGAATCTAGTACCAGAATCAAAAGATGTAATGATTTGCTTAGAAACAATGGCTGGTAAAGGTAGTGAAATTGCATCTAAATTAGAGGAATTAAAAAAAATAATGGATTTAGTTGAATATCCACTATATGTATGTATCGATACTTGTCACTTAAATGACGCAGGTTATGAAATGAGTAATTTTGACAAATTTCTTGAAACATTTGATGATATTATTGGTATTGATAAGATAAAATGTGTTCATATAAATGATAGCATGAATCCTATAGCATCACATAAAGATCGTCATGCTAATATTGGATTTGGAACAATTGGTTTTGATAATTTAATTAAAGTTATTTATCATGATAAATTAAAAGATGTTCCTAAAATACTTGAAACACCATATACTTCATTGTCTGGTGAAAGATTATATCCACCATATAAGTTTGAAATAGAAATGATTAGAAATAAAAAATTTGATGAAAAGTTAATTGAAAAGATAGAAAGTTATTATAAATAACGGAAATACTTAATTTTTGTTTGAAATTTATAAATAATTTGTTATAATATAGGAGATTACCGAAAAGGAGGGATTTAGTATGGCAAAAAAAGGAGAAAACAGAGAAAGAATTACATTACAATGCACTGTTTGTAAAAATCAAAGTTATCGTACACAAAAGAATAAAAAGAATACGACAGAACGTTTAGAACTTAAAAAATTCTGCCCAAAATGTGGTCAAACAACATCACATAAAGAGGCTAAATAATCATGATGAATAGATTAAGACTATTAACAGTTCACTTAAATACTATCCAAAGATTGCCTGATCCTGCTAGTGAAGCATTAGCTCGAGTAAATCGCACCTGCTTCGAGGTACCAAAAGCCAAGATAGGAAAACCAACAAGCAATCTTGGTAAAAGACTATCTCTAGGACGTGCTCCTATGGCTAGTAGAAAAAGATAAATAAGGATGTGAAAAAATGATCAATGTAAATGATATTAAAAATGGTATGACAATTTTGTTTGAAGATAATATATATACAGTATTAGAATTCTCACATGTTAAACCAGGTAAAGGTGCTGCTTTTGTTCAAGCAAAACTTAAAAATTTAAGAACTGGTTCAATCGTTGAAAAAAGATTCAATTCTGGTGTTAAACTAGAAAAAGCAATGGTTGAAAAGAAAAATATGCAATTCTTATATGCCTCAGGAGATTCATTCAATTTCATGAATATGGAAACATATGAACAAATTGAACTTGATAAAAATCAAATAGGTGAAGATGCAGAATATTTAAAAGAAGGATTAAACGTAGATGTTACATTCTTCCAAGGAGAATTATTAGGTTTAATTTTACCAGAAAAGATTGAAATGCAAATTACTAAAACAGAACCTGCAGTAAAAGGAAATACAACTAATAATGCAATGAAAGATGCAGTATTAGAAACAGGTATGAAAGTAAGAGTTCCTCTTTTTGTAGAAGAAGGAGAAACAATTATTGTTTCAACTAAAGATGGTAAATACGTATCAAGAGCATAAATAGACACAACTGTGTCTTTTTTTTTACTTTTGTATTATAATAGATATGGTGATAACATGAGAATAAAAAAGGCGGTACTATTAATCCATGGTTTTGCAGGCGGCACATATGATATGGAATCTCTAGCATGGCGTCTTCAAAAGTGTTTAATATTTGATGTTTATCAATTCACTTTACCAGGTCATGGTCAAAAAACTGACTGCACATATAAAGACTGGGTAAAATCAGCTGAAGAAAAAGTTGAAACTTTAATAAAATATGGATATTCAGATATTTATGTAGTTGGACATAGTATGGGTGGAGTATTAGCTGCGTATGTAGCCAGTAAATATCCTGAGATTAAAAAAGTTGTTCTTGCAGCACCAGCATTTAAATATATAGGTGATAAGGATAACTTCTCAATCAAAAAAGCAACATCAATTATGATGGACTATGGCCTTGCCGAGATCCTTTTCAGAGGCTTTGAAAGATTACCAATTGGATCAATCAACGAATTTATGAAACTTGTATCAAAATATCAGGAACCACCAAAACGAATAAAAGTGCCAATATTGATATTTCAAGGATTAAAAGATGATATAGTTCCAAAAGAAAGTTCCGAATATGTTTTTGATAATGTTAAATCAAAAACTAAAGGGATTGTTTATTTAGAAAAATCAAATCACGATATTTTTAATAGTTCACAAAAAGGAACAGTTAATATTAAAATCGAAAAATTCTTATTATTTGATAAGATAGTCAAGGAGAAAGAATATATATGATAAAAGTACGTTTAATGGAAGATAATGAAGTAGAAGAAGTAAGAGACTTAATGTATAAAACATTATCACGAAAAAGCCAAAAGAAGTATGTTAACAGTAAATCAAGTTTTACTGTAGTTGCTGAACTTGATGGCAGTATTGTTGGAGTTGCAACTGTATTTATTCATGATAATGACTTAGTTGATGAAAAGACTTATTTTGTTACAAATTTATGCGTTGATCCTGATTATCAAAGAATGGGAATTGCAACAAGATTAGTTGATTACATTGAAGATACTGGTAAAAAAGATAGTATTCGATATGTCTATACATTAGTTCCTGTTAAATATTATGAGACAAATAAATTATATGAAAAGTTAAACTATGATATTAAAAATATCAATTGTTATAGGAAAGAATTATAATGGAAGAAATGCATGAATACATCAAAAGTAATAAATTGATGTTAACAAAAAAACAAATTGAAGTTTTAAAAACATATGGTATTGATTATCATCAAAATGTTAAAATGATTCTCTATGAAATAGATGAAATACTCAATAGTGACTATGATGAAATTTTGGACGAAATTTCACGCGATATAGCCGAAATGGATTACTATAATAATACTAAAAAATAAATTATCTTTGTTGATAATTTATTTTTTTAAATGTATAATATAAAATAGAAGAAGTGTAAGATAGGAAGTGATAGTATGACATTGTCGAATGAAGTAGTAACTAAGTTCAACGAAGCAAAATCCGGCAATTATGATGCTATCAATTATTTTGTCATATACTTTATGGGAAACGTTGAAAAACAATTGCAAAACTTAGATTTGAGCCCAGAAGAAAAAGCTGAGAGGCGTAATAAATGTCACTCAATAATTTTAAGAAACATCCATATTTGTTATGATTCACACAATTATGTTGAGCAAACATTAAATGATATAAAAAATGCAATTTATTTAAATCAAATTACTGAACCAGATGGTAGTAAAAATATAGTGATTGTTCAAAAAGATATTATAAGAGCAAAACTATCAACATCGAATTTGGACTTTGTAAATATTTCTGTTAAAGATCGTGAATTAGCTAGACTTTTTTACCTAGAAAATAAGAGTGTTGATGCATTGGCAGAAATGTATAAATGCAGTAAAACAATAATATATGTTAGATTAAGACGTGTTGCAAATGCGTTATCTGCACAAAAAACGTCAAATTTTGTACCAGCGAGCCAACCTTTCTTTACAGGAAGTAGAAAATAATATATAATTAGAATAGAGGTGTTGTAAAATGGCAAAAGAAGTAAAAAAGGGGACTAAGAAAGTAGCAACTAAACCAGCAGCAAAAACTGCTAAGAAAGCTCCAGCAAAGAAAGCAACAACGAGAGTTGTAAGAAATACTAGACCAGCTAAGAAATCTAATGGTATTGTTCCAATAGTTTATATGTTTCTTTTAATTTTAGGTGTTTCACTTGTATTTGTTTCTTTAGCATTAAAGACAGCAAATTATATTGATACACATCTAATGGTTACTTGTTTAGGAATTGCTTTAGTTGTACTAATATTGAGTGCTTTTGTAAAGAAACTTAGTGAATAGGGTGAGTTATGGCTACAGCAACTAAGAAAAAGACAGTGGCAAAAAAGACTACAAAAAGAGTTGCCAAAAAAGAAACAAAAAAGGTAATTGTTTTTAACAAGTATTCTATTTGGTTTCAGACAGGATCTTTATTACTTGTAATTGCTGCATTAACATTAAACATATGTGAATGCATTGATATGAGTATTATGCTAGATTTATTTGGACTTTCAGTAATCTTTTTAGCATTTAGTTTGTTTCCAAAAAAAGGAAGTTTATAAGACGCATTTTATGCGTTTTTTTTGTAAACAAATGTCCAAATTAAAAAAGGCATATATATTTTTAATTTTTATTGTGTTACGATAAAAATGAAGAATAGGAGTGATGTTGGTAACTGAATTATAAGAATGATCTTATAGAATTATTGTCGGGAAAATAAAGAGGGAAATTCGCCGTGATAGAGATGTACTTTATGTATATGATTTACTATCAATTTAAGTATAAAAGGAAGTAACTGGGCAAACTTCACTGCGGCCGCAATTTTATGCTTGAAAAAGGAAAAAATGTATTATATAATCTTAGCTTAGGTGGGATTACTATGGAAAGACTACAAAAAGTAATTGCTAGTAGCGGTTATTCTTCTAGAAGGAAAGCCGAGGAGTTAATTAAAAAAGGAGTCGTTTTTGTTAATGGGAAAAAGGTAACAGAACTAGGTACTAAAGTAGAGAGTACTGATGAAATTGTTGTCGATGGCCATTCTTTAAGCGTGGAAAATAAGGAGTACTATCTTCTTTATAAACCAAGCGGAGTAATAACAACAACGAGTGATGAAAAAAATAGAAAAACAGTAGTTGATTTAATAAAAACAGATAAAAGAATTTATCCTGTTGGTCGTTTAGACTATGATACAACAGGGGTATTATTGCTTACAAACGATGGAGAATTTGCAAATATTTTGATGCATCCAAGCAATGAAATAGAGAAAGTTTATCTTGCAAAAATCAATGGAATTTTAGCAAAAAGCGAAATGGCTGCTTTAAGAAGCGGTGTTTTAATTGACGGTAAAAAGACTGCACCAGCTAAAGTTAAAATAAAACAATATAACAAGAGTTCAAACTTGTCTTTAATTGAGATTACTATTCATGAAGGAAAGAATCATCAAGTTAAAAAGATGTTTGAAGCAGTTAATCATACGGTAGTAAAGCTTAAAAGAGAAAGATTAGGTTTTTTTACCTTGGATAATTTAAAGACAGGGGAATACCGAAGATTAACAATAAAAGAAGTTAAAAAAGTATATGCGATGAAGGGTGAATAATTTGATTTATTCATTTTTTATGCTATAATATCACTACATGGGGCTGCTTTGGTTTCGACAGGAATAAGGCATCTCTAGATTGCAAGTCGAAGGCACGCGTCAAGTGCAAAAAAAAATAACTGGAAACAGAAATCAATTAGCTTTCGCTTAATTTAAACACGAAGCTGCTTCTTATTTACTTTTGCCAACGAAGTTTATAAGAGGCTCGATTTAGTTGGCTATATTATGACTCTGCCTGGTAGTTATAACGAATTTTACAGGCTAACTAATGACTAAGTTGTCAATTAATTGGTTGTTAGCAAAATTATAATTGACTAAACTTGTAGTAATTTATTGGGGTCTATTTTTGGACAGGAGTTCAATTCTCCTCAGCTCCACCATTTGAATTTTAAAGGCATTAAGCCTTTTTTTATTGTGATTATATGGTATAATTTAAGTAGTATTAATTAAAAAACGTCAAATATTACTAGGGGGTAGTATGGATAAAAGAAGAAGGAGAAAAATTTTAGCTCTTGCAGCGCTTCTTATTGTTCTTACTCGGCTTTCATCCAGCAAAAAACATGATCCACAGTATGAATTAATAGAAGATGAAGCTTCACTAGCATTTGCAAGTTATAGTCAAGGGTTGATATACATTGGTAGTGAAACACTTCTTAGAAGTATAGAGCCAAGAGAAAATGATATCTTAGTTCTAGATCAAAGAGATGCAAAAGATCCAAATATGAAAATAATTAATTCGCATAGAGTTTCCGATGAAGGTATTAGAGGTGAAATCTTGCATGTTTTACTCGAATATGAAGGCCAAAATCCAAGCCCTTGGGATAGAACTTATGAATCGATGCTTGGAGAGTGGGGAGAACACAATGCTCTTTATAATTTAAACTATCAAACAAATAGAACAGCAGATGTCGATTTAAATAATGCTGATGAGAGCAAATATAGAAGATTTTATAGATTTATTAAGAAAGGAATAGAATAATGATAGAAATCAAAAATGTAACAAAAAAATATGGAGATAAAAAAGCAGTTGATAATGTAACATTCACAGTTAATGATGGTGATATTTTTGCATTTATTGGCCACAATGGTGCTGGGAAAACGACTCTTATTAAATCAATAGTTGGTATTCACGATTTTGATGAGGGCGATATTTTAATAGATGGAATGTCTATTAAAAAGAATCCGGTTGAATGTAAAAAATTGATGGCTTTTGTTCCTGATAACCCAGAAACATATGAAAAAATGAAAGCAATTGATTATATAAATTTCATATGTGATATGTATGATGTAGATATTGAAACAAGAGAAAAAAATATCAAAAAGTATGCAACTTTATTTGAGATGGAAGATAAGCTTAATGATACAATTGATAGTTATTCACATGGTATGAAACAAAAAATAGTTTTAATTTCAGCACTTGCTCATGAACCAAAAATACTTATAATGGATGAACCATTTGTAGGATTAGATCCAAAAGCTGTATTTGATATTAAAGAAGTATTGAATGAAATGGTAAAAGAAAAGAAAATAGTTTTCTATTCAACACACATTTTAGATGTTGCTGAAAAACTATGTTCAAGAGTAGCAATTATTAAAAATGGTAAATTAATTAAAAGTGGTAGCATGAAAGAAATAAAAGGCGACAAATCATTAGAAAAAGTCTTTATGGAATTAGAGGATTAATCAATGAAAAAGTTATATTCACTTACAAGAGCATGTATGACTAGTGATATGAATTTATTTAAAATAAAAACAAAGAAAGACGGAAAATTTTCCAATAAAATTCTTGTTATATTTATAGCACTATATTTAATGTTCTTGATGTGGTCAAACGCAAATATTTTGTTTGAAAAAATGGCACCATTGCATTTACAATTTATAGTACTTTCACTAGCTGTATTTGCAATTTCATTCATGACTATTATGGAAGGTGTTTATAAAACAGGACCCTTAATATTTAATTGCAAAGATGATCAATTATTATTATCACTCCCAATAAAGAGAAGTACAGTTTTGTTTGTTAGAATATTTAAGTTTTATGTATTTGAATTAATGTTTAATTCAGTATTTATATTTCCAATTATGGTCGCTTATATAAGATGGGCTGATTCATTAAGTTGGACATTCTTTCTAACAAATATTGTAATGCTATTAATGCTTCCAATAATACCAATTGTAATATCATGCTTTATAGGAGCAATTATATCTAGTTTATCAAGTAGATTTAAACATAAAAACATAGCTCAAATAGTATTTCCGATTTTGTTTTTCATAGGTTTATTCTATTTATCATTTAACATGGGTGGTTTCTATGAATACATTATAAAAAATGCTACAAGTGTTAATGATTTAATAACTAAAATTTATTATCCAGCAGGTATTTATGCAACACTTATAACTGATTTCAATGTAAAAGATTTATTAATATTTATATTAGTTAATATATCTTTATTTGCTATAGGAATATTAATCTTGAGCAAATTCTATTTCAAAATAAATTCAAGAATTAAAAAAGTAGTAACAAGCAAAAGAGTTAATATCAACAATTTAACAATCAAACACAATTCGGTTTATAAATCATTGATGAAAAAAGAATTAAATACGTTCTTTCAAACACCAGTATTTATAGTAAATTCTGGATTTGGTTTAATATTATTTATACTAGGGGTAATTATATTATCAATTAAATTTGATAGCATTCTTCTTGGATTAACAGATCCAAATGGAATGAATATATCAAAAGATTTGCTCACGAGCAATCTATCTTTACTAGCATTTAGTTTAATAGTAACAACTTCATATATGACATCAATTACAAATTCTGTAATTAGTTTAGAAGGTAGAAGTATAAACATTTTAAAGTCACTACCAATTAATGTAAAAACAATATTGATGTCAAAAGTATATTCAAGTTTATTAATAACTACACCAGTATTTATACTAGGTACTATAGTCTTAGCTATTAGATTCAAAATAAGTATTATTGAAACAATATTATTATTACTACTATCAATACTAGTACCTTTAGTATCACATTTTATTGGAATTATAATAAATTTAAAATATCCAAAATTAGATGCTGAAAATAGCACTGAAGTAGTGAAACAAAGCATGAGTTCATTTTTATCAGTAATGATTGGAATGATTTTTCTAATTGTAATTGTGATACTTATTACAAATTTTGCAGGTAGTATTAGTTCAGTTTTAATGTTAACTATAGCAACTATAATTCATGCAGCAATCAATGTGTTATTGTATTTATATCTAATACATAAAGGAGTTAAACAATTTAACAATTTATCAGTATAAAAGCACTACCTAGTAGTGCTTTTTTGTTGACTTAATTCTTCTTCTAATCTTGCAATTTTAGATTCTAATATATAAATTTCGCTTTTAACGTTCGCATATTTAAATCTGTTTTCTTCAGCTTTTGGATCCAACTTATCAAGTTCCTCGCGCTTTCTTTTTAATTCATTATTTAATACAAATATTTCATCTTTTATTCCAAACATAAATATCACCTGTTACTCGAATATTATAACACAACAAATAAAAAAAGTAAGAAATTTGAAAAAAGGGCTTGAAATTTTATACATAAGTGTTATAATTATTATAGTTAATAGATGATAGCTTGGGGAATCCCATATAATTTTAATATCAAAAGTATTAATTTTATATCTATAATCTATGAATAATAGATTATTTATCCTCATTTAAATTTCATATATTGTTTATCAAACATTAATAGTTAATTCTATAATGTTATAACACAAATAATATATAAATTTGTTAATTTGCTATCTTTAATATCAAGCTATTAACTAAATGTACATTTGTGGATTCTTGATATTAATCTATATTATATCTGTCAAGTATAATTTATAGATTTTTAACCACACGAAGAATATGTAGTTTGACAGACTTACATATTTTTTTGTACCCTAAAGTCTTTTTAATTTGGTTAATTTAATATATAATGTTAGAGGAGGTATATATGAAAAAAATAGGTTTATTTTTATTATTGATACTTGTATCTTTTACATTAGTTGGATGTGAAAGCAGTAATGAATTAAAAGGAAAAAAATATGTTGAAATATCTGTTAAAGACTATGGTAAAATACAATTGGAGTTAGATGCTGATGTAGCACCTATAACAGTTGCCAACTTTATTAAATTGGTCAACGAGAAATTTTATGATGGCTTAACATTTCATCGCATAATGAGCGGATTTATGATTCAAGGTGGCGATCCAGAAGGAAATGGAACTGGTGGATCAAAAGAAAAAATCGTTGGAGAATTTTCAGCTAATGGTCATGAAAATAATATTTCACATAAAAGAGGAGTTATTTCAATGGCAAGAGCTAATGGAGATATGGATAGTGCATCATCACAATTCTTCATTGTTCATCAAGATTCAACTTTTCTAGACGGCCAATATGCTGCTTTTGGGCACGTTATATCAGGTCTTAGTGTAGTTGATGCTATTTCTTTAGTTCAACCAATTCCAGACAGTAATGGACTTGTTGAAAAAGCAAAACAACCAGTCATTGAATATATTAAGGTAATCGAAAAATAAAGGCTTCAAAAGAAGCCTTTTTTGATTGAAAAAAATACAAATATTTAGGTTTTAATGATATAATGAATAAGGTGAATTTATGAAAAAGATTAAAATGCTTTTAAATTATTTAAAAAAATATAAATTATATGCTTTTTTAGCTCCGGTTTTAATTATTTTAGAAGTTATAATGGAACTTTTTTTACCAAATATAATGTCTAATATAATAAATATAGGAGTTGCAAACCAAGATAAAAATTATGTAATATTAAATGTAGCTATCATGGTAGGCTTAACTGTTATTGGAGTAGCTGGTGGCTTAGGTAGTTCTTATTTCGCTGCTAAAGCGAGTGAAAATATTGCAGCTGATTTAAGAAAAGATGTATTTTCTAAAATAACTAGATTATCTTTTTTGAACTTGGAAAAAATTAAACCAGGGCATCTTTTAACAGTATTAACTGATGATATATCAATGGTTGGCCATTTAATAATGATGGCACTTAGAATTCTAATAAGAGTTCCAGTAATATTTTTTGGTAGCATTATTATGGCATTTTTTATTGATGTTAAATTGTCAATGATAATTCTTATCTTTATTCCCATTGTATTTGTTTTAGTTCTCTTTATTTTAAAAAAAGCATTCCCATACTTTACTAAGATGCAAGAATGTGTAGATGATGTTAACTCAATCGTTCGTGAAAATGTCAGTGGTATTCGTGTTGTAAAATCATTCACAACTGAAGATAAAGAAATTAATAAATTTGATCATACAAACAAAAAATTACTTAATACAACTTTAAAGGGAATTAAATTGATTACCATTTCAATGCCAATCATGATGTTTTCAATAAATTTATCAACAGTTCTAATATTGTGGATAGGTGGAAATAGTGTAATCTCTGGTAATCTTTTAGTAGGTGACATATTTGCATTTAGTCAATATACATCTAATATTTTGATGTCTATAATGATGGCTTCAATGGTAATAATGCTAGCATCTAGAAGTGTTGTAAGTACTGAAAGAATTGTTGAAGTATTAGGTGCTGATGAAGATTTTAAAGATAATAAAGACTCTATTAATCAAGAAAATGTTAAAGGTAAAATTGAATTTAAAAATGTATCATTTTCTTATGAGGGTGGTACAGGTGATGAAGTTTTAAAAGATATAAGTTTTGTTATTAATCCAAACGAAAGAATAGCTATTGTTGGTGCTATTGGTAGTGGTAAATCAACACTTGTAAGTCTTCTTCCAAGATTTTATGATGTCTCATCTGGAGAAATCTTAATTGATGATGTACCAATTAAAAATATAAAACTATCTTCACTTAGGAAGAATATTGGTTTTGCTTTTCAACAAGCATTTATATTTTCTAAAACTATTAAAGATAATATAAACTATGGCAATACTGAATCTAGTGATGAAGATGTTGAACTTGCTGCTAATATAAGCGCTGCTTCTGAATTCATTGAAAGTAAAGAAGATAAATACGATTATGTTCTTGAACAAAGAGGAGCTAACTTAAGTGGTGGTCAAAAACAAAGAATAGCAATTGCAAGATCAATTTTGATTAATCCAAGTATATTAATTCTTGATGATTCTACAAGTGCTGTTGATGTTAAAACAGCAAAGCAAATTAAAAAAGGCTTAGAAGATTATAAAAAATGTACTACTTTAATTATTACTAGTAGAATATCTGAAGCATTAGACGCTGATAAAGTAATTGTTTTAGATGATGGTAAATTAGTTGGATTTGATACTCCAAGTAATTTACTAAAAGAGAACAAATACTATCAAGATATATATAATTCTCAATTGAAGGAGGAAGCATAATGGAAAAAGAAGTTAAAAATACTCCTCAAACATTACTTCGATTGTGGAAGTTTTTAGGTAATTTTAAGGGTAAAATTGTACTTGTTATTATATTAAACATTATTGCAACAGCATGCACTATAATTGGACCACTTTTAGCAGGTGATGCAATTGATAAATATATTTCTGTTGGAGATATAAATGGTTTAAAAAGTTTATTAAATATTTTGCTTATTATCTATGTGGCAAATTCATTCTTTACTTGGTTTGCTAATTATGGAATGGCTCAAATATCCGAATCAACATTGTATCAAATTAGAAAAAAATTATTTGAACATTTAGAAAAACTACCAGTATCTTATTTTGATAGAAATAAAAAAGGTGACATCATGAGTAGATTTACTAATGATATTACCGTTATAAGTGAAGCTTTAACTGATGCCTTAATGCAGATATTAAGTAGTTTAATAACTATTATTGGATTAACATACATAATGTTTAGAATCAACTGGGTTTTAGCATTAGTAACTATTGCAACAGTACCAATATTCTTCATCTTTGCATTTAAATTAGGTGTTAAATCAGGAAAATTATATAATAAGCAAAGAAAATCATTAGGTAAATTAAGTAGTTATAGTGAAGAAATGTTTACTGGAATGAAAGTTGTAAAAAGTTATGTTGGGGAATCTAATGCTATAGCTGAATTTAATAAAAATAATGAAGAGTTAAGAGATACATCCATAAAAGCACAAATAGTTGGTAATTTAATAATGCCACTTAATGCTTTTGTCGGAAATCTTGGACATATTTTTCTTATTGCAGCAGGTTCAATAATGGTTGTTAATGGAACTTGCACGATAGGAACAATTTTAGTATTTATGAAATATTCAAATATGTTTAGAAGACCAATTAATCAACTTGCATCTTTATTTGCTGGTGTTCAAAATGCATTAGCAGGTGCTAATCGTGTATTTGAAGTATTGGATGTTGAAACAGAATTTACTGATGAGAACAAATTATTACCATTTAATAATGCATTAGGTCATGTTAAATTTGATGATGTTTCATTCTCATATGTTGCTGATAAACAAATATTGAAAGATATTAACTTAGAAGTAAAACCTGGAGAAACAATTGCTTTAGTTGGACCAACAGGCGCCGGTAAAACAACAGTTGTTAACTTATTAACAAGGTTTTATGATATTGAAAAAGGTAATATTTATATTGATGGAATTGATATAAAAGATGTGAAAAAACGCGATTTAAGAAAGCGAATTGGACTAGTATTACAAGATACGTATTTATTTAAAGGAACAGTTGCAGATAATATTAAATATGGTAATGATGATGCAACAATGGATGAAATAATTGAAGCTTGCAAACAAGCCCAAGCGCATTCATTTATTCATAGACTTCCAAACGGATATGATACTATTGTTGAAGAAGAGGGATCAAACTTCTCACAAGGAGAGCGTCAATTGATTTCAATTGCACGTGCAATTCTATCTGATCCAGAAATATTAATATTAGATGAAGCTACTAGTAACATTGATACTAAAACCGAAAAAAATATTCAAGCAGGTATGAAAGTATTGATGGAAGGTAGAACATCATTTGTAATTGCGCATCGCCTTTCAACAATTCGTGATGCTAATGAAATTTTAGTAATAAATGATGGTCAAATTGTTGAAAGAGGAACTCATAAAGAACTTATTAAAAAGGGAGAATTTTATTCAAAACTTTATAATAGTCAGTTTGAGTAACAAAAATATTGAAAAAAGTTTTCTTTTTGTGCTATAATGTAAAAGAATAGGAGGGGCACCGAATGAATACTGATGATATTGAAATATTAGATGATTTTTCGGGTGGAGAAACACCTAGTAATCCGGTGGAACAAAATGTAAATCCAACTCCAGTTGAAGTGGCACCGGCTATTCCTGATGTAGCAGCAACAACTACTACAACTAAACCAGGGGAGCCACCAGCTATTCTGTGGGATACAGAGGAACCTGCTCCAGTTGCGGCAGCACCAGTTGCTCCAGAACCGCCAGTAGCACCAGCTCCAACTTCAGACCCTTTAATGGAAATAAATGCACGACCTATTCCTGCATTTGAACCAGTTTCTGCTCCAGAACCAGTTATGGCTCCAGATCCAGGACCAGCTCCCGAATCAGTAAGTGAGTTTGAAAGGATGGTTAATGAGGCCCCAAATGTTGCAGCTGAAGAAACAAAACCAGCGGACAATGCAGATTTATATTATGTACCTCCAACATCACCAACACCTGCACCAAACAATCAATCATATGAAAATGGATTTGATAGAAGTGATTATGTAGGTGATGCAAATAATGATTTGGTTCAATCAAATGGAGATAATACAGATTTAACTATAACAGCTGTTTATCCAAATGGACTTGCAGTTGATAAAAATGAAGAAATTGAAAATACTCAAGTAATAAAACCAAAGAAAAAAGGTAGTGGAGATTTACCATTAATCATAATTGTAGCTGTTTTAGCTATTACTTTGGTAGTATTATTAATTGTATTTTATCTATAAAGGACTATGTCCTTTTTTTGTTAATTTGTTATTGAAAAAACTATATCTAATTGATATAATAAAATTGAAAGGAGTGTACAAAAATGAAATATTGTTCTAGTTGTGGAACACAAGTTCAAGAAGGTCTTGCATTTTGTCCAAACTGTGGTAGTCCAATGAATCAACCACAAAATGTTGAACAACCACAAAATGTTGAACAACCTCAAAATGTTGAACAACCACAAGTAAATGTAAACGAAAATAACAACCAACAATACAACCAAAATGCTTATGCAGGCGGACAACCTAACTATCAAAACAATCAAAATATGGGAGGACGTCCAGTTATTAAAAATAGAAGTATCGGAGTTGCAATTTTATTATCAATTGTAACATGTGGCATCTATGGTATTATTTGGTTTATAAGCATGGTTAACGATGTTAATGCATTATGTAATGATGAACATTCAAATCAATCAGGTGGAGTAGTATTCCTACTTACTATCGTAACATGCGGTATTTATGGTATTGTTTGGTTCTATCAAGCAGGTAAGAGAATGGCTACTGCTGGTCAAAAATATGGAGTTCAAATTTCTGATAACTCTACAGTTTATTTAATTTTAGCTATTTTTGCATTAATGATTGTAGATTATTGTTTAGTTCAAGCTGATTTAAATAAATTTTCAGTACAATGAAAAAAAGAATTAACAACGTATTAAAAGCAAATTTAGTTTTGCTTTTAATTTTACTCGGATATTATTTTATAAATAAATATACTGGATTTTATGTTCCTTGCATTATTTATGAAATTACGGGTTTTAAATGTCCTGGATGTGGAATAACACATTTAGTATTTGATCTATTAAATTTCAAAATAGTTGATGCTTTTAATGATAATCCACTTGTATTTATTTATTCACCATTTATAATTAGTTATTATATTTATATGATTTATCTTTATATTTATGATAAAAAAGATAAAGTTTTGGTTAAAATACCTAATTATGTATGGGGAATAATAATCGCGATTACAATTATATATGGTGTAGTAAGAAATTTATAAAAGAATATAGCAGAAATGCTATATTTTTTATTAATTTACAAGTAAAAAAACAAATGTTATAATGATAAAGGTGATGATATGCATAAATTTGTCATAAATGATTTTGAAGGTCCAATGGATTTACTTCTACATTTAGTTCATCAATCAGATATTGATATTTATGATATCAACCTTGTTGATTTGGTCAATCAATATTTAGATTTTATCAATGAAATGGAAAAACTAGAACTTAATGTTGCGAGTGAATATATAGTCATGGCAGCTGAATTGATTGAATTAAAATCAAGATCGTTATTACCTCATCAAGAGGAAAATAATGAAGAAGAAATTGATCCAAGAGAAGAATTAATCAATCGTTTAATTGAGTATAAAAAATATAAAGAAATAACTGGTGATTTTAAGGCCTTGGAAGAAGAAAGAAGACAATATTTTTCTAAAGAACCAAGTAGTTTAAAAGACTATATTGTGAAAAAAGAAGAAAAAGGCGATATAACTCTACTATTAAATGCATTTAATGAGTTTATGCTTAAGAAGAAAGATGAAAATATAGTTACTAAAACAACAGTTAAAGAATATTCTGTTACAGAAAGAAGCAAAGAAATTAAAAAGATAATTAAGTCGAAGAAAAAAGTTGAATTCAGAGAATTATTTGATAATTTATCTAGAGACTACATTATTGTTACTTTTTTAGCACTTCTTGAAATGTTTAAATTAGACGAAATTAATATTATTCAAGAAGGCAATTTTAACAACATATATATTACAGGAGGTCCAAGTGAAAGCAGCAATTGAGGGATTAATATTTATATCAGGTGATGAAGGTATTACTAAAGAACAATTAATTTCAATTTTAGAAATATCTTTTGATGATTTAAATAAATATTTAAATGAACTTATAAATGATTACAATAATAGCGATAGAGGAATGCAAATTAAACTATTTGGTAATGTTATTAAAATGATGACAAAAGAAATTCACAAAGAATATTATCAAAAATTGGCAAATCTAGATGATGAAACAATATTAAGTCAAGGGGCTTTAGAAACGTTGGCTATTATTGCTTATAATGGACCTATTACAAGAGTTGCAGTTGACCAAATAAGAGGAGTTAATACATCATATTTGATTAGGAAACTGCTTGATCGCGACTTTATTAAAGATGTGGGTAGAAGTGATGCCCCAGGTAGACCAACACTATATGAAATAAGTGATAAATTTTTAGATTATTTTGGTTTATCTAGTTTAGAAGATTTACCAAAAATAAATGTTGACACTTCAGAAGAAGAAATAGATTTATTTAATTCAAAATATACTGAAGAAAATTAAGGAAAGAGAACAATATGGGAATTTTTCCTTGGCAAAGAACTAAGATAAAAAAGCTTTATAGCTTTTTTTATTTACTTATTAATTAATTATGTTATAATAAATTATGTAATGCCGGCCTGGCGGAATGGTAGACGCACTGGACTCAAAATCCAGCGATAGCAATATCATGAGGGTTCAAGTCCCTTGGCCGGTACCA
>CAMOPK010000022.1 GCA_946622285.1 uncultured Bacillota bacterium
TCACATTGACATTATCAGCAAGTACAAAAGGCTCGACAAGTATAACATTAAAATCAGGAGCAGTAAAAGATAATGCAGGAAACAATAGTAACACACCAGCGGTAACAGTATATGAAAGAGCAACATATACTGCAACATTTAATGGGAATGGAGCAACGAGTGGATCAACAGGAAGTGTAAGTTGTACAGTAACAACAGGATCAAGTTGTAATGTAACGTTACCAACGAATGGGTTTTCAAAAACAAGTTGGACATTCAATGGATGGAATACAAGTTCATCTTCAACGAGTGGATCAGCAGCGAATTCAAGTGCATCAATATCGGGAAATACAGTATTTTATGCAACATGGAAGAAAGTAGTAACTGTAACATTTAATGCAAATGGATGTACAACAGCAGCTGGAAGCACAACGATGACATTATATAATGGTGGAACAAGTGGAAGTGTCACAGTACCAAATGCAACAATGAATAGTGGTTGGACAAGCTTAGGTGCATCATCAAGTGCGACTCAAACAACAAGTGGAACAGCAATGGGTTCGTCAATGACAATTTCAAGTGTTGGTGCAACAACAACATCGGTAACAAGATATTATAACTGCAGTAAAGGAATAACTGTTACATATAATCAAAATGGATGTACAACAGAAGCAAAAGGTGTAACTGGTACATTATATAATGGAGCAACAACTTTTACAGCTTCAAGACCTACTGGATATACAATGAACCCAAATTGGACGGATACAACACCGGAAACTGCAACTGTTACAATTGCATCAAATTTAATTGCTGGGACAACTAATTTTACTTGTAGCAAAACAGTAACAGTAACGTTCAATGCAAATAGTTGTACAACAGCAGCAGGATCTGCAACAATTGGTTTAGTAAATGGTGGAACGAGTGGAAGTGTCACAGTACCAACAAAAACAATGAACACAGGTTGGACAAGCTTAGGAGCTTCGTCAAGTTCATCATCAACAAGTCAAGGAACAGCAATGGGTTCAAGCATGTCAATAAGTGGTATTGCATCAAATGCAACAACAGTAACGAGATATTATAACTGTTCAAAAGCAGGCCCAACATATACTGTATCATTTAGTAATGCAGCAGCAACAGGAGCGACAGTAACATCGTCACCTGTATCATGCACAGTTGCTACTGCTTATAATGGAGGCACATTAGGAACAAGTTGTAATGTGTCATTGCCAACAACTGGATATTCGTATAGTGGTTGGACATTTAATGGATGGGCAACAGAAACAGGATCTACAAGTGGAAACACAGGAAGTATTGCAATATCAAGCAATCATACGCGATATGCAACATGGAAAAAAGATGTAACAAGAACAATAACTTATAATGGTAATGGCAGTACTGGGGGGTCAACAGCTAATTCAACATGTACTGCAACAGTATATAATGGTGGTTCAAGTGGAAGCTGTAGTATAAGTTTAAGAACCAATGGTTTTACTAAGACTGGATATACTTTCTCAAAATGGGCAGCAGGTTCAACAAGTGGAACACAATACACTGCAGGAACAAGTGTATCAGTAGGTTCAGATGCAACATATTATGCAATTTGGGCAGATACAATAGCACCATCATGTACATGGGGAAGTTGGTCAGTTTCGCCACTTGAAGCTGGATCAGCAGCAACAATTCAATTAACTTGTGAAGATTCTGGCAATGGCGTTTCAACGACATCTTTAACATCATCAGCATTTACATTATCAAATACTAGTGCTTATACAATTGGAACTATAACTGCAAGTGGAACAGCAGCTTCAAGAGTATTTACTATTACAGTAACTGGTTCATCGGCTGGTGGTTCTGGAACTATTCAATTAAAAGCTGGTCAAGTATCTGATGGAACAAATACAAACAGTGCAGTTACAAGTGGAAGCTTGACAGTTACAGCAGATGATGATGGTCCAATAATTACTTTTGGTACGAATGGTAATACAACGTATAAGAAGAGTCAGTCAACAACAGTAACAGTTACGGATGTTTCAACTGTAACAACACGTAAATATGTATGGACTCAAACAGCAGGTGCAAGCGCATCAAATGGCACATCATTTAATGATGGCGCTACTATAACTAAAAATACTGGTGATGGTGTATGGTATCTTTGCGTATATGCTGTAGATTCAAGGAATAATTCAACTAATACTTGTTCAAATGCATTTTACTTGGATAATACAGCTCCGACAATAACAGCAAATAATTTCTGTTTACTTAAAGGATCAACATCAAATACAGCAACAAATTACGCAACTGCTTCTGATGCTAATGGTGCAACATTAACGGCAAGTCCAGCGACAATTTCAACGTCTTCTCTAGGAACTACCAGTGTAACATTTACTGCAACAGATGGTGCTGGTAATTCGGCAACAAAGACAGTAACAGCAACAGTATTTACAAAAATATATACTGATGGAACTGTTACATCAGGCGCAGGATTATATAACGATGCATACACTGGTGGAAGATATGTATATAGGGGTGCTAATCCAAATAATTATGTAACGTTTAATGGTGAGACATGGCGAATTGTTGCAATTGAAACTAACGGAACATATAAGTTAGTTAAAACAACATCAGTTGCAAATATGGCTTTTGCAAGTTCAAAAAATACAACGTTTGCAAATTCAAGTTTAAAAACATATTTAAATACAAACACAAGTGGTAATTATTACTATACGTTATCCGCAACGGCCAAAGGTCAAATGGTTTCTACAGGATTTTATGCAGGAACTATAGGTACAGTTGCTAGTGGTGATACAATGGCAACGAATATGGCTACAGAAAGATCTTCAAGCTTTACAGGCTATGTAGGACTATTAAGTGTTGGAGATTATGCATATGCTAGTGCAGATGCTAATTGTACAAACTTCTATAGGTTGTATAACAAAGTTAGCAGTGAATATAAATGTAATAATAGCAATTACTTATATAAATCAAGTGGAAATTGGTTCTGGGTAATAAATATTCATAGTAATGGTAATGCCAGACTATTTGGTACAGGTTCAGATGCGGTGCTAAAAAATAATCCTCCAACATATACATATGATGTATATCCAACAGTTCATTTAGCAGAAACAACAACTTTCTTAGGAAGTGGAACTTCAAGTAATCCTTACACAATTAATAGCAATTGTGCAAGCAGTGGTATATCTAGTGTAACTTGTACTGTAACTACACCTAGTGGTTATGATACATCAAAGACGCTTACAATAACTGCTAGTAATGCAACTGGAATTACTTATTCTTGGGATAATGCAACATTTAATTCAACAAGAACTAAATCGGTAAGTGCAGCGGGAACATACACTGGCTATATCAAAGATTCACAAGGTAAAACAAATCATTGTTCACTTGTTATAAAAAGTGCGACTCAATATCGTACAAATTCGTGTGCTGTAAGTGTAACTTATGGTAGTTGGTCGTCTGGGTCAACAACGTATCCAGCAACTTGTAATGTATATACTGGCGATTACTCGCGAAAGTACAAAGGTACAAATTACAAAGGAACTTGCAACTGCAGTACCGGAGGTAGTGTTAATGAAGTATTTAGTAGTGCCCAAGCATGTAGTACTAGGGTTGAAACGTTTGCAAATGTTTGCTCAATCAATCATGGGAATGTCACTAACAAATCATGCAATCAAGCATGCATATATCAATCACGAACATGTACATGTAGTAGTTGGAGTGGTTGGACTTCTTGGTCAACCACATCAGCAACAGAGAGTTGTGCAAAGCAAGTACAATCTCGAACTGCTTATGGTCCATAAAAGAATGAAATAAATATTTCATTCTTTTTTTGTCAAAAAGTGTAAAGTTTGTTGATAACACACCCTTTTTAAGATATAATTATAATGAGGTGTTGATATGAAGAATAAAGACGTAAACTACAATAAATTGAATAATCTTATTTCATTAGCTAGTAAGTTATTGAAAATAGTTTATATAATGATAATTGTAGCAGCAATATACATATTTACTATTTTGGTTAAAGAGTGGAATATAGTAAACACATTTAAAACCATATTTGGACTTTTAACACCACTTTTTATAGGCTTAATATTTTCTTGGTTACTTAAACCATTAGTAAATTATTTAGAAGCAAAAAAAGTAAGAAGATGGATAACTATAACAGCTATATATGTTGTTATTTTATCTGCATTATATTTATTATTATCTACAATAATTCCGTTATTATATGAACAAGTATTAGAACTTGCAAAAGTGTTGCCATCAATATTTAATGACTTAAAATTAACAATATCTAATTTTGTTGATAAAATAGATGGATCAATGGGACTTAATTTTACAGCTGCTAAAGATAATTTATTTACTAAAATTGAAGTTTGGTCTACAACATTTGTACAAGAATTACCAAATACATTAATTGATTTTGCAACATCAATTTTATCAGGTGTTGGAACATTCTTAATTGGATTAATAATTGGAGCATTCTTATTATTTAAACCAAAAAGAGAAATTTCTTTAACAAAATTTTTACCAAAGAAGTATCAATTTGATACAGAACTTTTACTTCAAGAAATGAATACAATTTTTAGAAGTTTTGTGAATGGAACATTAGCTCTTGCAACATTAATATTCATGTTATGTGCGATTGGATTTTCAATTGCAGGTTTGAAAGGTGCAATTCTATTTGCGTTCTTCTGTGGAATTACTAATATTATTCCATATATCGGACCTTATATTGGAGCAGCGCCAGCATTAATTGTTGCGTTCTCTCAAGGAACAGGCGTTGGAATTGCAGTATTAATAATCATATTAATAATTCAAGGAATTGAAGGTAATTTATTGCAGCCAATTGTTATGAGTCGTACAATGAAATTAAGTCCGGTAACGGTAATTGTTGCATTATTAGTATTTGGGCACTTCTGGGGAGTACTTGGAATGATTTTATCAACACCAATTGTTGCAGTGATTAAAGCATTGCTTGTATTCTTTAACAATAAATTTGATATATTGAAATATAACATCTAAAACCACGTAAAGTGGTTTTCTATTTATGGAGAGAACTATGGAATTTGAAAAGAAACAATTTAAACTATTTATTTTATCTGGTAAGGCTAGAAGTGGAAAAGATTCTGTCTATGGCATGATTAAAAAATATTACAAAGATAAAAAAGTAATTAATACATCTTTTGCATATTACATAAAAGATTATGCAATGCGTGTAAGTGATTGGGACGGTTCAGAAGAAACAAAGCCAAGAGAACTTTTACAATCGATTGGTATTGAACTTGTAAAAACAAAAATTGATGATAAAATGTTTATTAAAAGAGTTTTAGAAGATATTCTAGTATTTTCATACTTTTATGATATAATAGTCGTTACTGATGCGAGATTAGTAGATGAAGTAGAGGTATTAAAAGAAAAATATCCAGATGCGATTAGTATTAGGATTAATCGCGATATTGATAATGGTCTTAGAGAAAATGAAAAAAAACATTTAACAGAAGTTGGACTAGACAATTATGATAAATTCGATTATGTTATTGTAAACACGGATTTAAAAGATTTAGAAAATAAAATAGATAATATTTTAGACGAGGTATAATATGGGAAAAATAATAGCAATTGTTGGAATGTGTGGAGCGGGTAAATCTGTTGCCAGTGAATATCTAGAAAAAATTGGTTATAAAAAAGTCTATTTTGGTGGTATCACTTACGATAAATTAAAAGAAGAAGGTATTGAAAGAACTCCTGAAACAGAAAAAAAGATGCGTGAAGGCTTAAGAAAAGAATATGGTATGGGATGTTATGCAATATTGTCTCTTCCAAAGATTAAAGAGTACTATAAAGACGGAAATGTTGTAATTGATGATTTATATAGCTGGTCAGAATATAAAGTTCTAACAGAAGAATTTGGCAATAATGTTATTCTAATTGGTGTTATTGCAGATAAAGAACTTCGTTATTCACGTATTGCAATTAGACCAGGAAGAAGTTATAATCGTGAAGAAGCGATTGATCGTGACTTAAGTGAACTTGAAAACTTAGAAAAAGGTTTACCAATTGCATATGCAGATTATTATATTTTTAATAATGGAACAATTGAAGAATATGAATCGCGTCTAAAAGAAATTCTAAAACAAATTGAAGGTGAATAAAATGAATTTAAAAGATTTATATATTAATTTTTTTGTTGGTAAAGGGCATGTACAAATTCCAAGTGCACCAGTAGTACCTGAAAATGATCCAAGTGTCCTTTTTAATACTGCTGGTATGCAACCATTAATTCCATATCTAATGGGTGAAAAACATCCATATGGAACTAGACTATGTGATTATCAAAAATGTGTTAGAACAAATGATTTAGATAATATAGGAGACACTTATCATCACACATTTTTTGAAATGCTAGGTAACTGGAGTTTAGGTGATTATTTTAAAAAAGAAGCCATTACATGGAGTTTTGAATTTTTAACTCAAGTTTTAAACATTCCAGTTGAGAGACTGGCAGTAACTGTTTTTGCAGGTGATGATGTTATTCCAAAAGATGAAGAATCAATTGCTATCTGGAAAAGCCTTGGAATAAAAGATGAAAGAATATGTCCAACTAAAGATGACAATTTTTGGATTGCTGGCGAAACTGGACCTTGTGGACCTGATACTGAAATGTTCTATTTTAGAAGTAATGATCCTATTCCAGAAAAATTTGATCCAGAAGATGAACGTTGGGTTGAAATTTGGAACGATGTATTCATGCAATATAATAAAGCAGCAGATGGTACAGTAACTGAACTTCCAAATAAAAATGTTGATACTGGTATGGGTGTCGAAAGAACAACAGCTATATTAGAAGGTGTCAATGATAACTATAAATCATCAATTTGGTCAGATGTTATTGCATTAATTGAAAAAATATCTGGTTTAAAATATGAAGGCCATGAAAAAGAAATGCGTATTATTGCAGATCATATGCGTACAGCTGTATTTATTTCAGCTGACCCATCTGGAATTAAACCTTCTAATACTGATCAAGGATATATTTTAAGAAGATTAATTAGAAGAGTAATTCGTTATGCTAAAGCATTAAATATTGATATTGATTCTGATTGGGAAAAACAAATTGCTGAATTAATTATGTCTAAATATGAAACATATTATTCAGAAATAAAAACTAATCACGAAGTAGTATTAAATGTATTAAATTCTGAAAAAATAAAATTTAATCGTACTTTAGAAAAAGGATTAAGAGAATTTAATAAAATTGTTAATTCATTAACAGAAAAAACATTAAATAAAGATTTAGCATTTAAACTATATGATACATACGGATTCCCAATCGAACTTACAGTTGAACTAGCTTCAGAACAAGGAATCAAAGTTGATGTTGAAGGCTTTAAAGAAAAATTTAAAGCTCATCAAGAATTATCAAGAACAGCATCTGCTGGTAAGTTCAAAGGTGGCTTAGCTGGTAACAGTGATATTGAAACAAAATATCATACAGCAACACATTTACTTAATGCAGCTTTAAAAGTTGTTGTTAATAAAGATGTTCATCAAAGAGGATCTAATATTACAGATGAAAGAATGCGCTTTGATTTTTCTTGTGATCATAAGTTGAGTCCAGAAGAAATCAAACAAGCTGAAGATTTAGTTAATAGTTATATTAAAGCAGGACTTGATGTTAAAGTTGAATCAATGCCTAAAGAAGAAGCAATTAAATCAGGCGCCGAATGCATGTTTATTGAAAAATATCCTGATATTGTAACAGTTTATACAATTGGTGATGTTTCAAAAGAATTATGTGGAGGACCACATGTTAAAAATACGAGTGAATTAGGCGAATTCAAGATAATTAAAGAGGAAGCATCATCAGCCGGAGTAAGAAGAATAAAAGCTATTTTAAAATAGCTTTTTTTGTTTGAATTTATAACTATTATGTGTTATATTATTTATAGAGTAAAAAATCGTCTTTAGAAGAATAGAGGGAATGTTATGAAAAAAATATTAATTATTGCATTATCATTTTTTATGTTTCAAATTACTGCTTTAGCAGCTGATCCAGAGTTGGTTGTTTCCTGTCCTTCAGGTGGAACAGTTCAAAGTACATTGAAGTGCACAGTTAAAGTTAAAGCTGAAGCAAGTATAAAAGAAGTTTCATTAAATTATGATTTTGGCGAAAGCTTATCTTTTATTTCATATGCGCCTGCTTCTAATTTTGAGGCTATAACAAACAATTCATCTGGATTTGATGTAAAAAATGAAAATGGTGTAACTGGTGAATTTTCAATTGGTACAGTTTCATTTAAATTGTTAAAAGCTGGTAATTTTGCACTTAAAACAATTAAAATAGTTGATATTGATAATGCAACATATACAGCGAGTGGAATATCACAACCAATTAGAATTTTATCTGAGGATAATACATTAAAAAGTTTATCAATTTCTCCAGGAAAATTGACTCCTGAATTTCAACCAGAAATTGAAACATATAAAGCAGAAGTTGATGCAGCAAGTATTACAATAACTGCAGAAGCAAACGATTCAAAAGCGACATATAAGAGTAGTTCTAAACAAAACTTAAGTTATGGCGAAAATACAATTAATTTTATTGTTACAAGTGAAAGTGGTAGCAAAAGAACATATAAATTAATTATTACTCGCAAAGATGATCGTAGCACAAATAACACTTTGAAAAATATTTCTCTTTCAATAGGTGATATTAGTTTTCAACCAACTACTACAGCATATACCGTTAAAATAGATCCAAAAGTAACGAAAGTAAAAATATCTGCTGAAATTGAAGATAACAAATCGTCATTTGTAAGTGGATATGGTCCAAGAGAAATAAGTTTATTATCTGAAAAAACTATAGCTGAATTAAGAGTAAAAGCTGAAAATGGTGTTATTAGAATATATACACTTACATTCTTAAAAACAGATCGTGAATTATCTTCAAATAATAACATTAAAGAACTTACTTTAGAAGGTTATACAATTGATTTTAAGCCAAATGTAACATCATACGATGTTAAAGTAAAAAATGGTGCAGTACTTAATTTTAAAGTAGCTTTAGAGGATGAAAATGCAAGATATGAACTTGTTAATGGAGACCTTAAAAATGGAAATACTGTAATTATTAAAGTAACTGCTGAAAACGGCGATGTTAAAGAATATAAATTTAATATTACTACTGAATCTAGTGAAACAACTACAACGAAACCTATAGAAACTAAGAAAACTGAAACATCAAGCTTTATGAGTGAGTTTTTATGTAGTGATGATTCAATCATTTATTACTTGATTGTGTTTGTTGTTGGAATGATTTTGTCAGCATTAATTATGAGTGCTGTTTATACAAGAAAGATTAGAAAATTAGAAAATCAACTTAAAACAGAAAAAGAAAATCATCGCATCCCAGTATCTGAACAAACAGAAAAATTATATTTTGATGATTTTGATCAAAATAACACAAAATAACACGTTTGTGTTATTTTTTGTAAAAATACCAATAAATTTGTTATAATTATATTGGTGATTCTTGTGATAAAAGAGAAATTAAGCTTGGTTCCTAATTTGCCAGGATGTTATCAAATGAAAAACAAAGATGGCATCATCATATATGTAGGTAAAGCAAAAAAATTAAAAAATCGATTAAGTTCTTATTTTAGAGGGACTCACACAGGTAAGACTGCAAAGCTAGTAAGCGAAATAGTTGACTTTGACTATGTAGTTGTCGGCAGTGAAAAAGAATCACTTATTTTAGAATTAAACTTAATAAAGAAATTTGATCCAAAATACAATATATTACTTAGAGATGATAAGAGTTATCCATATATTGAATTAACTAACGAAAGTATTCCTAAATTAGTAGTTGTTAGAAATATTAATTTAAAGAAAAATCACGCTAATTTATATGGACCTTATCCAAATGTAACAGCTGCAAGAGAAACAGTTAATTTACTTAATCGTATTTATCCATTAAGGAAATGTAAGAACATGCCTAATAAGCCATGTTTATACTATCATATTGGAGAATGTCTTGGATATTGTATGCACAATGTTGATCCGGAAAAAATAAAAGAAATGAAGTCTGAAATAGTTAAATTCTTAAAAGGTGATACTGATAGTGTTACAAAAAAACTAAAAACTGAAATGGAATTTTATAGTTCTAATTTAGAATTTGAAAAAGCCAAGGAATTAAAAGAATTACTTGACAACATTAACATAACAGTTGAAAGAGAAAAAGTTGAAATTAATGATGCCATAGAAAGAGATGTTTTTGGTTATTATTTTCATAAAGGCTATTTAAGTGTTCAAGTATTCTTTATTAGAAATGGCAAAATAGTTGGCAAACATAATAAAATAATTCCAACAATTGAAGACCATAATGAAGAATTAAATCGTTATATAGCTGATTTCTATAGCAAAGATGTTATTAAACCAAAAGAAATACTAGTTCCAGATATATGTGATACAAAACTATTAGAAGACTTTTTAGAAATAAATGTTTTGATACCACAAAAGGGAACTAAAAAAGAAATAGTTAATATGGCAAATATGAATGCCAAGGAAAATTTAAGTCGCGAGTTTGAACTTATCAATCGCAATGAAGAAAGAACTATTGAGGCTAATGAAGAATTAAGAAAAGTGTTAAAATTAGATAAACTTGATCGTATTGAAATATTTGATAACTCCAATTTATTTGGTAATTTCAACGTTTCTGGAATGGTTGTTTTTGAAAATGGAATGCCATATAAAAACGGATACCGTAAATTCAAGATTAGTTTTGATAAAAACGATGACTTTAATACTATGAAAGAAGCTATTTATAGAAGATATTTCAGGGTTCTTAAAGACAATTTGGTAAGACCTGATTTAATAATTGTCGATGGGGGCATTACTCAAATGCATGCGGCTCGTGAAATAATTTCTAGTTTAGGTTTAAATATTATGGTTGTAGGTTTAAGAAAAGATAATAAACACTCAACTAATGCTTTACTCGCATTTGATCCAATAGAAGAAATTCAAATTGATAAGACAAGCAATTTATTTTATTTACTTGAGCGAATGCAAGATGAAGTTCATGAATTTACAATTAGTTATCATAGAAAACTTAGAAGCAAAGGAATGGTATCTAGTTTCTTAGACAATATTGAAGGAATAGGTGCTAAAAGAAAACATGAATTATTGAAAAAATATAGTAGTGTTAATAAAATAAATGATGCAACGCTCGAAGAATTAAGTGAGATAATCCCTGTAAATGTTGCAATCAATTTAAAAAAATTTGTAAAAGAATATAAGGAGGAAAAAAATGACACCACACATTAATGCTAATGAAGGAGATATAGCAGAAACTGTAATTATGCCAGGAGATCCTTTAAGAGCTAAATATATTGCTAAAACATATTTAAAGGACTATAAGACAGTTAATACTGTTCGTAATATGCTAGGTTATACTGGATACTATAATGGAAAAAGAGTGACTGTTATGGCATCAGGTATGGGTATTCCTAGTATGGGAATTTATTCATATGAACTTTATAAATTTTATAACGTTGAAAACATCATTAGAATTGGTACAGCCGGTTCTTATAGAGAAGATTTAAAAATCTTTGATATTGTTCTTGCAACTAGTTCACATTCTGAATCTAGTTATGCCAAAGTATTATATGGTGAAACTGAAAAGATAGTTGAAGCAACAGCTTTTTTAACAAAAAAACTAGAAACAACAGCAAAGAGTTTGAATATAAAAGTTAAGAAAATTCGTGTCAATTCAACGGATGCATTTTATAATGAAACAGAAGTACCAACTATAATGGTTCAAAAATACGGTTGTGAAGCAGCTGAAATGGAAGCATTTGCACTTTTTCACAATGCAAAATATTTTAACAAGAATGCTGCTTGTATATTAACAATTTCAGATAATTTAATAACTGGTGAAGAAACAACCAGTGAAGAAAGAGAAACCAAACTCGATCAAATGATTAAAATTGCACTTGAAACAATATGAGAGGGTGATTTAAATGAACAAAAGTGTTCATTTAATAAAAGATAAAAGATTTAAAAAAAATATTATTAAGATAAATTTTAGAAGAGAAACAAATAGAAGTGAAATGACGAAGTTAAATTTTCTTACTCATTTACTTCTTTTATCTTCAAAAAAATATCAAACTGAAAGAGAGATTTTATATCATGCTAAAGAACTATATGATATAAGTGAAGAAGCTTTTGTAAATATTTATGGTAAAACAACAATTTTAAGCTTTCGTTTTACTTTTTTACAAGAACAATATACAGAAAAAGGTAATACTTCTAAAGTAATGGATTTTATCAATGAACTATTATTTAATCCAAATGTTAAAAACGGTAGATTTGATAAGAAAACATTTGAACTAGCCAAGAATGAAGTCATAGATGAAATCAAAACATTTGATGAAAATAAGGGTGCATATAGTCAATTAAAAATGCTTGAATATATGGATCCAGATTCACCTGCGGCTATTAAAGTTGTTGGTTCTTTAAAAGAAATTGAAAAAATTACTCCCAAAAACTTATATGATTTTTACCTAGAAGTATTTAACAAATCAATTATTGATACATTTGCTTTTGGTGATGTAGAAGAAAATGATTTAAGTTTTTTAAAAGGTAAAGGAACAAAAAAGAAACTTGATTACAATTATTCATCTAAAACTCGTGAACCAAAAAAATATATTGAGCATGATAGTATAAATCAAAGTAGATTAGTGATTGGTTATAATTTGGTAGATCTAACAATTAAAGAAGCCGAATATGCGTTACAAGTATATTTACATATATTAGGAATCAGTCCGAGTTCAAAACTATTTGTAAACGTTCGTGAAAAAGAATCTTTATGTTATTCAATATCAGCAAATGCTAGATATTTAAATTCAATTATGACAATAAATGCAGGAATCGATGCAATTAATTTTGATAGAACTGTGGATTTAATTAATAAGCAGGTTGAAGACATGAAAAAAGGTAAATTTGAAATTAAAGATATTGAAGCTGCTAAATTGAGTATTAAAACAAGTTATCAAGATGTTTTAGAAAATCCATATACAATTATCAATTCATATGAATCAACTTCATATATTGGATATGATTCAATTAAAAAGCGCATTAAAGAAATTGATAAGGTAACATTAGAAGATGTAAAGAAAGTTGCAGGTAAAATTAAACTAAACACAATATTTTTATTGGAAGGAAAGAAAAAATGAAAAAGATAACTTACAATAATATTGGAATAGATGTTTATAAACATACATGTAAAAATGGGCTTGATGTTTATTTAGTACCTGATAAAAGAGTTAGAAGTTTCTTTGCAACTTTAAATGTTAAATATGGGTCAGATATTTTAAAATTTAAACTTAATGACAAAATAATAAAGATTCCAGTTGGTTCGGCACATTTTCTCGAACATAAGATGTTTGAACAAGAAAATGGAATAACTCCATTTGATTTTTATTCAAGTCTTGGAATCGAATGCAATGCTAGTACTAATAATAAAAAAACAGATTATATTTTTTCTGGTTCATCATCATTTTATGAAAGCTTAGAATACTTACTTGATTATGTTCAAGCTCCATATTTTACAGATGAAAATGTTTTAAAAGAAAAGGGTATCATCAAGCAAGAAATATTGATGTATGAAGATGATCCTGGCCAAAAACTTTATGATTGTTCACTTTACAATACATATTTTAAAAATCCAGTAAAATATTCAGTTGGTGGTAAAGTATCAGATATTATGAAAATTACTAAAGAAGATTTATATAATATTTATAATGCCTTCTATCAACCTAAAAATATGTTTCTTGTTGTAACTGGTAACATTGATGTTAAAAAGACTATTAAGTTAATTGAAGAAAATCAAGGCAAGAAAAAATTTGATGATAATAAAGTAGAAATAATAGATGAAGAAGAACCAATTGAAGTAAAAAATAGATATGAAGAAATACTTGATAATGTTGCAATTTCTAAATTTGCAATTAATATTAAAATAAGAGTTAAAGAATTAAAAGAAAATGTACCTATATATTCAAGATATTTGTCATTTTTCTTAGAGACAGTTTTGGGTACGACTTCAAAATTAAAAGAGGAATTAACAAATAAAGGATTGATTACATATAATTTATCAAGTGAGATTGTTGAAGCTGGTGATTATTCTTCAATAGTTATAATGGGTGAAACTGATAAATATGAAGAGACAATTCAATATATAATGGATGCTTTAAAAAATCAAAAATTTAGTCAAAAAGAATTTGATTTAAACAAAAAGCTACTTAAAAGTCACTATGTTTATACTAGTGATAGTATATATTCAATTAATTCATTTATTGTAGGACAGATCATAATTCGTGGAAAAATAAATGAAAAAGTATATTTAGATGTTGATAAAATGAATAAAGTAGAGTATAATTACGTTATGTCACAGGTTGATTTCAACAATTATGGTGTTGTTGTTATCAAACCAAAAACTAAAAAATAGTGGAGGGCAGTATGGAAGTAGTATTAATTGTTGTTTCAGTTTTATTAATAGCGGTTGTATTATTACAAAGTGGAAAGGCCGAAAGCGCATCTGGTGCCATTACTGGTGCAAATGATTCACTTTTTGCTAATCGTAAAGAAAGAGGAAGCGAATTGTTTATTAGTCGTTTAACTCTAGGACTTGGAATTGTATTTTTTACAATTTGCTTAATATTAGGATTTTAATTAAAAATAGGCACTTTTTGTTGACAAATAAGGATAAACATGTTAATATTTATCTAGACACACACAAAAGTGTTTTTATTTTGAAAAAAAGGAGAAATGTTTCTTGAAAAAATTATTTGGATTTTTTAAAAATGTAGCAAAGGAAATGAAGAATGTAAGATGGCCAAATAAAAAGGAAATGGCTTTATATTCTGCAGCAACATTTACATGTATCGTTTTATTCGCCTTATATTTTACTTTGATTGATGCAATAATTGCTATTGCTAAGATGGTACTTATCTAATGGAAAAAGAATGGTATGTAGTTAATACCTATTCTGGACATGAGAATAAGGTAAAAGAAAAACTTTTAATGAGAGCTAATACAATGGGAATGGAAGATTACATTTTCCGTGTAGTAGTTCCAGAACAAACAGAAGTAGAAATAAAAGATGGCGTTAAAAAAGAAAAAGTAAAAAAGATGTTTCCTGGATATATTTTAGTTGAAATGGTTATGACTGATGAAGCTTGGTTTATTGTTCGTAATACTCCAGGGGTAACTGGATTTATCGGTTCATCAGGAAAAGGAGCTAAACCATTTCCACTTACTCCTCAAGAAGTAGATCGTATCTTAGGTAGTATGGGCATGAGTAGACTTGAAATTGGTAACGAACTTGAAGAAGGTACTCAAGTTAAAGTTATTAATGGACCATTTGCTAATATGT
>CAMOPK010000023.1 GCA_946622285.1 uncultured Bacillota bacterium
TGTACAATAATTTTAGATAGCAATTAATTGCTATCTTTTTTCTTTTATGTTAGAATAGGTAACCAATATAGAACTTGAGGTGAAATATGGAAAAAACTGCTACAAACATTGCTACAGAAGTAATGTATAAAAAGAAAAATGGTGGATTAAACCATATTACCGAGAGATTTTATGCTTTTACCAATGAAGGATTAAATGAATATTCTAGTCACTTTAAAGATAAACCAAGTATGTTAAGTATAACTGCTTCAGGGGATCAAATATTTACGGCAATTTTAAATGGTACTACAAGTGTTGATGCACTTGATATAAATAGGTATGCAAAGTATTATTTTATTTTAAAGAAAGCTGCATTTCTATCTTTAACAAGAGAAGAATTTATTGATATGTTTATTATGGGAAAAGATTGTAGCTACAATCAAATAGATAGAATAATAAGGCATTTAGATCGTGATTCAATTAATTTCTGGGCCCAAGCCCTTATGGATTGGCATTACTATTATGAAAAGTCTGGTCTTTTCCATAATTATACACCGGTTCAAATATTTGCAAGGAATCCTTATTTAAAATCTGATAAATATTATGAACTTGGAGATAGATTAAAAGATACTGAAATAGATCTTCGAGATGGTAGTCTTTTAGCTTTAGCAGGTAGTTATAAAAAGAAGTATGATTTAATATATTTATCAAATGTTTTAGATTATTATCGTTATGATTATTGTGAAGAAATTCTTGGCAAATTGAAATTAAGTCCAAATGGATGTTTAGTAGCTTATTCTTTTTGGTATTTTCCTAGTCATCTTACAAATATGGGTTTTGAAATTGAAGAGATTTCAACCGAACATGAAGTATTAATAAAAAGAGGAGAATCTAGATAATATGGCAATTATATATCCTCTTTGTGAAGTAAAATCTGATTTAGAAATGGCTAAGAAAATACTACTTGATAGAATTGACGTAAGTTATAGATCTCAGTTTAATGCATACTCATTCATATATAAAAATACTAATGAAGCGTTAACTGAATATGTTGATCACTTTAGTGGCAAAAAGAAAATGGCTAGTGTTATTGGTTCGGGAGATCAAATTATCAATGCAATTCTAGCTGGAGTTGAAGATATTGAAGCATTTGATATAAGCCGATTACCTAAATATTTTTTATTACTTAAAATTGCAGCAATACAAGCTCTTACATTAGAAGAATATATTGATTTCTTTTATGTTGATGATCACTATAAAAAAAGTAGCCTTAAAAGAGACTTGAAGTATCATATTGCTTTTGAAAAAATATGCAGATATTTAGATCCGTTAAGTCTCGAATTTTGGTCAGAACTTATAAGAAAAAAGAATTGGCATAATGTATATAATTCGATGATTTTTTCAGACCATGTACTATCACCAAATTGTTATGAAATAAATAGATATTTAGAAAAAAGCAATTTTGGCAAAATTAAAAGTACCATAAATGACTCTAGTATTAATATTCAAACAGGTGATATTTTAGATATTGCAAGTACACTCCCAGAACGAGATTTAGTTTATTTATCTAATATTTTTGATTATGTTGGACTCAATAGATACATTTATATGCTAAAGCAACTTAGGCTAACTGAAAATGGTGAAGTACTCTCATATTGCTTTCAAGCACCATATGTTGATCAAACAAAAAAATTGTTTGAAAATGCTGGATGTACATGTGAAGATTTATATGGTGGAGATTCACTTATAATTTATCGCAGGAAACCTTAATTTTCCTTGACTAAAGCCTTAAAAAATATTAAAATATAGGTAGTATTGCTTGAAGGAGTAATTTATATTATTTTTTAGAGAGAATGAGGTTGCTGAAATCATTCATTTAGTATAGGTGAAAGACATCAAGTATTAAGATACACGTATATCTGCGTTAAAGATTAAAGTGCATAACAGTGTTATGAAATAAGGTGGTACCGCGAATGTTCGTCCTTATATCTAACACTTTTTTTGTTCAAAAGGAGGAATATTTATGCAAAAACCAAAAGGGACATATGATGTCAATGGGGAACTTGGTCGTAAAACAATTTGTATTGTTAATTTAGCTAGAACTTTGATGGAAAAGTATAACTATGAATATTGGAGAACACCATTATTTGAATCATCAGATCTTTTTCATCGTGGAGTAGGTGAAACAAGTGATATTGTAACTAAAGAAACATATGATTTTCTTGATCGTGGTAATCGTAATATGACACTTCGCCCTGAAGGAACTGCAGGAATTGTAAGATCTTTTGTTGAAAATAAGTATTATGCAAATCCAACTCAACCAATTAAGACATGGTATTATGGACCAATGTACCGCTATGAACAACCACAAGCTGGTCGTTTTCGTGAGTTCTATCAATTTGGAGTAGAAGTTTTTGGTTCTAGTGATCCTGCAATGGATGCTGAGGTTATAAGTATTCCAGTTAATTTATACAAAATGCTTGGTTTAAAAAATATAAAGGTTAGAATTAATAGTTTAGGTGATACAGATACTAGACTTCGTTATCGTGAAGTTTTAATGAATTATTTTAGACCACATTTAGATAAACTTTGTGATGATTGCAAAGCTAGATTTGAAAAAAATCCTTTAAGAATTATAGATTGCAAAGTCGATCATGATTTAGATATTATGAAAAACGCACCAAAAATTCTTGATTATTTAAGCGATGCTAGTAAGAAACATTTTGATGAAGTTCTAGAAATGCTTGATAGTATGGAAATAGAATATGTAGTAGATCCAGAAATAGTTCGCGGACTTGATTATTATACTGATACTGTTTTTGAAGTAACAGCAGAATCTAGTAATTTAGGTCGTCAAAATGTACTTTGTGCTGGTGGACGCTACAACAATTTGGCTAAAACAATTGGTGGCGTTGATACTCCTGGAGTAGGTTTTGCTCTTGGAATGGAAAGATTAATATCTGTTTTAGAAACAGAAGGAATTGATTTAAATACTGAAGCATATTTAGATGTTTATGTAATTCCAATGGATGAAAATTATAAGAAGAATGCTATTAGTTTAACTCAAACATTAAGATTAAATGGTTTTAAAGCAGATACAGATTATATGAATAAAAACTTAAAGAGCAATTTTAAACAAGCAGATCGCCTAAATAGTGAGTTTGTAATTATAATTGGATCTGATGAAATAAAGAATAAAGAATTAACTGTTAAAAATAATAAGACAAGAGAAGAATTTAAAGTAAAAATGGATGATATTATTTCATTCTTTGATGAGAGGATAGATGAACATGAATAAAATATATGTTAATGAACTTAAAAATCACTTTGGTGAAGAAATTAGTTTCAGTGGTTTTGTTGATGCCATAAGAGATAAAAAATGGGTTATGTTTGTAATCTTAAGAGACTCAACTGGATATGTTCAAATGACTATTGAAAAAAGTGATGAAAATAACCAAAAATTACTTGAAATAATGAACAATATTAGTGTTGAAAGCACTGTTAAAGTAACTTGTAAAGTAGTTGCTAATGAAGCTGTTAAATTAGGTGGATTAGAACTTATTCCAAATAATATTGAAGTAACAAGTGTAGCAGAGGCTTTACCATTTGACTATAATAATTTAGATGGTGTTAATATTGATACTAGACTTGACTATAGGTGGTTAGATATTAGAAACGAAAAGAATATGCTAGTTCGCCAAATCGAATCATGCTTAGTTGAAGCAATGCGTGAATTTTTATACAAAAATAATTTTACAGAAATTCATACACCAAAACTAATTGGAACAGCTAGTGAATCTGGATCTAGTGTATTTGAAGTTAAATATTTTAATGATAAAGCATATTTAGCTCAATCACCTCAATTTTATAAACAAATGGCACTTGCTGCAGGACTTGATAAAGTATTTGAAGTTGCTCCTTGCTTTAGAGCAGAAAATTCAAATACAAATCGTCATGCTACAGAATTTACATCTTTCGATTTAGAATTCTCATATATTGATTCATATGAAGATGTTATGAGCTTAGAAGAAGATTTACTTATAGCAGGACTTACTAAAGTAAAAGAAAAATATGGTGAAAGAATTAAAGAAGTTTTTGGAAAAGAAGTTATTATTCCAACTAAGCCTTTTCCAAGAATGAAATTGAAGGAATTATATCAAACAATGCATGATGAATATGGTTTTGATATTCCAGAACATGACATTGGTGATATGAATGCTGAAGCAGAAAAATTAACAT
Organism: uncultured Bacillota bacterium; assembly: GCA_946622285.1. GTDB lineage: Bacteria > Bacillota_I > Bacilli_A > RF39 > UBA660 > RUG11241. The sequence goes on from CAMOPK010000023.1 coordinate 4,219, forward strand.
TTAGAATTGCTCAAGAAAAATTCAATTCAGAATTTATGTTTGTTGTAGATTATGCAGCAACGAAAAGACCTTTTTATCATATGAGGGATGAAAATGGTGTTTTACAAGGCTATGACTTAATTTGGAGAGGTACTGAAATAACTTCTGGTGCTCAAAGAGAACATAGATATGAAGAACTTGCTAAAAATGCTGAAGAGAAGGGCTTAAAAGATGATGTTAAATTTTATCTACAATTCTTTAAATATGGTTGCCCTCCACATGGTGGTTTTGCAATCGGTGTAGATAGACTTACAATGTTACTTTTAGATTTAACAATTAAAGAAACACAATTTATCTTTAGAGGTCCAAATAGACTTAATCCATAATAATTAGTTCAGGGGGATAATATGGAAGAAATTAAAAAAACACATATCGCGACTACTTGTAAAGTAGTTAAAATGAAAACACCTACTACTGACGAACTTGTGATTTGTGTTCCAATTGAGATAGCAGAAGGAACTATTAATCAAAGAAAGAACTTTGTTGATGTTGATGGTGAAAAATTTGTACCTGCATATGATGCTTATCATCAAGGTAAAAGCCTTGGGTACATACTTGAAGCATCATTTGATGAGATGTTAAGTAGAGGTAAAAAAGTATTATCTGAAAGATTAGGTTATGATTATCCCGAAGGTAAAGTTTCAGATAATGAGATTGTTATTCAAAACTATAAAGAAGAATATACTGCTCAATTAGAAGAAATGGTTTGGTATTATGACTTAGGTGAAGTTACTCCGACATTATGCTGTGATTCTAATGCAGATTTTTATGAAATGTATGGTGTTTCAATTAATAGGGATAGAGGAATTGTTGTACCAAAACCACCAAAAAATCGTGGAGATAGTTATGCTGCATTTAGAAGTTTTAATGTTGAAAAAGATGATGATGAAGGACAAGTTAAACCAGATTTAGAACCAGATTTACCAGGTGAAGAAAAAACTAAACCAAAAATCAACATTACAAGAATTGGTCTTATTGAACACACTAAAAAGTTTGTAATATCTCAAGATGAGGTTATAGATGAAATTGTTTCAGCTATTTATGATCCAATTCGTCTTAATGAACCAAGAAAAATTCAAAATATTTTATTATATGGTCCAACAGGTGTTGGAAAGTCATATATGGTTAGAACAATTGCCAAAGAACTAGGACTTCCATTCTTTGGTACTAGTGTTGCGTCTTTTTCAGCAACTGGATATGTTGGAGGATCTGTTTCAAGTCTTTATGCAGGTCTTTTAAGAGCTGCCGGTGGAGATATTAAAAAACTTGAAAAAGGTGCAGTATTATTTGTTGATGAGTTTGCAAAACTAATGCTTGGTGGTAGTGCTGATACTGGTACTGATGTTAAAAGTCAAGTATATGAAGAATTTTTAGAACTTTTTGAACATGGTAATACTGTTACCTTTAATACTGATGAACGTGGATTTGGTAAAGATATAACGTATAACAAAGAAAGACTAATTATAGTTGCAGCTGATGCATTTTCAAAAATGAGTGCTAAAAAACCTCTTGGTTTTGGCGTTTCAAATGTACCTCAACAAAAAAGAGTTTTTTATGGTACTAAAGATTTCATGAAATTTGGTCTTTCAAAAGAAATGTTAGGGCGTTTAGAAGTAAGAATACCAGTCAACGCATTATTTGAAGATGACTTATATAAAATCTTAATGACAGCGGCAGAAAGTCCATATTTAATAACAAAAGAAACATTTGCAAAGAATGGTGCAAATTTTGAACTTTCTGAAGAAGTATTAAGATTAATTATACGTAAATCGCTTGAACTTGAAGCAGGAGCAAGAGCATTAAAAGGTACATTTGAACAAGTAATTAAAGATGTTCAAAATGATCTTGTTGATAATTTAGATAGAGGAGAAGAAGACCATGGCATTTACACTGTTACAGAAGAGCAAGCAGTTAAGAGACTAGGTACTTGTTTTAAAAATTAATTAGAGGTGAAAGAATGAGTATTGAGCCAGTTATTGTCGAATTAGAATTTCATGATTATGTAAGATTTTGTCGTGATGCAGTTGCATCTTTAGGTGATAATCCTGAATTACAAGGTTCAATTCCTGGTGTAACAGCTGGAATGAGAAAAGAGTTACTTGCTAAAGGAAAAATATTTTCTTCAGCACGTGATGTCGATGTTTTGATGGCAAAACGTCAAGAATTAATTGATGTTAAAGTAAATCATACCGAAAGAGTTGTAAACGATATTCTAAGCGTAGCATCTAAAATTGGACTAAAAGTTGATTTTCAACGAGTTTTAGAAATTGTTGCGCGTTTACATGATATTGGACGCTTTGAATATGCAACTTGGAATACAGCATATGGTGAACAATATGGTAATCAAACTGAAAAAAGAAAATATTTTAGAGGAAAATATGCTGAACTATTAGAACCTTTAGCTGTTAAAAATCACTCTGAAGCTGGATTTGAACTTTTAATGAAAAAAGGAAAAATTAGGAGTTTAATTGCTAGACCAAAATTTGCAAAAGTAATTGGGACAGCAATTTTACATCACCAAGATTCTGTTTTAAAAGGTGAATTTAGTCCAGAAGTAAATAGAATAGATGATAAATTATTACATAGCAATATCGAAGATTTATTAAGAGATGTCAGTACATTTAATGAGGCTGAAGTTCAAGTATATGCAGTCTTAACTCAGTTAATTAAAGATGTTGATTGCTTAGATATTTTGTACCAGCATTTAACTGGTGAGTTCCCAGTAATAAGACCATCAACTAATTTTATTAAAAATATTAAAAATCGTGATGGTGAAGTAATAGAGAAGAGAAGCTTAAAAGAATTTGCTGAGATGTGGGGATTTACTCCAGAAGAAGTTGCTAAATTTAATAATATGACAGTTGAAGAAGCTGAAACAAAAGATGTATTAGCATTACCACTTTATGATTATGACAAAGATGAATGGATAATGGATCCATCTAAGTTATATATGCCAGAAGATTTGAAAAAGCGATTCTTCAATTTAGAAAGAGTTGATTTACAAGAAATTAATAAAAGAGCAGACTGGAATCCAGTAGTTGGAATGTGGTGGCGTTTATTTCAATTTTTAGGTAATATTAACTTTACTAGTAATTTAGAAGTTGTTAAAGAAAATGATCTTTTAGATAGAATATATGAAGAGTTTCCTGATGAGGTTAAACCTGCAGTTAAAGAGGCCTTCGATTTTGCTAAAGAAAAATTATTAAATGGTAGAGGGACTGAAATATATGCAAGAAGTCCATTTAAAAAATAAAAACTTATTGATTATTCAATAAGTTTTTAATTATGTTAAATTATGTGTTTTAAATAGATATCTTGATTATTTTTGGCCTTTTTGCTATAATATAATTGTCTAGGATAGACGGGAACCTATATTGAAAAAAACCACTAAATTATGATAATTCGGGAATCTAATTCACCAATGGTGTAGAATGCTTAAATTTATTTAAGAATCCTAAAGTTGGCGATGTGATGCCCACCTGGGAGACCAGGTTTTTTATCACTAGGCACCGATATCTTGGATTTTTTTTATGCCTTGATATGAATTTCTCCTTCGAAGTTCTTTATCAATTTCATTTAAAACAGTAAACTTTTTAACTAACCAAGTAGGTTCAACTAAATCATCTACTTTAGGGTCACCAGTAATTCTATTAACTACAATACTAGGATCTAATATTTCAAGTTGATCACAAGCAATATCTACATATTCCTCTTTAGTTAAAACATGGAATTTTTCTTTTTCATAAAGATCAGCTAATTTAGTTCCTTTTAATATATGTAACATATGTATTTTTATGCCTTGAATATCTAATTTATTTAAGTGTTCAACTGTTTCTAACATCATTTCTTTTGTTTCATAAGGAAGCCCATCAATAATATGGACAACTACATTTATATTTCGTTTTCTTAGTTTTTTAACCATTTCATCAAATTCTTCTAGGGTATGACATCTATTAATTAAGATAGATGTTTTTTCGTGAATTGTTTGCAAACCCAATTCAATTGTAAGATATGTTTTTTTAGATAATTCTTCTAAGTAATTTAAACATTCATCAGTTATAGCATCACATCTTGTTGCAATATTAAGTCCAACAACATTTGGAATTTTCAAAATTTCTTCATATTTTTCTTTTAAGATATTAACTTCAGCATAAGTATTAGTATGTGCTTGAAAATAACCAATATATTTACTATTTGGCCATTTTCTATCCATGATTTCTTTTATTTCATAAAATTGTTCTGTAAGACTCTCTTTAGTTCCAGCATAATCACCAGAACCTTTACTAGAACAATATATGCATCCACCATATCCTTTAGTACCATCTATATTTGGACATGTAAAATGAGCATCTAAACTAATTTTAGATATTTTAGATCCAAATTTATCAAAATAAAAATTATCTAATGTGTTATATCTTTTATTATTTCTATAAATCATATTGTTTGCTCCTTTAAATATAATAGCATATTTTAATCAAAAAAACTTTAAAATATTATTGTTTTGCTATATAATTTAAATATAGAAAGGTGATTATATGAAAAAAAATCATAGTTTATTAAAAGCAATTTTAATAACATTTTTAATATTTGTCGTACTTTCTTGGTTTATAGGTGGGGGCTTATTTTATAAGGGAACATTCTATAAAGCTGATAGCAGCTCAGCTTTAGGTCTTGGTGATATATTTTCGCTTCCTTTTCAAGCTTTCTATTTATTTGCCGAGTATGGCATTATATTCTTGATTATAGGTGGTTTCTATGGAGTTTTAAATAAAACTGGTGTATATCATAATATAATCAAAACTATTGCTGGTTGGTTTGGAAAGAAAAAAAATCTAGCAATTATTTTAAGCTCATTATTAATAATGACATTTGAAAGTGTAATAGGGAGTAGTATTCTAACATTTGTATTAATTCCATTTTTTGCTGCAATTTTAACTGAACTTGGATTTAATAAAAAAAGAGTTATGTTTGCAACTGTTGGAGCAATGATTATAGGTTCATTTGCATCTTTAACAGGATTTGGCGGAATAATTAATTATTTGCTTGAAATAAGTAAGAAAAGTTTATTAAAAGTACGAATAATTATATTCTTTATATCAGCAATTATAATGTCTGTTACATTGATTTTAAAAGATCGTAGAGATATCGATACTGAAAAAATGGAATTTAAATACGAAGTTGGTTCTAAAAAAGGAATAGCACTTGTAATAATTTTAATAATTTTTATGATGATTGCCATTATTGGTGTTTATAATTTTAAAGATTATCTTGGAATTGGATTCTTTGCTAATTTAAGTGAAAAACTTGCCAAGGTAAAAGTATTTAATGGTGTAACTGCTTTTGGATCTTGGGGAGTTAAAGATATAGCAGGATTAATGTTATTTACAATTTTAGTAATTAGTTTAACTTATAGAATTAAATTTTCAGAATTAGTTGAAGGATTTAAAGAAGGGGTTAAACCAATGATAAGAGTTAGCTTCTATGCAACTTTAGCTGGTGTAATATTTATGTATTACTATAATAGTGACACTGGTTATAATTTCATTGATAAAATAGTTAATAGTATTTATAGTTCTTCTAGTGAATATTTAGCATTTAAAACAGCTTTAGCTACACCAATTTATACAGTTTTATTAAATAATCAATTATTCTTAGCTAATAATGTTGCAGCAATATTAGTTGCACTTTCAACTAATAAATCAACATTAGCAGCATCAGGATTATCGTTGCAATTAATGAGTGGAATATCAAATTTAATTGTTCCAACAAGTTATATTTTAATGGCTGGACTTGCATATTATGATATTTCGTATGGGAAATGGTTAAAATATATTTGGAAATTATTAGTTGTATTCATTTTAATTGCAGGAATAATTATATTGGCATAAAAAAAGTCTTAGATTTCTAAGACTTTTTTATTATCTAGTCGGTTGGGCTTCAACTAGAGGTCTATTTGATATATATTGATAAATTGCTTTCAATTCAGGAGTTGCATCTTGATTTATAATACTAGCAGTTTCTTCTGGTGTTTTTCTTACTATTTTTCCGCCTTCAATTTTATATTCGAGTGTTAAAATTGGATATTCTATTAATATGTTTGGATCACTTACATACTGATCAAACAAGTTATCAAGTGTATCTTCTTTACCATTTATGAAGCGAGTTCTATTTGATAATAAATTAGCATGCATTGTTGCTTTAGTAGGAAAATCTAAAGGATTTAATCTAAGAGCTACTAAATCGTTTGCCATTGCCATATAAGCATTATATTCTGCATCGTTTTCAAATGCAACCAATTCATAATTTTCATCATAATAGTTTGGGAAAATTTTTTCTAATACTTTATCTTTTGCTGACATTAATCCAACAACATTGTATCTTGAAGGAGTTCTAGAATAGTTTTTTTGAACTAGATGTTGTAATTCATGATAAATAGTAATTATATTTTGAAATGGTGAAATTTCACGAGTACTTAAAAATGATTCACTGTTGAGTAATATTCTTTCACCATACCTAGTAACTATACATAATCCATGTGCAACAAAACTAAGATTGGTATTGCTATCTTCTTGAGCTTTTTTTATTTCTTCTGCAGAGACAAATTCTACTTTAGGAACACGATCATATAATGATTTGAAGTTTGATTTTTCCAAAATGTTTTTGGTGTAAATTTGAACAAATTTCAAATATGTTTCATCATCCATATTAGGTATTTCACCACAGAAATATTTTTCTGCAATTTTAAAAAAGTAGTTCGGGTCAACTACTAAAGATGCATTATCTTTAGATAGAAGATTAATAATATCAGCATATTCATTTTGTTCTAGTTTATATGCTAGAAATGTTTTCATTGTTTCAATTCTAGAACTTATAAGGCTATTAACAAAAGGAATTTCTAAATCATGGATATTTATAAGTTCAGCTAAAACAGGAAAAGGTTGCTTATCATTTTTAAGCAATTCTTTTAATTTGTCAATTAATTCGCCTGATCTTTCATTTATATTTCCACAACAATTACATATTCCGCTTATAACATCTCCACCGCAACATTTACAGTGGCTTAATTTTTTTAATTCTCTACAAATGTTAATAATTTCATTTTCCATATGATTACCTCAAATTTATTATAACATATTTACAAGTTTGATGTTATAATTAAATAGAAGAGTATGAAAGTAGGTTAAATATGAACGCTGAAAATATGATTGAAATAATTAATAAAAAACGTAATAAAATGCAATTATCTAAGGAAGAATTAAAATATGCAGTTATGGGTTATGTTAATGGTGAAATTCCAGATTACCAAATGAGTGCTTTACTTATGGCTATTTGTTTGAATGGAATGAGTGATGAAGAAACATTTAATTTAACTGAAATTATGTATAATAGTGGAGATCATCTAGATTTAAGCGATATCAAAGGATTTAAAATAGATAAACATTCAACTGGTGGTGTTGGGGATAAAACGACTTTACTTCTTGCTCCAATAGTTGCATCACTTGGCGTTAAAGTGCCTAAAATGAGTGGTCGTGGACTTGGCCATACTGGTGGAACAATTGATAAATTAGAATCAATTCCTGGATTTAAAGTTAGCTTGACTATGGATGAATTTAAAAAGCAATTAAATGAAGTAGGAGCAGTTATCACTGGTCAAACAGCTAATTTAGTTCCAGCTGATAAAAAAATATATGCGTTACGTGATGTAACTGGAACTGTTTCATCAATTCCTTTAATTGCATCTAGTATTATGTCTAAGAAACTTGCAAGTGGCGCAGACAAGATATTGATTGACTTAAAAGTTGGCAATGGTGCATTAGTAAAAACAATGAAAGATGCTAAAAAATTAGCAGAATTAATGGTAAAAATAGGCAAAAAGCATAAACATGATACTATCTGTGTTTTAACTAATATGAGTGAACCACTTGGAAATAATATAGGTAATGCTTTAGAAGTTTTGGAAGCAATCGAATTATTAAAAGGAAATGTTCATAACGATTTATATGATTTAATTGTTTATATGGCATCTTATATGGTTAGTTTAGGTAAAAATATAAAAATAGAAGATGCTAAAAAAGAAGTTATAGAAACAATTAAAAATGGTAAAGCCTATGATAAATTTCTTGAAATGGTAAAGGCTCAAGGTGGAGATATAACTAAGATTAAAGTAGCTCCAAAGATATTTTCAATTAAAAGTAATAAAGCTGGATACATAAATACTATTAATACTGAAGGCTTAGGTGAAATTGTTAAAGAAATTGGTGGTGGTCGTGAAACTAAAGACGATGTTATTGATTATGGAGTTGGTATTGTCTTGAGTAAAAAAGTCGGAGACCATGTTGATAAAGAAGAAGAAATATTAAAAATATACGTTGATAAAAAAGATATGGAAATTAGAAGAATTCTTTCATGTTTTACAATAGAAGAAAAGAAAAAATCTAAAGAACCGCTTATATATGATGTAATAATGTAAAAAAGTGTCAAAAAACTTTACAAATTTAAAAAAAGATTATATGCTAATAATAGAGAGGTGAATTGAATGATATATCCTTCAATAGATAAATTATTAAATCAAGTTGGATCAAAATATCTACTTGTTAATGTAGTAGCCAGAAGATCCAAAGAAATGACAGAAAGAAATCATTATCAAATGAAAGATGACGAATATGTTTCTAAGAAAAATATAGGTAGAGCTTTAGAGGAAATATCAAAAGACTTAATACATATAAAGACGTGTTAAGTCTTTTATATATAGAGGTTATATGAAGATAGAAAAACTAAAAAAACTTAAGAATGGCAAGTATAAATTAGAACTTGATAATGGTGATTCAATTACTACTTATGATGATATTATTATCAAGAATATGCTATTTAATGGGAAAAACCTTGATAATCAAATCATGAGTGAAATATCAATTAATAATAGTTATTATGATGTTTACTATAAAGTTGTAAAAATGATTTCAACTAAATGGCGAAGTGAAAAAGAAGTAATTGATTATTTAGAAAAAAACGAAATTGATACAAAACTTCAAGATAGAGTTATTAAAGAACTAAAGAAAAATGATTTGATTAATGATCTTCGTTTTGCAAAATCATATGCAGCAGATGCTGTTTCTTTAAGAAAAAATGGTGAATATAAAATTGCTGATGATTTAAAGAAACTAGGAATATCTGAAATTATTGTTAATCAGGTTATAGATAGTTTAGACTATGATCAAATTAAAGATAATCTTATTAATATAATTATTAAGAAAAATAAATTAAACAAGACTAATTCTTTATATCAATTAAAAAACAAACTATATAATGAATTAACAAGACTAGGTTATGATGCAAGCCTTGTCAATTCAAAATTGAATGAGTTATTAAAAGAAGATAAAAGTGTTTATCAAAAAGAATATGATCGTTTGTATAAAAAGTATTCGAAAAAGTATTCTGGAAATGAATTAAAATACAAAATTAAACAAGCATTATATCAGAAAGGATTTAATTATACCGAAGAATGACAACAATTATTATTGCCCTTATGATTGCTTTTATATGGGGCTTTTCAGAAATATGCTATAAAAGAGCAACTAATAAGTATAATTCAATGAATGTTTTAATGCATTCATATCTTTTTGAAATACTTGTTTATTTACTTTTTGCATTAATTGTTGATGCTTCGGCATTTACAAGATTTAATCCACGTATATTTATATATATTGCCCCAATGTTTTTACTTTCGGTTGGACTTGGAAATATTTTTTATTTATATTCGATTAAACATGGCAATTTGTCAATAGTGTCTCCGATATTAGCATCGGATCCAGTATATGTTATTTTAATTGGGATGTTTTTATTTCATGAAAATATTTCAATATATGAACTTATACCACTTATTATAATATGTGCAGGTATATGTGCGTTAAACTTTGTTAGTTCTAAAACAAAAGAAAAAGTTAAAAAAACAGCTATATTCTTTGCATCTTGTTATGCACTTATAGTAGCTATTACTACAACTTTAGAAAAAAGTGTTTATTTAAGTGGATTTAATTTGGCAGATTTTTATCTTAGTAATGCCATATTATTAGTTCTTGCTGTAATTGTTCTTGCAACAATTATGAAGATAAAACATATTAAATTGGAAAAACCTGATAAAGATATTTTATTAAGTAATGTTTTAAGTAGAGGAGGATATTTTCTTCACTCATATTTGTTAACTACAGCATATATTTCAATTGTGTCGCCTTTAACAGGGCTTTATTCAGTAGTGACTCATATTTTAGCTGTCAAGATTTTAAAAGAAAAATTGACATTAAAGCAAAATATATGTGTATCCTTAATAATTATTTCAACAATAGTTCTATTAATATTTAGTTCATAAAACTAGCAATATTTAAATGCTAGTTTTTATTTACATATTACATAGAAGTTTAAAAGAATAAATGATATAATGAAAATGGTGAAAATATGAACGTAGATATAGATAGAATGGAACAAATAAAGAAATATGCTAAATAT
>CAMOPK010000024.1 GCA_946622285.1 uncultured Bacillota bacterium
AGGCATGCCGCCAGCGTTCATCCTGAGCCAGGATCAAACTCTCCAAAAAAAAATAATTAAATCATTTTTGAAACTTTTGTCCTAACTTAATATAAATTGACGTTTTGCTCAGTTTTCAAAGAACATTTGTGATTTTTTCTCACAAAGCAGTAATAATATATCACTTTAAAAAATCTAAGTCAAGACTTTTTTTTAAATTTTTGTGATATTTTATTCCTTTCGCTTTTTTCATATTAAAAGCATACTAAATATAACAAATTAAAACTACCAAGTCAAGGTTTTTTGCCTAATTTTTAATAGTTTTACATTTAATTATACGTATGCGTTTTTCAAAAAGCACTAATAATATAGCAAATAAAATTTTAGAAGTCAAGTTGTTTTTTTACTTTTTTTAATTTTTGTTATTTTGTTCCACTAAACTACTATAAATCTTACTATATTCCAAGTTGCGATAATTGCTAAAATATATTGCACCATTAACATAAGAATCTATTAACTTATTTAATGAGTTGTTGATTACATGATCCAAATCATTTGGATATTCCATTATTTTTTTATGATATTTGTATTCAAGTCGATCTAATATCTTATATTCACCAGATGGAAAAATTCTAAGATCAAGATCATAGTCAATATATTTAATTGTATTTTCTTCAATTGCAGCGGGACTAGCTATATTACAATAATAATATATCCCATCTCTTTTTATTTGGGCAATTATATTAAACCATTTATCTTTAAAGAAATACATTACAGCTGGTTCTCTTGTATGCCAATAATTACCACTAGCTTCAATTACTTGAGTTCTATTGTTACCAAATACAATATAATCTTCTTTAACATCTAAAACTATTGCTTCATCCCATGCGCGATGAATTTTACCATTGTGTTTATAACATTGTATTTGATACTTGTCCCCCACTTTGATTTTTTTCATAGTAACACCCCAGTTAATTATATCTTATTTTTAAGCAAAAGAAAAGAAATAAAAGCCAGTTTTATTTCTTTAATAATTTGATTGCCTCTTGAAGTTGGTTATCATTTTCTACTTTTGGATCATTTATGTATTTATCACTTAATTCAATTTCGACATCTGGATTTATACCCTTACCATTGATAACATTGCCTTCTGAAGTCAACCATTCTTTAACAGTAATCTTATATTTAGAACCATTTTCTAAATCTACTACTTGTTGAACTGTAGATTTACCAAATGATTTAGTTCCTACTAATTTAGCATTGCATTGTTCTTTTAATGCTGATGATAACAATTCAGATGCAGATGCACTACCACTATCAATAAGAACAATTATGTCATAATTTTTAGTTTTATTTCCTTTAGAGTACTCTTTTGTGACTTTCTCACTATCTTTTACTTGATATATAACATGACTAGAATCAAGGAATTCTGAGATTACATCTGTAACAACAGATAAGTGTCCACCACTATTACCTCTAACATCTACAATCAAAGAATCAATATTTTCTTTTTCAAGTTTTGCTAAAGCCTCTTTAAATTGCTTATATGTGTTGTTAGCAAAAATAGATATATAAATATACCCTACTTTGGCTTTACCTGATGTATAAGTCTCTGTTTTAACAGAATCTATTTGTACTAGTGTTCTTCTAATCTTAAATTCTAATACTTCATCATTTCTTCTTACAGTTAATGTTACAGTTTCTCTTTGATTTTGAATCATCTTGGCACGGAATTCAGTTGTTGATAATCCTTCAACACTTTCTCCATCTAAAGCAGTGATAACATCACCCTTTTGAAGCCCTGATTTTTCTGCCTCATATCCAGGAAGTAAACTATATACCTCTATCTCAGAATTTTCATTAACAGTAATTTCGACTCCTAAGCCGTAGAATTCTCCATCTAACTCAACATCAAAATTTGTCGCATTTTCATCGGCAATAAATGTAGAATACGGATCATCTAAACTATTTACCATACCTGCAATTGCATTATTAACTAAATCTTTAGAGTCTACTTCACCATAATATCTATTTAAGATAAAATTATATTCCTCTACAAAGCGATCAATATCTTTATTACTATAAGTCTTAGGTTTTGGTTCATTACCACCTATCTTAGTCACTGTAATAGTTACAACTACTGTCACTAATGCAGTGATAAGAATTAATATTAAAACTTCTAAGAATCCAAATTTTAGTTCTTCTGCTTTTGAAACTCTTTCTTTTAAATTAGGTTTTGTTGTTTCCTTTTTTTCTTCCATAAATGCTCCTAACTATTTTTTTAAACTTTGTAAGTACTTAGTAATATCATCAGTACCTTCATATGCTTTAGTTATTTTTCCTTTTTCAATTACAAGCAATGTTTCACCTTTAAATTTTATTTGATCAATTGTTCCAGTAAAATTACTTGTTTCTGCAACTGCTATTTTATTATTTGCTAAATCTAAATTTAGTTTATAATTATCACCTGCATTTGTTAATAAGTATTCTATTGTTGCATCTTTATCTGTTTTATATGCATATACCAAATATTTTTCAGGTTTTTGATCAAGCATATTTCCAACTAAAACTTCACTATAATCAATCTTTACTGTTGTTGGTTCATCTTTCTTATCTTCTTCTTTGCTATTCTTTAATGTATCTACTAACCAAAGCATAGCAATGAAAACAATAATGCAAAGTAATATTACAATAAACTTAGTACTTTCACTTTCTAGATTAATTTTAGACCCTTTATTTTCTATTGTTTCAACTGGTTCAGAAATACTGTATCCAGTTTTCTTTTCAGTATTTTTTTCCTTTTTTTTCATATAATCACCAAATCAATTATAACATAAAATGACAAAAAGATACAATTTTTTATATCTAATTTTGGTCAAAATAAAAAGGAATTAAATTCCCTTTTATTTTATCTTAATAATCTTTACTTTTACTTTCTTAGTCTTAGCTACGTATTCTACTCTAGTATCGTTTCCTTCAACTTGAACTTCAACTTCGTATTCACCTTCGCTATAACCAGAAAGATCTAAGTATGCTGTTACATCAGATGGTTGAATATCATTAATAACGCTTGCAACACCCTTCAAGATGATTGTTACATTAGTATCATTTGCTGATGATGCTTGAACCTTATATTTAGATAAATCTAAATTTCTCCAAATTAAGCCTACATTATCAAGTTCACGATCTGCTGAAGAATCTAATGTTACATCAACATTAACAGTTGATATAGACATGTTTCTAACTCCACTTGGCTTATTAATTTCTAGTTTATATTTTTGATCAGTTTTAATATCACTTACATTAACATCAACTTCAATAAATTTAAGATCACTTATAGCTTCACTAGAACCCCATACTGTAACTTTAGTATCAGAGGCTTCAATTGTTTTAATAGCATATCCAAATGCTACATTACCCTTAGTAACAAACTTAAGTGGTAATTCCTTACTTGGAGACTTAATTGTTATTTCAGCACTTACTGTTTCTGGAACAATTTCAACATCTACTATTTGACCATCTTCATCATAAGCTATTAATTTGATATTATCAATTGTTTGAGTACCAACATCTTGACTTGGTAATTTTGAAACATCTATTAACGCCTTAACTATAGCTACTTGAGCTACTTGATATTCAGCTCCTTTAACGATTACTTCTGAAGTGCTAAGTGTTACTCCATCAATTACTTTTTTAGCATCTAATTTATCTTGATTTAATAAATCATAAGTTATATTCTTAGTTGCTGATTCTTTTTGGTAGATAATTATTGTTGCAGTACTTGGATTTACAGAGTACTTAATTGAACTAAACTTTTGAGTATAGTTAATTTGAACTTTATGCGTACCTGGTTTTAAATCACTTAAATCAACAACAATATTTTTAGTTCCTGATTGTTTAGCAAAATATAAGTCTGATTTACCACCTATTAAAGTTATATCTACTTTTTCTGGCAAACCATCTATTACATATGACTCTTGATTATATTCAGCTACTACAGGAACATCTCTTAAAACTTCAGCAGAACTTTCATTCATTGTAATTAATTTTTGATCAACTGCAATATATAAAATGATTGCAAATATTAATGATATAAATAACAATGTATTACTTTTTGATAACCAATGTTCTACAAATTTTCCTGATTTTGAAAATTTTTCACTTAAAGCCAAAATTACTTTTGTAATTGGAAAAACGATTTTTCGGTCAATAAATGACACGAAAGAACGAAGGACACCTTTATTCTTCATCTTCTTTGCCCTCCTCTTCATCTACTAAAATTGATTTCTTTGGACGAAGTTCCTCAAGTAACATCAATTTGAAATCATCAATAGTCAAATTGTAATGCAATTCACCATCGATTGCAATTGATAATCTTCCTGTTTCTTCAGACACAATCAAAGAAATGCAGTCTGTAATTTCAGAAATACCTAAAGCTGCACGGTGTCTAGTTCCAAGTCTCTTGCTAATCTTTAGATTATCACTTGTTGGGAACACTGCACCAGCACTAGTAATTCTATCCCCTTGGATAATTACACCACCATCATGTAGTGGGTTATTTGGGAAAAATATAGATATTAATAAATCACTTGAAATATCTGCATATAATTTTTTAGACTTTTCAATATATTCATTTAAACTATTATCACGTTCAAAAACAATCAAAGCCCCAATACGAGCTTTTTTTAAATAATCAACTGCTTGAACTATCTCGTAAACAACTCTTTCTCTTTCATCAGTCGTTAAAACTTTATGACGACCTAATAATTGACTACGTCCTAATTGCTCTAATACATTTCTAATTTCTGGTTGAAAAATTATAATTAACGCAATTGGTCCCCATGTTACTACATAATTAAGTAAGAACTTAATTGTAGCTAAATCTAAAATATTACCAATTAAAGAGAGTATAACAATTATTAATATACCTTTAAATAAAAGAGCCATTTTTACATTTTTTCTTAAGTTTTTAAAAATGTAATAGAATACTAGCCATACTAATAATACATCTATAAACCCCTTAATTAATGATACGAACTCATTAACTGTCATTCTTTCACTTCCTAATCTGTATGTTTTACAACGCCGTTTTCAACCCAAAATTTATATTTGCAAGCTGAACTAGCATATGATTCATTCTCATAATTATATTCATATTGGCTTGTTGCTGCATCATATTTTATTTTGATGTAACCATCTAGTTGCGTATTTGTATCTTTAGGATCAACTACATCTTGACCAATTAAGCCCTCTGTTATTAATACTTTAATTGCTAATGCAACACAACTATCATCTTCACCAACAGTCATATTATCAAATATATTATTAAAACCAATAGTATTTACTGCAACATAAGTTCTTGCAGACTCAACCAATTGCTTCTTTTGAAAATCACTCAACGAATTTTTTGATTCAATGATTGAGTTACTATAAATAGCAATTGATATAGCAGAAAGAATACCTATTATTACAAGTACTGCTAAAAGTTCTACTAGCGTAAATGCATTTTTCTTCATTTTATCACCTTATATAAATTATAGCACAAATTGAAGTATTATCAATCAAAATGAAAAGAAAAAAGTTTAATAAAATTAAACTTCTTGTTTTTCCTCTTTGTTTTCACCATTATCATCTTTAGAAAATAGTGGTTCTGTTTTTACAAGATTATCATCATCTTGTTGATCAGCTGATGCTTCAGTTTCTTGAGCAACATCTGGAACTTCAGAATTTTCTGGAACCTGTTCTTGATTTCCTTCTGCTACTTCATTTGCAGCATCTGGAATTTCTTGATTAGTTTCTCCTTCATGAGCAACTTCTTGAGTTGATTCTTCATTATTAGCAGTTTCCTCAACTTGAATATCTGCTTTTTCTTGAACCGGTGCATCTTCCTTTTCTTTTTTGGGACTATTATCTTTATTAATAACAAACTTATCAACAATATAACCAATTGTAGTAAGTATTATTATTACTCCTACAATTATTAAAATCCAAATGTTTTCTACTATAAAATCTAGCATTATTCTCCTCCTTCGAGATAATTTTCCCCTTTGAATGGTTCTTTAAATGATAATCCTTTATAATTTTGTTGTCTTAATACCTCATAAACGCCTATTGCGACGCTATTGGATACATTCAATGCACGAACATGTTCACTCATTGGTATTCGCGTACAATGCTCTAAATCGTCACGTAATATATCTAAAGGTATTCCTGTGCTTTCTTTTCCAAATATTAGATAAATATTTTCATCAGAATTACTAAAATCAAAACTTGTATGTGGTTTTTTACCATATCTTGTGAAGTAATAATAAGTCCCTTTATTATTTCGTTTAAAATCTTCAAAGTCATCATACAATGTATAATCGCACTCTGGAATATAATTAACTCCACTTCTTTTAACTTTAGATTCTGATAAAACAAATCCAAGTGGTCTTATTATGTGCAAACGTGTATTTGTTGCAGCACATGTTCTCATTATATTTCCTGTATTCTGAGGTATCTCTGGCTCATATAAAACTACATTTAACATTTAAGCCTCAACCTTAATATCATCAATAGTTACATCTGGTAATACAATATTATCATCAGCTGCAATACGACTAAACCTTGTTTTAAATGCACGTAGTTCTTTTATTATTGCATCTGGATAAATTCTTTTACTATTTTTAATAGCATTATATACATCTAATACGTTAACTTCTGTTCTATTTTCAAATAGTGCATTTGAGAACGATTGTGATAATACTGATAATGCAACATCTGGGTACATAGCTGCAAGGCCATATACTCTCTTATATTCAGAAGTGGCACCTACAATAGCATCCATAAGTTCCTCAACAACAAAATCAGTATATTTAAATTTAGCACCTGTCTTAGCAGCTATTCTTGGAATTGTCCCAACTAATATTTTAACTGTTGTTGCATGATCTGGTTCTAACACATCAATACGATCAAAACGTCTTAAGAAGGCACGGTCACGAATGACATATGTCTCATATTCTTCTGTTGTTGTTGCACCAATAGCTTTAACATCACCACGGTCTAATGCTGGTTTTAGGATGTTGGCTAAATCCATTGGACCATCAGAAGCACCACCAATAAGTGTATGAACTTCATCGATAAAAAGTATTACTTTACTCATACCTTT
The DNA here is from genome assembly GCA_946622285.1 of uncultured Bacillota bacterium. GTDB lineage: Bacteria > Bacillota_I > Bacilli_A > RF39 > UBA660 > RUG11241. The sequence goes on from CAMOPK010000024.1 coordinate 7,127, forward strand.
TAATTCACGAACCAAAATACTAATTGCCATTTCTTCTTTACCATCTTTTGATATTTTACCTAATAAAGATGTTGAATTAATTTTAATAATACGATATCCCTTTAAGGATTCAGGGACATCATTTCTTTGTATTTTATATGCTAATCCTTCAACGATAGCTGTTTTACCAATACCAGCCTTACCTATTAAAAGTCCTGATTTATCTGGTGTAAGTAATACTATCATTAATTTTTTAATTTCATCCTCACGCGCAATGGCAGGATTTGTTACATATGTTTTGGCAGTTAAATCTTCACCGTAAGCTTTAACGACACTAAAATTTACTGTATTAGTGTCAACAGTAGTGTCGTTTTTTTCTTCTACAGTTTCTTCTTTTTTTACATCTAATACTTCAACGTTATTATTGTCTTCCATATTACTTTATATATCCATTCTTTTTTAAACTTGCCAAAACTTTATCATAATCTGCAGCTCCTACAATATGATTGTGAGTTTCTGTTGCTTCACCATTTACAAAGTATACAGTTGTTGGAGTATTTGCATAATATACATATTTTATTAATCCAGCTTTTTGTTCTTGTGTAAGTTGATAAACATTAATATAATTAACTCTTATATTATAATTAGTAATTATTTTTTCCATTGTTGGTTTATAACTTTCACATGCGCTACATGTTTCTGAACCAATTACTAATACAAATGATTCTTTATTTTTAATCATTTTACCTAATTCATCATAACTTACTTCATGATAAGTTGTTTCTTTTCCACAACCTGTTACAACAAATAATAGCACTGCTACTATTACAAATAATATTTTCTTTTTCATTTTTAATCCTCTTCCTATGTAGTTACATTGTTATTATATAACAAACTAAACTAAAAAAAAAGAGTTTTAGCTCTTTTTATTATTTAATCTAATAATCATTTTTTATCTTTAAATGCTTTAATTTTTAGAATTATAAAAGTTATTGGAAGACCTATTACAGCTGCTAACAAATATACCAAATACTTATTAAGTCCTATCTTATTTATAAAAATATAAACAAACAAAAATAGGATAATAAAGTTAGGTATATAAGAGATTACAAACTTAATAAAGTCTTTAATATTTAACTTTCTTCTAAATATGTAAATCATATTTAAAATATAAGTAACAAATAAGCTTATTGAGTATCCAATAACATATGCAGTAACTGGATTAAGTTTTCTTGATATTAAAGAGGAACAAAGAAAATTTGTTAAAGTTCCTAACCCACCACAAAAAACAAATATAATAAAATCAAAATTAAATATACTATTCTTAAATTTATAATTTTCATCAAATTTAATTATTTTATTCTTTTTAACTATATATGTATTATTAGCATATTTAATAATTGGAGCATCATTTTTTGAATCAGTATATAAGTTTTCAAATTTTTTATTAAACATCTTCTTAATAACTTTTGCTTTAGCTTCACCTTTACAATTATTACCTATTATTTTAGATTTACTAATATCATATTTAGTTGCAACTACTCTTTTAATTCCGACACTACGGCAAAGTGGTTTTACATAGAAGTCTAAAGAGGCAGTAATTATAAAATCATCTTTTCTTTTTTGTTCAAAATAAAACTTCTTAATATTTTTTTTATGTTTGTCTACAAACTTTTTAATATATTCGTCTAAATTATTAATGTATTTAACGAAAGAAAATAAAGTTTCTTTTACTTCTTTAAATTCAACTTTTCCACGTTTATATTTTAAATACTTAAAGAATGTTTTAATAATTGATGAAGTAACTCTGAATGGTTTGTGTTTAAAACTATACTTTAAAAAATCAGCACCTGAATCACCATCATAGATAGTGCCATCAAAGTCATAAATATTCATAAAATCACCTCATCATTAAAAACATAAAAATTATATAAATAAATCCCCACACTAAAAGCGATTTATTTTTAAATACTATTTCAGTTGGATCGCCATCTGATTCACCCTCAACTATTAAACTATATTTAAGGAATATTATCAAAAGAATTAAAACTGAAAATGATAAATAACTTATTTGTTGCTCTATAACCCATAGAGAATAAAATACTAATGTTAACGCTAAGCTTAAATACATAAATTTATCTAGAAATTCTTTGCTATAAAGTTTTAATACATCGCGGGTATTTTTAGATTTCATATATTCATTTCTTCTTTTTCCAAATGTTAAATATAAAGCTGCAAACGTTACTGTTAGAAATAACCAATCAGAAACTGAAACTCCAATTATGAATCCACCATAATATATTCTTAAAATATAGAATGATACAAGAAGTACTATATCAATTATTGGTTTCTTTTTTAGCCCAAACGAATAAAACAAATTAAAACTAAAATATATAAGTAGAATTGTATAGCTGATAATTCTTTCTTTAACAAAATAATTCATAATTAAAGATAGCATAAACATAATAACTGCTAGTATATTAGCTTCTGCAATTGATATTTCGCCACTTGCAATTGGACGATTTTTTTTAGTTGGATGCAATTTATCATTTTCTACATCTTTAATATCATTGACAATATAAATGACAGATGCCATAAAACAAAATGCTAAAAAACCAATAAAAGCTGATTTAACATTTGACCTTGTAAGCACATGTGCAAATATTGCTGGTATAAATATAAGTGTATTTTTTATATAATGCTTAACTCTTAATAGTTTTAAATATGCCATTAATTTTTTCATAATTCACCTGCTCTTTTACGAAAACAATATGCGAATATTGATAATGATGTTATTCCTGAAATTAAGATTCCTAAAAATAATCCTTGTGGAATAAATTCTATTTCCACTACTCCACCATCGGTTTCAAATCCGATTAAAGAATCTAAAACTTCTATTTTTTTTATTTCTTTTCCATTCACCCTTATATGCCAACTATCATCATATGGAACCATCATTAAATAAGAACCTTTTTCAACATTTAGTTTAATATAATTATCTTTAAATATTTCAAAATCGATTGATTGATTTTTTATATTAGATTCATTAAATTCATATAATTTAGCACTATCAATATAAATATTATCATAATCAAAATCAAATGTCTCGTCAATATCTATAATATATGTGTTTTCAACATACGGTTTATCTTCAAAAAGATTTCCTGATTTAACATAAAGATGCAAGTAATAACTATAGTTATCTTTCTTTTGATAATTAATTTTGCAAGATTTACTAATTATCATATTATTTTTTATACAATCTATATCATAATCAATTTCTTTAAATAAATATTCGCCATTAATCATTCTATACAAATTGTTACTATTAATTATTAAATCATTAGTTGGTTTAAAATAGTCAAAACTATTTGTTTTAACTATAAGTGGTAAATAGTTTTTATTTTCAACCACCTTATTATCAGTTAGTTCATATTTAACTCCCAAGAAATATGGATCCAATATGAATCTATTTTGATAAACATAATTTAAACTATGTTGTTCTGCATATAATAAATAATTTTTTAAAAATATTTTAGACGTATTTGTTATAGTTGGTGAAAATGAATCTATTCCATAATAATTGAGAATAAAACTATCATTCTTAGTAATTGGCTCATTAACTTCAATACGATAAAATTCATTTTCTTTTGGATAATATTCCTTTAATAATTTACCATATTCTTGAACATCATCATAACTGCCATAACCATTAAGTGTTTTTATATTGATGAAACTACTATAGAATAATTCTGCAAATAGTATTATCACTACAAAATATTTCAATTCGGATTTTAATGCGAAAAAATATACTAGCATAAGAGTTACAAATATTATCATTTTTACACTTAATTCAATTGATAATGCCCATATTGAAAATAGTAATATGGGGATAAGTGCAAAATAACTAACCTTAATCTTATTCTTCGAAACAATTGATATTAAGAAAAATGACAATATATATATATATCGATAATAAAGTGAATTTGGAACTTTAAAACAATGAAATAATAAATCTAATGGTGCAAATAAAGTTGCAAATACTATAAATAATATGATGCCAAAGGATAATATTTTTTCACGTGAAGAGATTTCACTATTAAATAAGTAATTAATAAATAGTATTAATATTAAAGTTGTTGAATAAAAATACGGCAAATCATTTAATATATGTCCGGCAGTTTCGCCGGGTGCGACATTATATATCATATTAAGTGGATTATATAATACTAACTTATCATATCCGCTTACAGCTTCTATTAATTTTCCATTTCGCATATTATATATAGTAGGAATTAACATAAATGCAGTTAATAATACAGGAATTATAGAAGATATAATAAATCTATATAGTAACTTAAAGCTTAATTTCTTATTTACTAGTGAATAAAATAAGAAATATATAAATATAAATATACATGCACTAAAAGAAATATAAAAGTTAGAAAATATCATTAAAGTAAGACATGCAATATATAATTTAGAAGATTTACCATCAATCATTTTCTCAAGTCCAAGAATCGTTAAAGGTAACATATAAATGACATCTAACCACATGATGTTAAATCCATATTTTAAATTATATGTTGTTAATGCAAATATTAATGAAAAAATAATATTATTTATTTTGCTTGTTTTATTGTTTAAATATATTGACATACTTAAAGCACATAAAACTATTTTTATTATGAATAAAATTTTTATAAAATATGTGATGTTGTTTAAATTTGAAAATAACAATAATAAATTTAATGGACTTAAACAGTAATAAGAAATAATTCCTACCATACTCTGGCCCATAGTAAAAGAGAATGAATTAAAAATACTTTTTCCATTTAAAATAGCATCACGAATATGATTATAAAATGGTACATATTCATAATATAAGTCGCATACTAGAATGCTACCATTTTTAAATGGATAAATGCCTAAACTAAAAATAAGTAGCAATTCAAGGAAAATAGTTGTTAAAATAGTAACAATTATTTGTGTACTATATTTTTTAATAAATTTCTTCATAATATCACAAAAATATTTTACTATAAAAACATTTTAAAATAAACAAAAAGATCAAAGTTTTCTTTGATCTTTTTTATATGATTATATACAAATTATTCTACACAATGTTACTATTTAGTACCATGATATCTACACTGAGTATAATATGTCGAAGGTGTACAAGATCCGTTAGTCCATGAACCCCATGCACTACATCCGTTTCTTGATCTCGTATGTGTATATTTTCGTTTGCAATATGGTGATGAACTAGCAGGTGTTACACCAGCGTTCGTACATACTGATGAAAGTGAAATGTTATTACATGTAACATACGTAGTACAAGTAGCACAATCCGCACTATTATAAGCACTACATGAACTATTTGCTACTACTACATTTGTTGAAGTCCATGAAGTAAATGTCGGTGTTGAACATGTACTCTTTTGTCTTGTTACAGTTACTGTACAACTATTACTTAAACCAGCTCCATTTGTTGCAGAATAAGTTGTTGTCGATGTTATAGTGCCACCAGAGCTTTGTGATGATATTCCACTAATACTATCAGCAGCACCAAATCCAACTGTTACTCCCGTGTTATTATCATTTGAATTAATTGTACAAACAACTGTTGGTACTGATGAATCTCGATATACATTTACAGTACAATCCTTTGTTAATCCTGCTCCGTTGGTTACGGTTATTGTTCCCGTCTTTGCATCTGTTGACCATGATTTACTTACCGATGCACATCCACTGACAGTATCAGCACAAGCCTGGGTTATTGTTCTTGTTCCTGATGTTATCCATGATGTTGATGCTCCTGATGCTGTTCCACACGTTGGTGCCGATGCATCTCTATATACATTGACAGTACATGCTTTTGTTTTTCCTGCCCCACTTGTTACTGTTATTGTTCCGGTTTTTGCATCTGTTGACCACGTATTACTTACTGATGCACATCCACTGACACCTGCAGTACAAGCTTGAGTTATTGTTCTTGTTCCTGATGTTATCCATGATGTTGATGCTCCTGATGCTGTTCCACACGTTGGTGTCGTCGTATCTACATATGCATTAACTGTACAATTTCGTGTGTTTCCTGCATTATCTGAAATAGTAATTGTTCCTGTTGTATTATTTGAAAAATCTTTACTAAATGTTGCTAGAGAACATCCAGAGCCACCACTTTCAGTACATGCTACAGTTATTGTTTGTGTTGTATTTCTCCATGAACTACTACTACCCTCATTTGATTTTGTTCCACATGTTGGTGGTGTTTGATCTGTTGCATTTGCATATTTTGTAACATCACTTGTTATTGTTACCGAA
>CAMOPK010000025.1 GCA_946622285.1 uncultured Bacillota bacterium
TATCAGCAATTTTATCTCCTTTAGTCATTTTGGCTTCTTCTTGCTTATCTACGTCAATACTGATTGGTTGCTCCACTAATAAATCTAATAATTCTTCTTCATCTCTTTCTTCTAATTCATTATTCTTTAATAGCATTTTTACAATTTCTTTTTTAGTTTTTCTTTTCTCCATTATTATCACCAATTAGATTATATCAAAAAAGACTAGTTTTACCTAGTCTTTAATTCTTTTTATATTAATTCTTTTTTGCTTTAATTGCAGCTTGTGCAGCAGCAAGTCTTGCTACTGGTACACGATAAGGTGAACAAGATACATAAGTTAAACCTACATTATGACAGAATTCAATAGTTGATGGATCTCCACCATGTTCACCACAGATTCCTAAGTGGATATCTGGACGAGTTTTCTTTCCTAATTCAACTGCCATTTTAACAAGTTTTCCAACTCCAACTTGATCTAATTTTTGGAATGGATCATTTTCATATATCTTCTTATCATAGTAAGCGCCTAAGAATTTACCTGCATCATCTCTTGAGAATCCAAATGTCATTTGAGTTAAGTCATTTGTACCAAATGAGAAGAATTCAGCTTCTTTTGCAATTTCATCGGCAGTTAAAGCAGCTCTTGGAATTTCAATCATAGTTCCAACATGATATTTCATATCAGCTTTAGCTTCTTTAATTACTTCATCAGCTGTAGCACATACTACATCTTTAACATATTTAAGTTCTTTTACTTCTCCAACTAATGGAATCATGATTTCTGGTTCAATCTTCTTACCAGTTTTCTTAGAAACAGCAAGTGCAGCTTTAATTACAGCTCTTGTTTGCATCTTAGCTATTTCTGGATAAGTAACTGCTAAACGACAACCTCTATGACCCATCATTGGGTTAAATTCATGAAGTGAAGAAATAATTGCTTTGATTTCTTCTACTGTCTTGCCTTGAGTCTTAGCAAGTTCCTTAATATCTTTTTCTTCAGTTGGAACAAATTCATGAAGTGGTGGATCTAAATAACGAATTGTTACACCATATCCTTCCATTGCTTCATAAAGTTTCTCGAAGTCTCCTTGTTGCATTGGTTCTAACTTAGCTAAAGCAGCTTCTCTTTGTTCAACTGTATCTGAGCAAATCATTTCTCTGATTGCAGCGATACGATCAGGTTCAAAGAACATATGCTCTGTACGGCAAAGTCCAATACCTTCTGCACCTAATTCTCTTGCTTTCTTAGCATCAGTTGGTGTATCAGCATTAGTTCTTACCTTTAATGTACGATATTTATCAGCCCATGCCATGATTCTTCCGAAATCTCCTGAAACTGTAGCATCTACTGTTGGAATAGCTCCATCATAGATATTACCTGTTGTTCCATCGATTGAGATAACGTCTCCTTCATGATATGTCTTTCCACCTAAAGTGAATTTCTTATTTTCTTCATCCATATTGATTTCAGTACATCCTGAAACACAACATTTACCCATACCACGAGCAACTACTGCAGCGTGAGATGTACGACCACCACGAACTGTTAAAATTCCTTGGCTAGCTTTCATACCTACGATATCTTCTGGAGATGTTTCTAGACGAACAAGAATAACTTTTTCTTTTTTCTTTGCCCATTCTTCAGCATCTTCAGCAGTAAATACGATTTTACCACAAGCAGCTCCAGGTGATGCACCTAATGCTTTTCCGATTGGAGTAGCTTCTTTTAAAGCCTTTGGATCAAATGTTGGGTGAAGTAATGTATCTAAATTACGAGGATCAATCATAGCAACTGCTTCTTCTTCAGTGCGCATTCCTTCATCAACTAAGTCACAAGCAATCTTAATTGAAGCTTGTGCAGTTCTCTTACCATTACGAGTTTGTAACATGTAAAGTTTACCATGTTCTACTGTAAACTCCATGTCTTGCATATCACGATAGTGATCTTCTAATGTTTTACAAACATTCTTGAATTGTTCAAATGCTTCTGGGAATTTTTGTTCCATTTCAGTGATGTGCATTGGTGTACGAACACCTGCTACTACATCTTCACCTTGTGCATTTGTTAAAAATTCACCAAAAAGTCCTTTAGCACCTGTAGCTGGGTCTCTTGTGAAAGCAACACCTGTTCCACAATCATCTCCCATGTTACCAAATGCCATACTTTGAACATTTACAGCAGTACCCCATGAATATGGAATATCGTTGTCTCTTCTATATACGTTAGCTCTTGGGTTGTCCCAACTTCTAAATACAGCTTTGATAGCTCCCCATAATTGTTCAATTGGATCACTTGGGAAATCACTACCAATTTTGCTCTTGTATTCTTCTTTGAATTCACGAGCTAACTCTTTTAAATCATCAGCTGTTAACTCAACATCTTGAGTAACACCCTTTTCTTCTTTCATTTTGTCAATTAGTTGTTCGAAATATTTCTTACCAACTTCCATTACTACATCAGAGTACATTTGAATGAATCTTCTGTAGCAATCCCATGCCCATCTTGGATTACCAGATTTTTTACTTAAAACTTCAACAACATCTTCGTTTAAACCTAAGTTAAGAATTGTATCCATCATACCTGGCATTGAAGCTCTTGCACCAGATCTTACTGAAACTAAAAGTGGATTTTCTTTATCTCCGAATTTCTTTCCAGTAATTTCTTCAAGTTTTGCAATGTACTCAGTTACTTCTTTCTTGATTTCATCGTTAATTTCACGACCATCTTCATAATACTGAGTACAAGCTTCAGTTGTAATTGTGAAACCTTGTGGAACTGGAAGACCAATATTAGTCATTTCAGCAAGGTTAGCACCCTTACCACCAAGAAGTTCTCTCATGTTTGCATTACCTTCACTAAAAAGGTAAACATATTTTTTATTTGCCATTGTTTTCCTCCTTACGACCATTATATTATAACATTTATGACTGCTTAAAACAATAAAAAAAATCAAGTTTTTAACTCGATTTTACATTATTCTTTTTATGCTTATAAAGAAGTAAAAATGAAGTTCCAATTAATATTAATAAACTAAACATTTGATTCATAGTAAATACTTTTTCATAATGTTCATATCTAAGAAAATCTAATAAGAATTTGAATACTGACATTACTATAATAGATAATAAAAGAATATTTTTACTATTTTTATACTTGTTAATAATAATAAATATAATCATAAATACTATTGTTTCTAATAATTGAATTGGGAAAACCGGAATATTTAAACCACTACTATAAATTATAGATCCTATTCCATTATATGGTATTCCATAACAACATCCAGCTAAAAGACAACCTATTTTAGAAACGCTATAAATAAGTGGCAAAGATAAAATAGAATACTTAATTAATTTACCATTTAAATTAATTATTCTTTCAAATATTAAAGCAGAACCTAATAACCCTATAGCTCCACCATAAGATGTTAAACCAGGATGAAAAATATCTAACTTAGTTGGATTAATTAAATATGATAAAAGAATTCCAAATGCCAATATCATATAAAAACTCAAAATGAAATATAAACCTACTAATGGTTTCCATTCTTTTTCTTTTTTGATTGAAACAAAAATATAAATTAAACCTATAATTATTGAAAGAACAATAATTGTTACATAAATTGGAAACTGAAATTTTGGAATAATCATATTATCCAAGATTGCTGCAATTATCAAGTTCAGCAATACAACTTCCAATTGCTGAAATTAATACTACAGCTTCAGCAATTACTATTAAACCAAGAATTATATATATAACTAAGCAAATTTTTGAATGCAAATTTTTAGGATGTGATACTTTTGCAACAATAGTTGTTATTAAACCAATAAGATAAAATATTGGAACAGAAATTATATTTATTCCAAGCACTGCTACTAATTCAGTAGCACCTGTATCACTTACAATTGATAAAATTGAAGTAATATTAATAATGTGTATTAATACTATAATTGCAAATAAAATATAAGATGCTATACAAGCTCCAGGAACTCTTGGTTCTTGTTTTTGATATACATTATTGTTTGCATTATTATACATATTATTGTTACCATTATTTACATTGTTATACTGGTTATTATTGATACTATTATTATTTATATCATTAACTGGAGTTCCACAATTATTACAAAACTTAGCTCCATCAGTTAATTTATTTCCACAATTTCTACAAAACATATAATATCTCCTAACTTATAATTATTATCTAAACTAATTATAACATAACAAATAAAAATGTGATTAAAAATCACATTTTAACTCACAATTTTTCTTGCTCTTAATTTTTGCAAAACCTTATCCGGATTATCAATATCTATTCCTTGAACATCCCTTATATAACATCTTTCACATAATGAATCATATGCAATTTCTTTGCCATCATCAACTGCTACTTGACTTCCCTCAGTTATATATTCGCCATTTTTATATCTACGTGCATTAAATTCAGCACCATTTCTTTCAGCACAATGACAAATAGTTCTAAGTTTTTTAAGATCAGCAATTGTTAAAAGTCTTCCACTACCCTCAAAATGATGTGTTAGAAAATCGGTTTTTAAACCATAACATCGAATTGGAATATTAAAATCATGATTAATTCTTGCTAAATCATCAATTTGAACACCTGATAAAAACTGGGCTTCATCTACAAGAATATAATTTACTCTATCACGTATTAGATATTCACCATAACCATATAAGCGATCACTTGGACCAACAACAATATCGGCCTTTCTTGATAAACCAATTCTAGAAGATATCATAGTAGCAGATCGATCGATAGATGGCTTTACAGTTATAACTCTAAGACCTTGCTTTTCTAAATCAAATGCTTTATATAAAAGTTTTGCTGTTTTACTTGCATTCATAGCTCCATAAAAAAATTGTAGTTTTGAGCGATAAGCAAATGTATCTTCTCCATCAACGGGCTCAATAGTATCAGCAAGTTCCATTAAACGCATTGAGGCTACTGGTGCAAGACCTAAGTCATTTTCTCTATTTCCATACGCAATTACTGTTATCCCGAAAGTTTTACAAAGATAAAATAATTGTTCTGCTTGTTTAGATGTCAACAAATGAGCATTATCAACTAAAACTGCATCTACTCCTTCACCTTTAAATCTAAAACCTTGTTCAAAAATATTTCTTGTCGTAGCATTAGGTTCAAGAGTTAAAATGTTTCTTCCACCTATATTAACACCTGACACTATTTGATCATTATGATCTGCATTCATAACGACAATATTTGCTCCACCTTCACGGTAGTTATATGCTGTTTGGCATAAATCTGCTGTTTTTCCATTACCATATCTAAAATACAATTTTTTCATTCGTCTTTTCCTTTCTTAGCACGAGGATGAGTATTTAAATAAACATTTCTTAATCTCTCGTTTGATACATGTGTATAAACCTGAGTTGTTGCTAAATTCTCATGACCAAGTAACTCTTGAACTGTTATTAAGTTTGCGCCTTCATTTAACATATGTGTTGCAAATGTATGACGCATTGTATGAGGCGTTACATGAGCTTTAACTCCACTTTTTTTAACATTTTTATCTAAAACTACTCTGATACCTCTTTCTGTTATCTTAGTACCCCTACTATTCAAGATTAAAAAATCCGAATCAAACTCTCTTGTATCTAAGTATTTATTAATTAGTTCTAGTGCTTTATCACCAAATAAAACTATTCTTTCCTTTTTACCTTTACCAAATATACGAATTTGTTTTTCTTTAAAATCAATATCTTTAACCTTTATGTTAACTAATTCACTTACACGAATACCCGTTGCATATAAAAGTTCAATTATAAGTTCATCACGAACACCTATTTCTTCTTTTTGATCTGGAACTTCCATTATTTTTTCTAAGTCATTGTAATAAAGAAAATTAGGTAATTTCTTTTCTATTTTAGGATTACTTATAAGTTCAAATGGATTATCATTCACATAATTATTTGCAAGTAAAAACTTATAAAAATTTCTTAAACTACTAATATGTCTACAAATAGTTTTATTATTGTATCCTTTGCTATAAAGATTAACCATATAGTCTCTTGCAAGTTGATAATCGACTTTGCTAAAATCAAGAACTTTTTTAATAATTAAAAATCCTTTAAAATCAGTAATATCTTTATCATAATTATCAACTGTATAAAGTGAATACCTGCGTTCATATTCTAAATAATCAAGATATTCTTTAATTAAATCATCCATTTATTTCACCATCCTTAAACCACTAGGATAATGATTTTTTAAAGTACCATTGCTTGCTTTAAAAAGGCCAAGTGGATAACCATTAACTAGTATTACCCCATACCCTGCTAAAACACTTTCATCAGTTATTTCATAACCATGTAAATATTTAACTAATCTTTGATCATCTAATGATAAATTTAGTTTATTTTTAAAACTATTTCCATATGCTGTTACAAAATTATGGTGATAAATAAACCTATCGTTTTTAATTTCACCAAGTTTAACTCCACTTGATATTATTTTCATACCCTTAATATCAAATGGCAATTTAGTATAAGCATAATTATTATATATTTCAGCATTTAGTTTAATATCAACATCATTTTCAATATATTTATCAATGATATTATTAGTATTAAAATCGAGTTTAGTTTTAACTAAAACTCCTTTTTTCTTAAGAACACATGCAAATTGACCTTCACCTTTATAAATATGCGGATAAAATCTAATTGCTTTGATTAATTCTTTATTAATTCTATCATCAACATAACCATGACTCGTATATTTTTTAATATTTTCAATTTCTAATACTTCATATTCATGTTCTTTTAAGAAATCACTTACTTGTAATTCATCTTCTTCTAGAGAATATGTGCAAGTTGAATAAACTATAAAGCCACCATCTTTAAGCATAATATCAGCATTTTTTAAAAGCTCTTTTTGTATTTTAGCACATTCTTCTATCTTTTTTAGGCTCCACTCTTTAATAGCATTAGGGTCTTTCCTGAACATTCCTTCACCACTACATGGAGCATCTATGAAAATAACATCAAATGTATTTGGATATTTTTTAGCTAAAGTATAAGAATCGTTATTTAAAATAATAGTATTTTTCAAACCCATTCTTTCAATATTGCTGAATAATATCTTAGCTCGATTCGGATTTATCTCATTAGAAACCAATATTCCTTTACTTAATTTAGATCCTATCTGACCACTTTTCCCTCCAGGAGCAGCACATAAGTCAAGAACAATCATATCAGAATCTAAATCTATTAAATTAGCAGGCATCATAGCTGCCGGGTCTTGTACATAAAATAAACCTGCATGATGATATGGATGATTACCTAAGTTAGATTCATTCACATAAAATCCATCTAAAGTATATGGTATTTTTTCTAATTTAAAAGGCGAAATTCTAACAAAATCTTCTACCTTAATCTTTTCACTATTAACTCTTATAGATTTAACTTCAGGTTCATCAAAAGAAGAAATAAACTTGTCATAGTCTTCTTTTAATAATGCTTTCATTCTATTTTTAAATTCTTCAGGTAACATATCATCATCTCTTAACTATCATAGAAAAAAAGGCAACAATTGTCAACTAATTGTGCCCTTTTTTAATGAACTTCCACGTCTTTCATTAATTTCAGTAATAAGCGGTTTTAAATAGTTTAGTCGCTCAGGAGAACTAGCCATAAGTAAATCATAAGATTCACTATCTGAATCGATTAATATCTTAGCAACTAACGTTTCTTCTTCTGGTGTTAGAAGTAATCTTCTAGAAAGTTTATAAACCTTGTCATCAAAAGAAATACTATAGTTTTTAAGAATATCTTGCATTGTAAAATCAATACCTGGTTTAACTATATCAGGATCCCCAATAAGATAATAATTATTCCTTAAAAGAGTATATATTTTTCTAAGACTTAAGTAACTTTTTAATAAATGTCTATGTAAGTGATCATAATCCCCCTTTTTATAATAATCATAAGTATGACCATCTAAATATTCTAGTTCATGAGCCATATTGGCAAAACCTGGAATCATATGTATTCTTCTAGTAATTTCTTTTGCTTGACTAGAATCAGGAATTTGAGTACTAACTTTTACTGTTTTTGGATAAGCATAACCGATTGCAAGTCTTTCTTTTACCAACATGCTCGTATGTGAAAGTGGTAAACGAATTAAACTACCAGATATTTTTTCAAGTTCTAAAGAATCAAAATAAATTTGTAAATTCTTAACTGTTCCTTCTGATTTATATACAATTTCAATATCATCATATTTTTCAGGATCTGCTCCCAAAAATCTAATTAACTCACTCGAATTATTAAATTGTAAAGCAAAATAATCTAAAAAAGGAAGTGAAAATCTTTTTCTTGAATATAAAATTCTATCTGTTCCCTTTTCATGCACACCAAATGAATATCTAGCCATATTATCACCTAATTAAATTATCAAAGAAAAAAAACCAATTGTCAACAATTGGTTACTATTTTCGTTCTTTTCCTCGCGCTTTACTTAAATATGCTAAAACTGGAGATAAATATTTTAAACGTTCAACGTTACTAGCCATTAATTCTTCGTATGCTTCTTCATCATCATTATTTAAAACTCTTGTTACTAATCTTTCTTCATATGGTGTTAATTCAACACGTTCTAAAATTTGATAAATACTCATCGTTTCACTATTATGTCGATCTACAAGTTCTTCCATAGTCATATTAGAACCAGGTTTCATTATATGATTGCCATTAATATAGTTTTCATTTCTTATCGCCATATATGCTTTACGAACACTTAGATAACTAGAATTCATTTCATCATTGAATACTCGACGATATCCTTTTGTAATAAATTCATGAGCTTTTTGATGTAAAAGTCCAGCCTTTAGAGCTTTTGTTGGCATATCTTCTATTTGTAATCTAAGAAGTATTTTTCCTGATGCGTCACATTCAGGAACTCTACTTGCTACTTGTACTCCTTTTGGAAAATTATATGCAACTGCAATCGCATCATAAATTGATGGATATTCTTCAAGACTAGAAATCGTTACCATCTCTCTTACAATCGCCTCTAACTCAGGTGCGTCAAAGAAAATTGGTAAAATTCTTAATTCATGATTACTCATATATCCAATTGAAATATCATCATATAGGGATGTATCTACACCTAAAAATCGCATTAACTCTTCTTGATTATTAAAACGAGTTGCAAAAAAATCTAAAAATGCGAGTTCATGATTTCGAGTATCCCTAATATACTCACCTGTTTTTTTATCTCTTACACAAAAAGAATATGAAGCCATTCTATCACTCCTATTAGCAAGTTATAATAGCACCTTAAAATGTTAATGTCAAATATCAAATTTCAAAGCCAGTTCTTTTAAACAATTTTTCCAAATCATAGTTTGAATAAAATATAATTGTTGGTCTTCCATGTGGACAGTTAAATGGATTATTGCAATGTCTTAAATCATCAAGAACTTTTTCAACTTCTTCTGGTGAAATATATTCATTAGCTTTAATTGCTTGTTTACAACTCATCATAGTAGCTGCGCTTTCACGAAATTTTTCAATACTAAAATCTTTTGTTTCAAGCACAATCTCAACAATTTTTCTAATTTGTTCTTCCTCATAATCTTTAATTAACCATGTTGGATGAGCTTTAATAACAATTGAATTAATACCTATTTCTTCAACTTCAAAACCAATTTCACGTAAAATATCCATGCGTTCTCTCATAATAATTGCCTCACTAGCTGATAATTCAATCACATATGGAAATATTGGATAAATCTTATCTTTACTTGGTTTTCCCATTTCAACTTTGAACTTTTCATAATTGATTCTTTCCTTAGCAGCATGCTGATCAATTAAATACATACCTTTCTCATTCTGGCAAATAATATATGTTCCATGAACAACTCCTACTGGATATAAATCTGGAAGTTCTTCTTTTATTTTTTCTTCTTTCTTTTCTTCTTTAATTTCTTTTTTTTCTTCTTTTTTAGAAAAATCAATTAATCCTTCTTTTTTATTCTCACTCCAAAGGCGATCAATACTTAAAACTATTTCTTCATAGTTTTTGTCTTCTTTTTTATATTCGACTTCTTCTTTTATTTCAGGAATAAGTGTTAATTCACGAAGTTTTTTTTGAATTAAATTCCCAATTAATTCATTTAATTCCTCAAGTTTACCAAATTTAACATCCATTTTAGTTGGATGGATATTAACGTCAACTAAACTTGGATCAAGTTCAATATTTAAAACAACAACTGGATATCTTGTCTCATGTTTATATGAGTGATAACTATCATTAATAGTTTTAAGTAACTCTTGATTTCTTACAACTCTTCCATTAACAATAGTAGTCATTACATTACGAGTCCCTCTTGTTATTTCAGGTAATGACATATAACCTGTAACTTTATAGTCATCAGTTTCACCAGCAATATATTCCATCTTTTTAACAATATTCATTCCATAAACATTACCAATTACTTTTAAAAGATTAGAATCCCCTACTGTATTTAATATAGTATTATCATTATTTTTCAAAATAAACTTTATTTCAGGATGTGCCATTGCAAGTTTATTCATATAATCTGTTATATTAGCAAGTTCAGTATTTAAACTCCTTAAATGCTTTAAACGAGCTGGAGTATTATAAAATAACTCAGAAACAGTCATTATTGTACCTTTTCTTGCTTCACATGGTTCATTAGTAATAACTTTACCACCATTTATAACAATATGAGTTCCAACATCACCCATTGAAGTTTTTAAGTCAACTTTAGAAACACTTGCAATTGATGCTAAAGCTTCACCTCTAAAACCTAAAGTATTTATGTGATATAAATCCTCTTCGTCGACAATTTTGCTTGTTGCATGACGTGAAAAACATGCTAAAGCATCAACTTTATCCATACCGGATCCATCATCAGTTACCTTTATTTCAGCAACTCCTGAATCCTTAAGCTCAACTTTAATCTCCTTGCTTCCTGCATCTATACTATTTTCAACTAATTCTTTAACAACTGATGCACATTTTTCAACAACTTCACCAGCTGCTATTTTATTAGCTAAAAGTTCATCCATTACTTTTATTTTTGACATAAATATCACCAAATTAATTATAGAGAATTTTTAAAAATTTGTAAATAAAAGTGGTATAATTATATATGGTGAAATTATGAAATTTTTAAAGAACAAAAACGTTATTATCTGGATAATTAATTTTGTTATTTCAGTTGCCTTGATGTTTGTTGGATATAAAATTACTAAAAATAAATATATCTCCCTTAATGGCGAAGGCGCTGCTAAAGAAGCGATTGTAACTGAAGTAGTTGATAAAAATGAAAATACTTATGAAGCTGATGGAAAGAAAACAAAGACAGTTGAAGTTATTTTTAAAGCCAAACTAAAAGAAAATAATAAGGTTGTAACCGCTAGTCAGTCAATTGATAACTATTCTGCTCTTTCCAAAGTAGTTGAAAAAGGAAATAAAGTTCTTTTATATGAAAATAGTGGAACCTACTTTTTTGGAGACTATGTGAGGATAAATAAAATAATTGCTTTATTATTTATATTTATTATTTTACTTATAGCTTTAGGTGGTATAAAAGGATTAAACACTTTAGTATCGTTGATATTTACATGTGCTTCAATATTTATATTTTTCTTACCATCAATTTTAAGTGGATATAATATATATTTATCAGCAATTATCACTTGTATTTATATAATTATTATGACTTTACTTTTTATAAATGGATTAAGCAAAAAAACACTTACAACTATCTTAGGTTGTATATTTGGTGTTATTACAGCAGGAATAGTATTCTTTATTATGAATAAGATTCTTTACTTAACAGGTGTATGTTGTGAAGATGAATTATATTTACAAATGCTAGATGTCAATATTAACTTAAAAGCAGTCATATTTGCTGCTATCATTATTAGTTCCATGGGAGCTGTTATGGATGTTAGTATGGATATATCTTCTTCACTATATGAAATAAAGGTGCATAAACCTGATATTAAATTCAAAGATATGTTGAAAAGTGGACTTAATATTGGAAGAGACATTATGGGAACGATGTCTAATACATTAATTCTTGCATTCATTGGTAAATCTCTTTCAACAGTATTACTCATAATGACTTATTCAAGTTCACTTGGTGAAATATTTAATAAAGAGTTAATTATTGTTAATATGTTAGAAGCATTAATAGGAAGTTTATCAATACTATTAACTGCCCCTATTACATCAGTAATATGTAGTTATATTTATAATAAAAATTTAAAAAAAATAAAAGAAATGAATTAAATCATTTCTTTTTTTATCCGTTTGATAATGTATATGGGCTAGAACTTGTTCCAGAACCACCACTTACATATACTGTTGTTTTAAGTAGATGTACTGGTTTTATAACTCCTGTTACCGTTCGTGTATCATAAGATAGCATGCCACTTGGTTTAAGTATTCTAATTCTATTATTACCATTAGGATCAGAAGCATTATAAATATGTCCATTTATAAAATGCAATGTATAAGAACTATTAAATAACCAGTTAGCACTTGTCGAACAACAATATGATTCTCCAGATGCACTATGATATTTATCACCATAGTTATATTCACTCCAGGTATAGCTATCTGAACAATATGAGTTACTACTTGCTTTCATATAATCAGATACTTGAAGTAATCCTGCAAAGAAAGCACCACTTAAGTTTTTTTCAGCATTAACTGTTGTTGAAATGTTTTTATTTGTCTCCTTGTATTGATTTACTATTCCATAATAATATGCTGTTGTGCTTGTATCTACATAAGCTTTCCAAGTAGAACTTATTGATGAATAATATGAACCACTTGAATTGTTTAAAA
Organism: uncultured Bacillota bacterium; assembly: GCA_946622285.1. Classification (GTDB taxonomy): domain Bacteria; phylum Bacillota_I; class Bacilli_A; order RF39; family UBA660; genus RUG11241. The sequence continues at coordinate 12,852 of CAMOPK010000025.1, forward strand.
TATAATATGCATTCCCAGCAGTATTACCATCTGTATTATTCCATCTCGGTTGATTCTTTCCAGTAATATCATATCCATTATATACAATTTTCATTTGACCTGTTGTCTTATTTACATTTAGTATTCTAAACGTCTTACCAGCAAATGTCACATAGTTTTTAGGACTAGAGCCACTAAAAATACAATAATTTGAATCCCAAGGGTCAGTTCTTCCACCATTTGCAGATGTACATATAACAACATTTTTACTTTGCCATATAGCATAATATGTTTTATTAGATGTCAAAGTTACATTTGTTCCAGCTGAAGATCCACTTGTAGCTGTACTACTCGTATTCCAGCCTTTAAAATTAAATGCCGGCCTTGTAAATCCATTAGTTGCTAAGCTAACAGTACATCCAGGAAATGATCCACCATTATATGCAGTATCCGTACAAGTAGAATTTGATGTTGAACCCCCTGTGCTACCATTTCCATTATACGTTATTTTTCTTGTTGCTGTTTTTACCCATGTTGCATATCGTGTATGAGTACTCGATATTGCTATCGTTCCAGTACTTCCACTCG
>CAMOPK010000026.1 GCA_946622285.1 uncultured Bacillota bacterium
TTATATATTTGATATAATTATTTATATTGATTAAAGTTAATTAATTCAATATAAATAATTACTAATAAATTTCATTAAAGATAGATAAATGTAAAAATTTACTATATTAATATAACTATACTTAAGTATATATTAATATATAAATAATCAGGGATTTAAATATTTTTTAATAAAATTTTTCAAATATACTTTTTGAGGCTAAGTTAAAATTTTTGGATATGTTTCATACCCCAAGACACTCTTGTCTTACATCACGAACATACCAATAACTGATGATGCGAAATCTTTTAACTCTTTTGGTTATGATTTCAAAGGTACCAGTATCTTACCCTCATATACATATTACCATTTATAGAAAAAATTGTCAACTCCTTGTGACAATTTTTTACTCTTTAATTTGTTCAATTATTTTGTTGACAACAACTTGATACTTATCAAATCGCTTTTCAACCCGTCCATTAATTACCAAAATATCGCCTTTTTCTAAATCGTTTAAGTCTTCATAAACAGTTGGAAATATAACAACATCGACTTTACTAGTTTCATCTACGCCGCTTACAAAAACCATTTTATTATTTGACTTGGCAGTTATTTCTTTAACACGATCGACATATAAAATTAAATCGACACTTCTATTAAAGAAATGTTCAATTTCACTTAATTTAATATGGTTATTATACTTTGCTCGATATTCTGTAATTATATGATTGCTTAAATAAAAACCAAATGCTTGATATTCTGCTTCCATCAATTCTTTTTTAGAATAATCTTGTTTTATTTCCAAAATTGGTTTTGGTAATTCATCATTATATGATGCAATCTCAGCATAATTAATCAGTTCATCTAGTGACTCAACAATAGTTCTTGCATTGTATCCAAATACGACAAGTGATCCGGATAAAGCTAATGCTTCTAAAGTTTTTTTGTTTACACTTTTTCCGTATACTCGACTAACAAAATCAAAAATATCAGTATAGTTACTCTTCTCTCTTTCTTTAATGATTGTACTGACAGCTGTAACACCAATATTTTTAATTGCTGAAAGCGGAAATCTTAGACCTAAGTCTTCAATTTTATAATCATTTCCACTTGTTAAAACACTTGGCTTTAATATTTCAAGTCCTGCTTCTTTACATTCATAAATATACTCTTTTACTTTTTCAGTACCAATTGCACTTGTAAGTAAACTTTTCATAAAATATTTATAATAATGTGATTTTAAATAAGCCATTTCAAAAGCTATTTTAGAATATGCAACAGAATGTGCACGATTAAATCCATATTCTGCAAACTTAAGTATTAAATTATAAACTTTTTCAACTTTTGCTCGATCATGACCTAATTTAACACTATTATTTATAAACTTCTCTTTTTCGGCAATTAAAATTTCTTCTTTTTTCTTACTCATTGCTTTTCTTAAAAGATCAGCTTCAGCTAAACTATAACCAGCCATTGCAGACGCAATTTGCATAATTTGTTCCTGATATACAATTACACCATATGTAGGTTTTAATATTTCAACAAGTGATTCATCTATATAATCTATTTTCTCTAGTCCATTTTTTCTTCTAATATATGAATCAATGTTTTTCATTGGACCTGGACGATATAAAGCAATTGCAGCAACAATATCTTCAAAAGTATCTGGTTTATATTTCCTTAAGAAATTCATCATACCTTCAGATTCAAATTGAAATATACCAGTTGTTTTGGCTGTTCTAAAAATTTCAATTGTTTTTTTATCATTCAGAGGAATATTTCTTAGATCAATCTTAATATTATCACGTTCTAAATCTTTTAAAGTATCATTAATAAGTGTCAAATTCTTTAAAGCTAGAAAGTCCATTTTTAAAAGTCCGAGGCTTTCTAAATATTCCATTGAATATCCTGTAATATAAAAATCTTCATGATTTTTCTCAAGTGGAATAACTTCATCTAAATCAACTTCAGACATAACGATTCCAGCTGCATGAATAGAAGTATGTCTTTTTATTCCTTCAAGTTTCATTGCAATTTTATATAGATTTCTTAAGTCTTCATTAATTTTCAAAAATCTTTTTAATTTTTCATTTTCATTGTAGTTTTCAATAAGTGATTTACGTGAATCAATAAATCCTGCTAAATATTCAACTTCAATATTCATAACTCTTCCAAGATCGCGAATTATTTGTTTAGCACCCAACGTACCAAATGTAATGATTGGGGCAACTTTTTTCTCACCATATTTTGCTATACAATAATCTATTACTTCACTTCTTCTATTATATTCGAAATCAATATCAATATCTGGCATACTTATACGTTCTGGATTTAAAAAACGTTCAAATAAAAGATTATATTTAAGTGGATCTATTTCAGTTATGTTTAATAAATAAGAAACTAAGGATCCAGCTGCACTACCTCTTCCGGCTCCGACAAGAATTCCGTTTTCTTTGGCAAATTTTACATAATCATAAACTATTAGAAAATAGTTGCAAAATCCCATTTTATTTATTATATCTAATTCATATTTAAGTCTTTCCTGATATAAAGATCCTACTTTAGAACCAAAAATTCTTTTTAATCCCTCAATACATAACTTCTTTAAATATGTATAACTATCAACACCATCTGGGCATTTATATATTGGTAACAAATTCTTTTCATATTCCAAAACTAAATTACATGAATCTTCAACATATTTATTATTTTCATTCATCAAATTGTTATTTGGATCAAGATATAAACCATTTAAATCGAGCTCGAATGGCTCTTTTAAGCCATCTTTAATACCATATAAATATTTAATATAGTTTTGGTCTTCTTCATTCAAATAAAGTACTTTATTCATATAAAGTTTATTTGATTCTTTTATTAAATATCTTTCCTCTTCATTTTTAAATGATATAAAAATATCTTCATATATTTTGGCCATCTTCTCATATAATTCTCTTGATTCAAATGGAATAATACATATTAAGTCATTAGAATGTTCTTCAAGATAATCAAAACTTTTTTCATTAGAAGTGATTTTTAGCAAATTCTTATAACCTTTAAAATTCTTGGCATACAAAATAAATACATGGTCATTTAAAGAAACTTCTAAACCAATAATAGGCTTAATATTATTCTTTATACATGCATTATAAAATTCCATAGCTCCAAACATATTATTATCAGTAATATTAAGTGATTTTAGATTATTCTTCTTAGCATAATCAACTAAATCTCTCACTTTAATCATACTAGATAATAAAGTATATTCAGTTTTAATATTTAGAGGTGTAATCATGTTACCACTTCCTAGTTCAATTGTACTATAAATTCAAGTTTTTGTTAATAAATATTTGACTTCTAATCAATATTATGATAAAGTTATTAGAGCGAAGAGATAAACTGGAAGGAGTGTTAATATGGCTAGAAATTGTTCAACTAAAACACCATTACATGGAAATAGAAGAAGTCATGCTTGTAATGCTACAAAGCATGCTCAAAAAGTAAACTTACAAAAAGTAAACGTTAACGGAACTACAGTAAGAATGAGTGCTCGTGAAATGCGTGCAGCAAAAAAAGACGTTAAAGTTGCATAAATAAAAGATAACAAATGTTATCTTTTTTTATTCGACAAATAAGAAGAATAGTAAATCCCATAAACTATGGACTATTAAGATATGCCATAGTGATTTGGATTCTTTAAAAATATAATTATATATTGAACTTATACATATTATTTTAACTATATTAATTAAAATTGTTGATACAACTATTCCACTTCTTATATAAAGTGGAACATGAATTAAGGCAAATATAGTTGAAGTGATTAAAGATGCTGTAATAAATTTTTCTTTTTTGGAAAGTCCATTTAATAAAAGAGCTCTAAAAACTATTTCTTCTTCAATTCCAACTAATAAAAATTTGTTAAAAAAGTCATCAACAGTAAACTCATTAATATTAAATCCTTTATGTGTTTTTAACATTGCTAAAAATGCAGTTATAATAATCATTATAATTAATTTAATTAATAATCTAACGTTTGTTAGTTTAAATAATTTTTCTTTTTTTAACCATAAATCTTTGTTATATTTAATAATAAAATATGCACCAAATCCACACCATATTAAGAATTTCAAAACTGTCTTAATAATATTTGCTGTTATCTCATCAAATGAACTTGTTATAAATGGTGAGACAACTAGCATATGAATAGTCCATATAATTAAAAATATAATACCTAAAAATAAAAACTTATTTGATTCCCTTTTCATATCTTATCACTGCTATAATTATAACAAAAAAAATAGCTATTTGCTAGCTATCATTAATTCTTCTTTAGTTGGTCTTCCATTTGGTTCAAGATTTACCCAACTTAAGTTCTCATATATAAAATATGGTAAAGAATTATCATTTGAAATATCAAATAATTCAATATTCTCTTTTAACCATTTATTACTTGTAATAAGTTCTTTATAAATTCTATTAATATCACTACGATTTAATTCTTCTTTATATCCCATATACTTTAAAGCTTCTTCTAAATTGACAGAGTGTTTAATGCATATTGGATCTTTATATTGTGCAGGTGTTTGAATCTCATAAATCGAATAATTTGGTGATGAATATATTAAATCACAAGCTTCGCCTTTTTCGTTGACTATGAATAGCATTCCGCGAATAAAACCGAACTCACGTGATACAACTTCACCAGCATAAACTTGGTTTCTTTTTACTCTTGTTATTTCACTTTTTTTTAACATATTTTCTCCCCCATTTAAGGACTTATTATAAAGATATTAACTAGTGTTGTCAATAAAATTTAAATATATGATATAATTTTTTTAGAGGTGATAAAATGACTTTAAAAGCAGGGTGCTATTTAATTAATTTAGAACTAAAAAGTATCGCAATTATCTATCGCGAAACAAGGAAAGATTATAGTTTTCCAAAAGGCCATTTAGAAAAAAATGAGTCTTTAGAAGAATGTGCTATAAGAGAAACTGCTGAAGAAACAAAAAGGATTGCAAGAATAGTTTCAAAGCCATATATTTCTAGATATACTACTCCAAGTGGTGAAGATGTAGAAAACTATATGTATATTGCAATTGACGAAGGCAAAAGCGATAATACATCAACAGATACTCATGAATTTAAATGGATTCCAATTAATGAAGTAATAGATATATTAACATATGATTCTTTAAAAAAAGATTTTAAAGAAGTTTTACCAGAAATAGAAAAAATAATAAATGAAAAAAGCACTTTATAAGTGCTTTTATTTTTTAATAACATCAAACTTTAATTCATAACCATTAACATCTGTTACTTCAGTATCAAGTTTTTTACTTATGATATTTTCGGCCAATGTTTCATTTTTAATATATTCTTCAAATGTTTTAAATGTTTCAACAACCTTTTCATCAGCTTCATAATAGATATCAATACGATCAACAATATTAAAGTCCTTTGTCTTTCTTAATTGTTGAACTTTAGAAACAATTTCACGAGCAATTCCTTCTAAAACTAATTCTTCAGTTAATTCAGTATTTAAGATAATGAAAGTATTATTTTCATAACCAACATTAAATCCTTCTTTTGAAGATATTCTAATATCAGCCATATCACTTGAAACTGTATAAGAGTCTCCATCTACAGTTACTTCAATTGTTTCATTGTTTCTTAATTTGTTAACTTCTTCTAATGATAAGTTATTTAAAGCTTCACTGAAATATTTGATATTTGAACCAAATATAGGTCCAGCAACCTTAAAGTTTGGTTTAACCATGAAATTCATGTATTCAGATGTATCTTTAACAAATATAACTTCTTTAACATTTAGTTCTTCTTTAATTAAGTCTGTTAAGTCGCCTATTAATTTTTCATTTGCACCATCAATTAAAGCTTCTTTAAGTGGTTGACGAACTTTTATTTTAGCTTCTTCTCTTACATAACGACCGATACTTATTAAGTCTCTTACTAAATCCATTCTTGTTTCAATATGATCATCGATTAATGATTCATCACATACTGGGAAATCATTTAAATGCACTGAGTGATCTCCTACTAACTTCTGATAGATTTCTTCTGCTGTAAATGACGCAATTGGAGCAATCAAATTACATAAAGATAATAATACTTCATAAGTTGTATTATATACAGCTTTTTTATCATCATCTAATACTGATGACCAGAATCTTCTTCTATTTCTTCTAATATACCAGTTTGATAAATCTTCATTTACAAAATCAGTTAAATAATGTGCGACTTCATTTAAATCATATTTTTCATATGATTCAGTTACATTTTTAACTAAACGATTATATTTAGATAATAACCATTTATCAATTTCTGGTCTTTTTGCAACTGGAATATTAAATTCTGTTGGATCGATTTTATCAGCATCGGCATAGATTGCAAAGAAATTGTAAGTATTTCTTAAAGTACTAAAGAACTTAGAAATAACTTCTTTAATACCTTCTTCATCAAACTTTAAAGGTGTCCATACAGGACTTGTATAAAGCATATAGAATCTTGTTGCATCAGCGCCATACTTTTCTATGATTGAGAATGGTTCAACGATATTTCCACGACTCTTGTGCATCTTTTGACCATCTTTATCTAAGATTAAGTCATTTACTAATACATTTTTAAATGGAGCTTTACCAAATAAGAAAGTTGAAATAACAATTAATGTATAGAACCAACCTCTTGTTTGATCTAAACCTTCGGCAATGAAATCAGCCGGAAAATGAGTTTCAAAATATTCCTTATTTTCAAATGGATAATGATATTGTGCAAATGGAACACATCCTGAATCATACCAAACATCAATTACATCTGGAATACGGTTCATCAATTCACCACATTCTGGACATTTTATATGAATGTCATCAACATATGGTTTATGTAAATCAATACTATGATCAATTTTTTCAACTGATTTTTCAACCAATTCATCAATTGAACCAATCATTTCTTTATGTCCACAAGAACATGTCCAAAGAGGTATTGGGCACCCCCAATAACGATTACGAGAAATACCCCAGTCTTGAGCATTTTCAAGCCAGTTTGCAAAACGTTTTTCTCCTATATAATCTGGATACCAATTAACTTTTTTATTTGCTTCAACAATTTTATCTCTTATTGCTGTTACTTTAATATACCAAGCTGGTTTTGCCATATAAATTAATGGTGATTTACATCTCCAGCAGTGTGGATAATTGTGAGTTAGTTTTATTTTTTTAAATAATTTATCATTTTGTTTTAGATAATCAATTATTTCAAGTTCTAATTCTGGATCTGTAACTAATCTACCTTTCCAAGGTCCCTCAGTATAACATCCATCTAAACCAACTGGTTGTAAGAATGGCAAATCGTATTTTTGACCAACTAAATTATCATCAGCACCAAAAGCTGGAGCTATATGAACAATACCTGTTCCATCTTCCATAGTTACATAACTATCACATGTTACATAAAAACCTTTTTTATCAACATTCAAGAATGGTAATAATTGTTCATATTCGATTCTTTCGAGATCTTTTCCTTTACAAGTTTCTAAAACTTTAAATTCATCACCTAAAATACTTTTAGCAAGTTTTTCAGCAATAATAAACTTATATCCTTTAGCTTCTACTTTAATATAATCTTCATCCGGATTAACGCATACTGCAACATTTGCTAAGAGTGTCCATGGTGTAGTTGTCCATACTAAGAAATATTCGTCTTTACCAACAAGCTTAAATGGAACTACAACTGAATTAACAGAAACTTCTTTATATCCTTCAGCAACTTCATGTGAAGAAAGCTCAGTTCCACATCTTGGACAATATGGTAAAATTTTATGACTATGATAAACTAATCCAGCATCAAAAAATTTCTTTAAACTCCACCATTCACTTTCGATGAATTCATTTTTAAATGTTACATATGCATTATCAGTATCAATTATTTGACCCATACGATCGGTTAAACGTACAAATTCTTTTTCATTTAAACGAACGTTCTTTTTGCATTCGTTGCAGAAATTCTCAACGCCATATTTTTCAATATCAGATTTACTATTAAATCCAAGAATTTTTTCAACGGCTACTTCAGTTGGAAGTCCATGTGTATCCCAACCTACTTTACGTTCAACCTTATATCCTTTCATTACTTTATACTTACAAAAAGTATCTTTTAATGTCTTTGCAAGCATATGATGAACTCCAGGGAAACCATTTGCATATGCTGGTCCATCATAAAAGACAAAGTTTTTTTCTCCTTTTGTTGTTTCTTTAAGGAGATTTTCTTGCTTCCACTTTTCAGCAATATTCATCTCAATTTCATTTGCTTTAGCATTACTTAAAACTTCAAATTTTTTCATAGTATTCCTCCTTTTTAGAATAAAAAAAATCACATCCATATAAGGACGTGATTTACGTGGTACCACCTTAATTTATAGTATCTCTACTACCTCAAGAACTATAACGCGTTACCGTTTTAACTTTTACTTAAAATCATCCAGAGTGATTTTTATTAATTAATCTTGTCAAATTTCACCAAACTTTGACTCTCTATAAAGTATTAACTAATAACGTCTCTTTCACTTGATTTGCAATATACCAAAATTATATATTCTTTTTAGCTTTATGTCAATAAATAAAAGACAAAATTATAATTCAATTTTGTCTAATTCATCAATAACTTCAATTTGTGCCTCTACAATATTTCTAATACGGCGTTTAAAAATATTAACATTTCTTCTTAGCATTTCTGCTTCATCTCTAGTCTTTTCAGCTTTAAGTAGAGATTCATTTACTATACGATTGGCATTATTTTTAGCTTCTTCTAAAATTGTATCGCGCTCTTGATAAGCCATTGTACGCATTTGATCGGCTGTCTTTTGAGCCATATATATTGCTTTACTTAATGTTTGTTCCATTCTTTGATATTGACCTAGCTTATCGCGCATTTTTTCAGTTTCAGCTAATTTTCGTTCAAGTTCTTTTATTTTCTCATCTTTTTCTTTTGACTCTTGTATTATAATGCCAACTTTTTCTATTACTTGATCGAGAAACTGATTTACTTCACTCGGATTGTAGCCGTCTGGAACCCTCGTAAATTTTTCCATAAATCACCTCTTGAGTAATTAAAATTCTATTTTTATATCATCATTATCGTGGATATCTTTACCATCTTTGTCTTCAGTTATTTTACCTTGAATATTTACATTATTTGGTGTACATAAGAATATTCCACCACCAATTTTTTGTAAATCTCCGCCCAAAGCGTAAATAGTTCCACTTAAAAAATCTACTATTCTCTTAGCTTGATCAGATGTTACTCTTTTTAAATTAACAACAACAGTATGTCTTGATTTTAAATGATCTGCTATTTGTTGAGATTCAGAATATGCTCTTGGTTCCAACAAAATCATCTTACTATTTCCATCGTTTTCTTGTAAAACTTCTTCTGGTTTTAAATTATAATATTCATCCCCATTGTTACTTGTTTTAAAAACATCATCTTCTTCAGCTGTAAACCATTTTTTTAATCCCATTTCTAAATCCTCCATATTCTAGATACATTTTATCACATTTGCTGCAATAAGTAAAATAATTTAATTCCATTTTTTAAAAAATAAAGTCTCTCTTTGAACGTCCAAAGATTTTTTATTTTTCTTAGCATTGTCCATCATTGTTTGTGGATCAAATCGTGATCCAGTTAATTGTTCCATATTTGCATCAAATCTTTCATCAGCAATATCTTGAAATTTAACTCGACCTAATTGTGCTTGATTAGTTCCAAGATTTCTTGTTTCTAAGCTCTTTTTTTCTGTATTTAGTTTTGCTTGCCCCAATTCCTTGGCCCTCATGAAACTATTATCACCAATCATACTATTTCCTTTCCAATATTTCTTTTACTGGTCCATATGTTAATCTATAGCCATCAAATATTCCATATTTTGCAATTGCTTCCAAATGCTTTTTTGTTGGATAACCTTTATGTGATGAAAATCCATACTCAGGATATTTTTTATCAAGTTCATACATCATTGCATCCCTTGTTACTTTTGCAATAACACTTGCAGCAGCGATATTAATACTTTTTGCATCACCTTTAATAATTGGTAATACCGGAATATCAATATCTATCTTCATAGCATCACTTAAAACATAATCCATTTTTACTTTCTTACGAACTTCAGCTATTGCAATCATCATTGCTTTTCTACTTGCTTCTAAGATATTAATTTTATCTATTTCTTCAGGTGAAACAATACCAATTCCATATGCAATTGCATGCTCTTTAATATATTCTGCATAAATATTTCTTTTTTTCTCAGTAAGTTTTTTAGAATCAGTAAGTCCATCTAGTTTAAAATCAGGTCCTAGTACGCAACAAGCAGCAACTACTGGTCCAACTAAAGGTCCTCTTCCTACTTCATCAGTACCCCCTATTAGTTTATATCCTTCCGCTTCTAAGCGACTTTCGTATTCTCTTAAATCATTCATTTTTATCACATATATTATTATAACTTTTTAACGAATTAAAAATCAAGAAAAAAAGTAAACATTTTTGTTTACTTTATAACAATATTTATCAACTTTTTAGGTACTGTAATTACTTTAACAATATCATGACCTTCTAAATATGCTTGAACATTAGTAATACCTTTGGCAATATCTAACATTTCATCTTCAGAAGTATCACTTGAAACAGTTATTTTTCCACGAATTTTTCCATTTATTTGAACAACCATTTCATATGTTTCTTCTTCAAGTTTTGCTTCGTCATAAGTTGGCCATGCACTATATGAAAGGTCGTCAGTTTTACCTAAAACTTCATGCCATATTTCTTCTGCCAAATGTGGAGTTAATGGATTCATCAATTTAATAAATCCTTCTGCATATTCCATTGGGAAAATTTCTTCTTTTTGAACAGCATTAACAAATATCATCATTTGACTAATAGCAGTATTTATATTAAGTGTTTCATAATCATTTGTTACTTTTTTAACAGTCTGATTATAAACTTTTTCAAGATTTTTATTCTCTCTATTAGATACTTTATTATCCTCTGCATAAAGTCTATAAACACGATCAATAAACTTTTTAGCACCTACTACAGCATCATCATTCCATGGTTTATCAGCATCAAGTGGTCCCATAAACATTTCATATAGTCTTAATGTATCGGCACCAAAATCTCTTACAATATCTGATGGATTTACACAATATTTTGGAAATCTCTTGCCCATTTTTAAACCATTGGCACCTAATATCATACCTTGGTGGACTAATTTTTTAAATGGTTCTTTAACTGGAACTAAGCCCTTATCATAAAGGTACTCATTCCACATTCTCGAATATAAAAGATGTCCAACTGCATGTTCTGGACCACCTACATAAAGGTCTACTGGCATCCAGTGTTTTAAAAGTTCTGGATCAGCAAAACATTTATCATTATGTGGATCAATATATCTTAAGAAATACCAACTAGATCCAGCAGAACCTGGCATTGTTGATGTTTCTCTTCTCCCTTTAACACCATCAACTGTTACATTTACCCATTCTTGATCATTTTCAAGTGGTGCATTACCATTTTTACCTTTATAGTCATCTAAAGTTGGAAGAATAAGTGGTAAATCTTCATCTGCAATAGCTATACTTCTTCCATCTTCCAAATGAATTATTGGTACTGGCTCACCCCAATATCTTTGACGAGCAAATATCCATTCTCTGATTCGATAATTAGTCTTTTCTTCTCCTCTGCCCATATCAACTAATTTTTTAGTAATTGCTTTTTTAGCTTCTTCTACAGTTAATCCCGTAAATTCTTCACTATTAATTAGTTTGCATCCTTTTCCTAAATAATCTTGTTTTTCAAATGCAGATTCGCTTACATCTCTTCCATCAATTACTTGAATCATTGGAATATTATATTTAATTGCATATTCAAAATCTCTTTGATCGTGCGATGGAACTGCCATTACAGCACCTGTGCCATAACTTGCTAAAACAAAATCTCCTAAGTAAACTGGTACTTCTCTACCATTAACTGGATTAATAGCAAAAATTCCTTTAAGAATTACACCATTTTTATCTTTATTTAATTCTGTTCGATCAATATCTGATTTTTTAGCAGTTTCTTCGCGATATTTAACAACTTCATTCCAGTTTTCAATTCTATCTTTTAGTTCATCAACTAAAGGGTTTTCTGGTGCTAAAACCATAAATGTTATACCATAAATAGTTTCAATACAAGTTGTATAAATTTTGAATGAACCACCACCAACAATATCAAATTTAACTTCAACACCTGTTGATTTTCCAATCCAATTTCTTTGAATTTCTTTTGTTGATTCTGGCCAATCAAGTTCATCTAATCCTGAGAGTAATTTTTCAGCATACTTTGGTATATCAATAACCCATTGCTTCATATTTTTTCTAACAACAGGATATCCACCACGTTCTGATTTACCATCAATTACTTCATCATTTGATAAA
>CAMOPK010000027.1 GCA_946622285.1 uncultured Bacillota bacterium
TATTAAAACACTAACTATTTAGTTAGTGTTTTTAAGTTATATTGTAATATCTAATATTACAATTATTTATTCTTTTTAATTAATATTATAGTTGTTAATACTACTACAGCAATAGGTGCTAATCTCATAAATATCCATTCAAACGCTTGATAGAATGTTCCTAATATAGCCCATTCGGTAATACTATAATCCCAAGTCTGATAAGGCCTATTTAATATTGCTAACAATATAAATAACAAAATGATACTTATATCTATGAATATCAACGCTTGAATTTTTTTCTTTCTTTTCTCTTTTTGATAATTTGATAATTGCTCATTAATCACTTCTAATTTTTCAGATATTACTTTTAAATCATCTTTTTCTTTTTTTTCAATATTTTCTCCAAGAATTTCACTAACTGGTGTTTCAAAAAGTTCTGATATTGTTACTAGCATTTCAGCATCTGGAACAGATAATCCTGTTTCCCATTTTGAAATTGTCTGTCTTACGACATTTAACTTAATACTTAATTCTTCTTGTGAAAGTCCTTTGTTTTTTCTTAATGTTTTTAGATTATCTTTCAACATATTACATTTTCTCCTTTCATCAAGTTCAGTTTATTACAAATATGTCGTTGCTACAAGCAATGTGTTTTAACATTTACTTTTGCTATTAATTGCAAGTGATAATTAACTTTTTATACCAATATTATAACACAAATTTTTATATTTAATTACCTGGTAGTATTACTAATTTACAGGCAATTTTATTACTTTATTTTAAGAAGTATAATAATTATGGAAAGGTTTATAAAAAAGTTTTAAACCCCTATGATTATCGTGCCATTTAGATTATTAAAACACTAGTTGTATTAACTAGTGTTTTTTATAATCAATTTAAGTTAAATTCTTTTTGCATCATTTCAAATATTTTTAATTTTTCTTCTTTAGTAAAAACGTCTTTTTGTCTTCTAAGCTTACTGTTTGCCCATTTCCAAAAATTATATCCAAAATGTCTATCTTTATATATCTTATTAAATAGTTTTAATTCATTTTTGTATCTTGGGACAAACCAAAAATGAACGTGAGGTTTTTCGTTATCTCTATATGCATTATTCATTAAACATGCAAAATTAAACATGGTAGCTCCAAATACTTTTTTGCAAACTCTCTCAAGTTCTTTCTCTAAAACACCTAGTTCTTGCCATTCGTCACTTGTCATATCACCTAAGCACTCTCTGTGACATGATATTATACAAGCTCCTGGAAACTCTTGACACCAATCTTCAAATACGACTTCAAAATACTTTCCTTTATATAACTCCATAATTAACACCTCTATGATAATTATATCATGTAAGTAGTTGATTTAGTAACCAAGTTTGTGTATTCTAATTAAAGCAAAAAAGTTTAAAACCCCTATGATTACCCTGCCATTTAGATTATTAAAACACTAGCTTAATTGTTAGTGTTTTTTATTGACTTTTATTCTTTTTATATTTAGAATAATTCATACGGGTGGTAGTATGGGTAAAATATATAAAAATGAAAATCAATTATTATTACAGGAATTAATTAAAATATACCAACCAATTGGATTTGATTGGCTTAACTATCAAATAACAAAAAATAATATTTTAACACTACATCATGTTATCAAAGCTGCTGATGGTGGACTACTTAGAATCGATAATTCTGCTTTGTTAACTAAAAAATCACACCGTGGTCTTCATATATGTGAACATAAAGATTTTATCCTTTATTCCGAAATAAATGATTTCTTTAGAGAAATAATATCATTAGGGTCCCCTTTAGATGATTATTTGGTTAAAGAATCTAAAGAATATAAAAAAGCTTTAACAAAAACATTATACAAATAAACTATTTTTAAGGAGTTTTAAACCCTTATGATTACCGTGCAATTTAGAATTATAAAGTAGCTATGCTACTTTTTTTTTATGGTATAATAAGATCATAGGAGGTATTTATGACAAAAGTTGCTGAAAAAATAGTTAAGTGTATTAAATGTGGGGAAGAAAGTAAACAACTTATAGTATATAGTGTAAACTTTAGTCTAGGCTCAAAAGAAGATAATGAAGAATTAATGAGACATGTTCAAAAATGCCCTAAATGTGGTTATGAAGCTGTTGATATTTCTATTGAAGACAAAAATCAAAACTAACAAATTTTATTTGCATGAATTATAAAAAAACTAGCAATTGCTAGTTTTTTGATTTGCACTTAAATGTATTGAATTTCCATTACTACATTTAACCATTTGTAAGAACTTTCTTAAAGTATTTTCAGCATCAACTATATAGCAATCAATTCCTGCATTTAATGCACCTACCTTGTCACTTTTAATGCTATCACCTATCATAATGCAGTCTTTCTTATCAGTATTTCCAATTGCAAGTTTAAATGATTCTAAGTCTGGTTTCATTGCATCCTCACCTGCAATTACCCTATCTACATATTCATATAGTCCTGCTCGCTTTAGTCTTGGTATTTGTGTTCCACTAAACCAGCTAGTAAGAATTACTATTTCTTTGCCATTTTCCTTTAAATATTTGAATAATTCTATAACACCATCAACTACTTCATCCTTTATTGTTTCACCATTATGAATCATCCATCCATTTATAACATCCTCAGTGACAGTAAAACCATGACTTTTAAAGTAAGCACTCAAACTTTTGAAATCATATCTAGGAAACTCTAATTCATAACTATTTAGAATAGCCTGTTTTTGTTTAAAAAATTCTTCTTGTTCCATAGCTGGAATTCTTTTTTTTAGGAAATCATCTTCCATAGACCAATCTGGAATAAGTAAAGTATAATCTAAATCAAATATATATTTTTTATAATCTCTCATACTTTGTATTTGTTCACCACCAAAGCTCATTTCAAAAAGACTTAAATCACTAGCTATGCCACTATCCTCAATTAAGGCATGTAGTTGTTCATTCTTTGCTATCATTTCACCTAATGTAGATGAATGCATCATATCCTCAATATAACCGCGTAATTCTTGACGAGCAGATGTCAAAAATCTATCTGTTTCTCCATATACTGCATTATTCAGTTCTTGTGAGTTAACATTCATCGCATTAGTAAGATTTGCATAGATTTGCTCTACTCTGATATTTATAAAAGCAAATGTATATATTGGACTTAATCTTCGCTTTTTTGCTTCTTCTTCAGCTTCTAAAATTGCTTTTTTAAATACTGCAAGTGATTTAGCATAAAACTCTCTAGCAATTGGTTCAAATTCATCAGGCATATAATACCTCTTTTCTTATTTTATTCTAACATAATTTATTGAAAAATAAAACAAATTCAATCTTTTATCAGATAATGATATGTTTACTTTTCAGCCTTTATTTATTATAATATATTAAGGTGATTTAAATGAAAATAATAATTGCTGGTATTGGCAAATTAGGAGAACACTTAGCAAAAGAATTATCATTAGATGGTAATGATGTAATAGTGGTTGATACTAAACCAATTAGCAATAATAATGTAATAAATAATGAAGAAATTTATTTCATAAATGGTAATGCTTTAGATGCTAATACTTTAATTGAAGCAGGTATTGCTGATTCTGATTTATTAATAAGTGTTATGGATAAAGACGAAAAGAATATTATGTGTTCTTTGATTGGTAAAAAGTTAGGTGTTAAAAAAACTATTGCTCGTATTAGAACACCTGAATATTCTGCATCGCTTGATCTATTTAAAGAAGATCTTGGCTTATCAATGGCTATAAACCCCGAATATATGGCAGCTGCCCATATTGCAAGAATATTAAGTATTCCTAATGCCTTAGATACAATTACTTTCTTCAAAGGAAGAATTTATATGATTGCAATTAAAATTAAAGAAGATAGTAGTTTAAAAGGAGTTACACTTCATCAATTTGCAAAAAAACTAAAAAAACGTATTACTGTATGCGCTTTAAAAAGAGGAAACTCAACTATTATACCTAGGGGAAAAGATGTAATAGAAGTTGGAGATAAACTTTATGTTACAGGTACTAGAGAAAATCTTTTAGAATTTTTAATATTTGCTAATTTGGTTGGCAAAGAAAATAAAAAAATTGCTATTAATGGTGGTTCCCCAATAGCTATTTATTTAGCAAAAATGTTAATTGATATGGGAATGTATGTAACAATTTTTGAAATAAATAAAGAAAGATGCAACTTGTTAAATGAAAGTATACCTAAAGCATTAATCATTAATGGCGATATATCTAATCAAGATTTACTATTTGAAGAGCACATTGAAGAATATGATGCTTTTATTTCATTAAATAGTATTGATGAAGAAAATATTGTTCATTCAATGTTTGCAAAAAGTATTAAGATTCCTAATGTCATTACTAAAATAAATCATATTAAATTAGATGGCATATCAGAAATGGCTGACATTGATACAGTTATTACTCCACATAGAATTGCAAGCAATCAAATTGTTAGATATGTAAGAGCTATTCAAAATGGTAGTAAAAGTAGCTGTGAATCAATATATGTATTTGATAAAGAACATTTTGAAATGGTTGAATTCAATATTCGAAAAGAATTTAAGGGTTTAAATATTAAACTTAAAGATTTAAAAATCAAAGATAACATTTTAGTTGTTGCAATATATCGTCACAAAAATATCATATTCCCTACTGGAGAAGATATTATTAAAGAAAAAGACACAATTGTTTTAGCTGCTTCTGAAAATCAAGATATTAAAGATATAAATGATATTTTGGAGTAATTTATGAATAGATTAATATTGAAATATATAGGAAAAGTATTACAAGCATATTCATTATTACTTCTAATACCTCTAATAACTTCTTTAATTTATAAAGAAAAAATTTATTCGTTCTTGATTATTGCAGTTATCACATTTTTAATAGGTTTAGCATTAAGTTACATAAAAACTGAAAAAAAATCTCTATATGCAAGAGATGGATTTATAATTGTTACCCTATCTTGGCTTCTAATCAGCCTTATTGGTGCATTTCCAATCATGATTGAAACTGGTGTAAATTATGTTGATGCTTTTTTTGAAGCAGCATCAGGATTTACAACAACTGGTGCAACAATTTTTAAAGAACCAGAACTTCTATTAAAAACAATTCTTTTCTGGAGAGATTTTATGCATTTTATTGGTGGTATGGGGGTTATTGCTTTTGTAATGGCTGTCATTCCTTTAGCAAAAAATGATAAATCAATGCATTTGCTTAAAGCCGAAATGCCTGGACCATCAGTTTCAAAATTAGTTCCTAGTTTAAAGAAAACACTTTATTATTTATATGGAATATATTTTGCTTTAACTTTTATTGAATTTATAGCATTAATTATTGCTAAAACCCCTGCATTTGATAGTTTATTAATATCTATGGGTACAGCAGGTACTGGTGGATTTAGTCCTCTTGCAACAAGTGCTGCCACTTATACTTTAGCTTCCAAATGGATTATAACTATATTTATGTTCCTATTTGGAGTTAATTTTAATATTTATTTTTTAATATTAATAAAAGACTTCAAAACTGTATTTAAGAGTGAAGAATTAAAAGTATATATTGGTTTATATTTATTTACAGTTATATTGCTCGTTGTAAGCTCATTGAATCATTTTGGTTTAGGCGATGCTATTTTAAATGCATTCTTCAATACAAGTTCATTTATTACTAGTACTGGTTTTAGTATAGGAGACGTTAATATATATCCTACTGTTTGCCGAGTATGGATTTTATTTATAATGATTGTTTCTGCTTGTGCGGGAAGTACCTGTGGTGGTTTTAAAGTTGCTAGATTAGTATTAATATTTAAATCAATTAAAAGAGATATTCAAAAAGTAATTCATCCAAGTAGTGTTAGAGCAATTACTTTTGAAAGCAAGAAAGTTGATGAAGAAGTTTTAACTAATACAAAAAGTTTTATGTTTCTATATTTTGCAATTCTTCTTGTATTGCTCGTAATTGTCGGTCTTGATAATCAATCACTAGAAATTACAATAAATGCTGTTTTCACAACATTTGCGAATGTTGGATTATATTTTGAAATACCAGATTTTGGTATATTCAGTAGTTTAAGTAAAATTGCAATGTCACTAGGAATGATTATTGGACGTTTGGAAATATATCCTGTAATTGCATTTATAGTTACGAGATTTAAAAATAGTTAAGAAAAAAACACTAGTTAAACTAGTGTTTTTTAATTTGGTTAATAATTATCAATAATAAGAATGCTAATGCTACTGCGCCTATCGGCCAGAAGTCCTTAATTATATCATTATCTAATATATCATAATAATGTATCTGCAACAACCGAGATTTGTCCATATTTGTGAAGAAAAAACTAGCTTTTGCTAGTTTTCTTCTTTCACATTAATTGAACCTATTCCGCCCTCAATTTTAATTAAATTAGATCCTTCTCCAATTATAGAGCCATCAGATACTTCTTTACCATTATATTTGATACTTCCAAGGCCCTTTTTAAATTCAATTTTATAGTTATTTTCAGTTGGTAATAATTTGATACTATTTGATCCTACACCTGTTTCAATTTTAGCATCTCCTGTAAATTCAGCTTTAACATCTAATTTACCAACACCAACTTCAATTTTGGCATTGTTTAACTTGCCATTTTTTATAACTAATTCACCTGCTCCTGTTTCAATCTTAGTATTATTGCTAATTACATTATCAATAACAGTTTTTCCTGCTCCAAGCTTTAATACTAAGTTCTCAGATTCAATCTTAGAAACACTTAATTTTCCAGCACCTGTTTCGATACTAACATCATCAAATATTGAATCTTCAGGCAAATATAATACAACTTGATAAGTTTTTTTATTAAAACTCCATCTTGTACTGGTTTCTTCAATTGTGACCTTATTATTTTCTTCTTTTACTTTCACATTTTTATTGTTAGTTTCAACTTTTAGTTTTTCACCTTTTTTAATGGTTAAACTACTAGCACCTAACTTAATGTTTAAAACTTTTGAATCATCTTTTAATTCATGAGTTTCAGTTTTAACAGGCTCATCATTTTCAAATAAACTTGTTATTCCACTACCTATTGCAATAATAGTAGTTATAATTCCAATTATTAAGAAAAATGCAAAGGCAATTGCTAAATACTTAATTACTCTTTGAGCAGTTGTCATTTAACTTCAACCCCTCCAAAAATACATGTTGCATTAATATAAATAGTCTTTGATTTATCAGTTACATCAGTATCTTTTTTATTTGATACTCCACCAAATATAGAATTTGATTTAATTTTTACCTTTACATCATCTGGTGCAAATATATCAATTCCACCAAATACTGAAGTTGCATTAATAACAACATCTTCTTTAATAGTTGCTTTTCTTAAATCTAATTTGATTCCACCAAATATAGCATTCAATGTTGTTCCTTTAAATTCTTCGTCAATTTTAATATCTTGACCAGAGAATGTAGCTGTATAACCATTATTTTGATCTAACTTTTTATTTAATTTATCAATATTCTTATTAACTTCTTTATCAATCGAATTTTTAAATATTAATGATAACCCAAATACAATAATGATTGCTGGTAATAATAGTTTCCAGACTATTTCAAAATTGATAATATTACGACAAGCTAATAATAGTAAAATACCAATTATTAAAACTATTAAATCTCCTTTTTTATCTTTATCTGAACAAAGTCCAATTATGGCAGGAACTATAAGAAATAATGTCCACCATCCTTTAAAAAATAAATTAAAATGAAATAAATCTAATGCATCACCTGCTAAACATACGCCGATTGTAACTAGAATTAAACCTAATATAATATTTCTTGTTGTTTTCATAAATATACCTCCAAATAGTATTATAACATTTATTTAGGTATTATATAACAAAAAACTAGAAAAATGGTATAATTGTATTGGAGGTAAATATGGGAATAATAAGCAAATTATTTAATTTAGGTGTAAAAACTGAAGGTTCAAATGAAGCTATTCAAAATGCCAACGAACCTGTTAGAAATACTAATACACAATATTCTGGCAATGCTTTCATGATTGTTGAAGATGTGTTTACTATTGCTGGTAGAGGAACTGTTGTAACTGGAAAAATAATCTCTGGTGATGTTCGAATTGGAGATGAAATTAGAATAAATGGTATCACTCCTACAAGAGTAGATGGCATTGAAATGTTTAGAAAAACTCTTGATTATGCTCAAACAGGTGATAATGTTGGGCTTCTATTAAACGGTATTACGCGTGATATGATTAATCGTGGAGATGCTTTATCAAAATAAAAAAGATCAACTTTGTTGGTCTTTTTTTTCTACTTGTTTCAACTCTGGAAGAACAAATTGTTTGGTTGATGATGTTTTAAATAGTTTAGCTTCAATTTCTAAATATCCTGCATATTTATCAGTAGCCAAGTTTCTTTCAATTTCTGGAATTTTATCACCAAATCCAAGACTTACTAATTCTTTTTTTAATGTCTCATATTCTTCATTTGTTGCTCCATAAAATGCTAGTGTTTCCCCTACTATATCAACAATCCATGGAGTTAAGTCCAAATAATTAAAACTTGTTACTTGATCACTTACTCTTTCATAAAGTGATTCATCATTTTCGGCATTAGCTTTTTTAAGCATTTCAAAATTATCACTTAATCTATTTAAAACAGTCCATGCTACCAATGGGTATTTTTCGTATCTTTCTTCAGTGTTACCCATTGCTTTATATATAATATCAAGTAATTGATTATATGGTATTTTTTCTCTTTTTGGTTGATCAGCAGAACATAACATTCTTTGTTTTATACCTAAGTCACTTAATTCATCATTGCAACTTCTAACAAACACATCTTTTTCATCTGGAAAAGGGTTCATTTCATGTTCAATTTCAGCAATTATACCTCTTTGACTTTCTTGTACTGTTAAAATATCTTTTTCTAAATCAAAATTAAATACTAAGTTGTCTAATCTAGCGTATTTTTCTAGTAGTTTTACAATTTCATTTGACAATGAAAGCAAGAGTTCTTTGTTTTTGAAAAATTCATGTTTTCTAAGTAAAACAAATTTTTGCCTTATCTTAGTCAATAATTTAGTAATTTTATCTGCTACACGCATATATTCATCAATGCAGTCAGTTGCTTCACCTACTATGCCAACAAGATAATTTACAACAATAAATTTAAGACATGATTCAG
This sequence comes from uncultured Bacillota bacterium, assembly GCA_946622285.1. Lineage (GTDB taxonomy): Bacteria > Bacillota_I > Bacilli_A > RF39 > UBA660 > RUG11241. The sequence continues at coordinate 9,189 of CAMOPK010000027.1, forward strand.
ATAATAATACTTCTTTGGATCTATAAAGCTGAAATATATCAACCATTTTATTGTTATAAGTAATTGCAATATTACCTAATTTAGGTATTGAAAAACCATGACCTGTCAAAAGCATATTTATTTGATTCAAGTCACGATTCATAGATTCTATTTGAGTTAAAAATTCGCCTATACTATTTGCTAGAGGAAGCACACCAGCTACCATTTGTTTTCTTGTTTCTTGTTCTTTATCCATAAAGCCTTTCTAAACAGTTCCATTTGGTCTAATTATTTTATCCTGATGAACTGTAATACAATTCTTCCCCTTTGCTTTTGACGCATACAACGCATCATCAGCTAATTTTATTACCTCTTCAAGTGAACGAGTGCCATCATTTGCTGCAATTCCAGCACTTGTTGTTGTCACAAAATCAGGTAATACAATAGTTGATGATAATTGTTCTAATATTCTTGTAACACGCGCCTTTACTACTTCTAAATCACAATTTGTAAACACAACTAAAAATTCATCGCCACCAATGTGACAAGGATAATCTGTTGCACGCGTATTGTTCATAATTATTTTAGCCATTTTTTGAATAACTATATCTCCAACTTGATGACCAAATCTATCATTGACTGATTTAAAATCATCCATATCAATCATAACAGCCGCATCAAAATTTCTGATACGAGGAAGTATTCGACGATTATATAGTCCCGTAAGTGGATCAAGATTAATAATTTCTAATATATGCTTAGCCCATGCAAGTAAATTTTCAAGTGATTCTCTTGCTTCTGGATTTCTTACTTCACTAAGACTACTCTTAACAACTTGAATGTCATGAGCAATTTTTTCTTCTGGATTTTCACCATCAAATTTATCTTTCATCCAATACCTCCTTTTTCACTGATATTGTACTACAAATATTGAAAAAATGATATAAAAAAAAGCAAAAACTATTGCTTTTGCTCATTTTTTTCATTATTTTGTTTCAGCAGTTCTATCTGTAGACCAGAATGGACCATATTCATCTCCGCTGAAACTAGTTCTACGATAATTAAATATCTTATATCCTAATCCGGTACAAGTATAAACCTTACCATCACTATATGTAGTTGTTTCTTTCTTTAAACAAAATACTGGCTTTCTTTCTGCTTTAACGTTGAAGAAATCAACTAAGCAAACTCCCATCCAAGCGAATAAGACAATCCATAAAATTACATTCATAATTCTATTAAATAAAGATTTCTTATCTTTCTTTTCATTAAAGAATTCTTCCTTTTTATTCTCTTTTTCGTCAAATATTTCTTTAACTGATTCTTTAGTTTCAGTTTCTTTTGCTTCTTTTTCAGCCATTTTTTTGTTCACCACTTTCAAATGATATTTTGTCTTCAATTAATATATTCTCTTCTTTTGCATCTATTTCTTGGCCAGAAATAATTTGAAGTATAGTTGAATATAAAATTCGAAGTCTTAATTTGTCTTCATCACCCATTTTGATGAATTTAAGTCTTACTGGATATCCACATTCCAAGAACAAGCTTAATTCAGCACTTCTTGGATGAAATATTACTGAACATGTAGATATTTCACTATATGGGATTGCATATATTTGTTTTTTTACTCCAAACAAACTGTAATTATCAAATAAAACTATTTTTTTAGTTGTAAATATACCATGGTCTGTTCTTGTTTTATATGCAGTTAGGATTTTCTCATCATCAAATACATAATCTTTTACATATTTAGGTAATTTCTTTTTATCAAGAACATGAGAAAAATAAAAGTATTTTGTTATTTCCTTATATTTTATGTATGCCATATTATAACACCCTTTTAATTATAACATCAATTACCAATTATTGCTAATCTTCTCTTCGTCGATTGCTTCAAAATCATCAACTCCAACATTTTTGAATGTTACTTTATATGTTCCATAATTTGTTCTTGCATAAGTAACTTCAACTGTTAAAGCTTTATTTTCATCACTAGAAACATCTGATGTTAAATTATCTAATGTTCCTATACCATAAATATATACTGGATCATAAGTTGATGGATAACTATATCTTGACCATCTAACAATACCATATTCATTATTTCTGCCAAATGGTTGTCTTGTTCCTGCATATATATTATTAAGTTCCACATTACCACTTGCATATTTAGCTATAACACTAATTACTTGAATGTTTTGATCATAATGTTCAATTACTTCAAATACTTTTTTATCTAATTCAACTTCAGTTGTATTTCCTGTAGTATTACAGTTACGTGTACAAGAATAATTAGTTGTTCTTCTAAACTTCTTGCCTGATTTCAAAATTACTTCAAACTTTGTTTGCGCAGCTTCTTCATTTTGGACCTTATACTTAATTGAAGTATCTGTAAATCCATTTTCAGTAATTGTCAATGTTTTATTTTCTACAACTGTGTCGGTCGAAAAGTCATCAGTATATGTTGTTGTAACTTTTTCAGTTCCATCAGCATAAACTTCATAAACAGTAATATAATTGCCTAAATTGTATGATTTTCCTTTTTGGAATACCCATTGCATATTTGGTATTTCTTGAACTCTAATACCAATTTGAAGAGCGGTAAATGATCCAACTAATGTTACATCTTTTGCTGGCATTTCAAATGATGTTACTACTTCGCCATCTTTCTTCCAACCATTAAATGTATAATTTGTCATATTTACATTTGCTGCAACTGAAACTGTTTGACCAAACTTGTATGTTGCATCTGCTGGTAATGTTGGTGCATTTGTATACTCTTTATCATACTTATAAGTTACTTTATAACTATTTCTTGTATAGTATAATTTCAATACTAAACTTCCATCAGCAGCTACTACACCACTTGTTACACTACCTTCTACTGATGCATCATATGTGAATCCTTCATATGTTTTCTTAACATCTGCTCCATTTATTGTTGCATCTGTTGTTCCTTCTTTATTTTCAACTTCTGGTTCTGCATATGTTCCATCTAAATTTTCTTTGTAATGTTCTACTGTATATTTAGTATCTGTATTTGCTTTAAATGATCCAACTAATTCTACATCGTGTGCTGGCATTGTTGTTGGTACTGTCTTCCATCCTTGGAATGTGTATCCTGCTAATGTAGCATCTGCTGCAACATTAATTGTATCTTCATACTTAACTGTTTGTTCACTTGGTAAAGCACTTGCTCCTACATACTCTTTATCATACTTATAAGTTACTTTATAACTATTTCTTGTATAGTATAAT
>CAMOPK010000028.1 GCA_946622285.1 uncultured Bacillota bacterium
CAGCAACCTCATTCTCTCTAAAAAATAATATAAATTACTCCTTCAAGCAATACTATCTATATTTTAATATTTTTTAAGGCTTTAGTCAAGAAAAATAAAGAAAAAACAGCCTTAAAAAGCGACTGTTTTAGCTAACGTCTTCTAGCACCAATTATATATCCATCATGTCTAGTAAAAGTGTAAGATTGACCATTAAGATGGCGAAGATCAATTTCTAACATAAAAGAAAAAAGATAGCAATTAATTGCTATCTAAAATTATTGTACATGGTCCATCATTAACAATATTGACTTCCATATCAGCTCCAAATATTCCAGTTTCAACTTTAATATTAGTTTCTTTCAATCTTTGGACAAATAAATTATATAGTTTATCAGCTTCTTCACTTTTTAAGGCTTTAAAGTAACTTGGTCTTCTTCCTTTAGTTGCATCTGCATATAAAGTAAATTGGGAAATGGCAAGTATTTCTCCGCCAGTTTCTAAAAGAGATTGTTCTGGAGTACCATCAAATATTCGCATATTGATAATTTTATTTATCATATAATCTATTTCTTTAATAGTATCCCCTTCAGTAAATGCAACAAGTAAAACTAATCCACTTTTAATGGAACCAACTACTTTTTTATCAACCATTACTGATGAAGCTTTGCTTCTTTGTATTACTACTCTCATTTTATATTTCTTTCTACATCAAAAACATTTGGTATTTTTCTAATTTCATTCATAAATTTTTTAAGTTCATCTAAATTATGAGTTAAAACTGTAACATCATATAAATATTCTTCATTTGATTCCATCGTATTAATATTTTGAATCACTATATTGCTTCCAACAGTTTTAGAAACAATATCAACTAGAATATTCTTTTCTCTTAAAGCACGAACCAAAATGCCAGTTTCATATCTGCGATCAATATTTTCTTGCCATGTAGCAGGAATAATTCTTTCTTCTAGATCACTAACATTTGGGCAATGCATACGATGAATATTAATGCCATATCCTTTTGAAATATAACCAATTATTTCATCACCAGGAATCGGCTTACAGCAACCTGCAATATTAACTTTTATTTCATCAATTCCTTCAACCATGATGTCATTTTTAATAACTGTTGGTTTAGCATTTTTTACATTTCTACTTAAAACTATTTCTTCTTTAGTTGGTTTATCAACAGTTAAAAAATTAATGATCTGAGTTGGAGTTATCTGACCAGCACCTATTGCAATATATAAATCATCTAAAGTATTAGTACTATATTCATTTAAAACTTTTTCTAAATCTTCACTTTCTAAGAAAGTGCTTAAACTTAATTTTTTCCTTCTAAATTCACGAGCTAATGCTTCTTCACCATTTTTAAGGTTTTCATTCTTATCAATTTTACTATAGAAGCTCTTAATTTTGTTTTTAGCATGAGTTGTAAATGCCATCTTAATCCATTCTTTAGACGGACCTTTTGAATTCTTATTTGTATTTATTTTAACAATGTCATTTTCTTTTAATTTATAGTCAAGTGGTACAATTTGATCATTTACAATAGCTCCAACCATTGTATCACCTATTTTACTATGAACACGATATGCAAAATCAATTGGAGTTGCACCTAAAGGAAGTTCAATTACATCACCTTTTGGTGTATAAACATAAATTGAATCCTTTAAAACATCATTCATAACAGCATTCATGAATTCACTAGATTTATTTTCTTCCTCAGTTAATTCCATGATTGATCTAAAGAATTGAAGTTTTTGCTCCATTGCATTTTGCATTACTTTTCCACCCTCTTTATAAGACCAGTGGGAAGCAATACCTTTTTCAGCTACTAAGTCCATTTCATATGTACGAATTTGAATTTCAAATGGATTTCCATTTATACCAAAAACAGTTGTATGTAAACTTTGATACATATTTGCTTTCGGCATCGCGATATAATCTTTAAATCTTTTAGGCATCGGTTTATATTTTGAATGAATTAAACCAAGTGCTTGATAGCAATCATCCTTTGTATCAACAAAAACGCGAAGTGCTAATAAGTCATATATTTCATTAAATTTCTTACCTTTATTCAATTTGTTATAAATACTATAAACTGACTTAGCACGACCTTTAATTTCATGCTTTATATTATGCTCATTTAGAATTGCTGATACTTCATGCATCATTTCTTTGACTAAAGATTCTCTTTCAACTTTAGTTTTATTTAATTTTTCAACAATATCAAAATAAACATTTGGTTTATAGTAACGAAGAGATAAATCTTCTAACTCACTTTTAATTTCACTCATACCCAAGCGATGAGCTATCGGTGTCAAAATATCTAAAGTTTCTTTAGCCTTAGCTTTTGCACGGTCTTCTGGAATTGCCCATAAAGTACGCATATTATGAAGTCTATCAGCAAGTTTAATAATGATTACACGAACATCTTCTGAAAGACCTACAATTATTTTTCGATGGTTTACAATAGTTGCTTCAGAATCACTTTTGAATGTTAAACGATTAATTTTAGTAACTCCTCTTACAAGAAGCATTACTTCGTGACCAAATTTCTCTTCAATTTCTTCTTCAGTTACCCCACAATCTTCAATTACATCATGAAGAAGTGCTGCTTCTATTGTTGCACTATCAGCACTTATTGAAGTTAAAATATATGCCACGTTTAAAGGGTGAACTATATAGTCTTCCCCGCTTTTTCTTTTAACACCAAAATGATGTTCATACGCGAAAGCATAGGCACGTGAAATGTTTTTAAGTTCTTCTTCTGGAATATATGTTTTTACTTGGTCATATAGTTCATCATAAGTTTGAATATCTCTTATTTTAGTCATTTTGCACCTCCTCCAATATAGGAATGCGCTCAATATCTCTCATTTTATTTTTAATATAAGAATCTATTAGAACATTATCTGTATTTAAAATATCATTAATCATTTCATGAATAGAAAGATCGCTTGCTTTTTTCCATTTAATTTCTTTCAAATAGTTCCAAACATCTTCTTCTTTTATATATGAATAACCAACTCTATGCATTTCGGAAACCTTAGCTTCTAAGCCAGGTTTAATATGTTCATAAAGTTCTTTTAAACTATTAAATTCAAGATCCATATTTAACACCTTCACTTTATATTATATCTAACTTAAGAATAATTATAAAGGAGATTTAAATAAAAAAATAAATTTATGTTTACAAAAATTAGTTAAAATCGATATAATTACTATGAGGTGTATTATGAAATCAGTATTACTTATTTTAGGTATTATTATTTTAATCACTTTAATTATATCTTACATTTGTTTTAGAATGGCTTTTGCAAGAACGGATAAAATTCTACCTTTTCCTGATAGTGAATGCTATAAAAAATATCAAGATGATATTATTAATGCATCTAAAAGGTTATCAAGTTTAAAATATGAAGATATTTATATTGAGTCTTTTGACCACTTAAAACTGCATGGTAGATACTATCATAATAGTAATTTAAATAAAATTGATATTTGCTTTCATGGATATAAGGGAGACGCTATAAGAGACTTCTGCGGTGGTGCTGAAACAATTAAAAGAACAAAACATAATATGATTTTAATTGATGAAAGAGCCCATGGAAAAAGCGAAGGAAAAGTCATTACGTTTGGAATAAACGAACGAATTGATGGTTTAAAATGGATTGAATACGTTTTAAAAAGATTTGGTAAAAAAACTGAAATATACTTGTATGGTGTTTCTATGGGAGCTGCTACTGTTCTTATGATGAGTGGCTTAAAATTACCAAATAATGTCAAAGTAATTGTTGCTGATTCTGCTTTTTCTTCACCAAAAGATATTATTAAGAAAGTAATTAAAGATATGAAATTACCTGCCAGTATTTTTTATCCATTTGTATATCTTAGTGCAAGATTATATGGTAACTTTAATCCCCATAAAGTTAATGCTTTAGATGAGGTTAAAAAAAGCAAAGTTCCAATCTTACTATTTCATGGAACAAGCGATAGCTTTGTTCCATATGAAATGAGTGAAAAAATATATAAAAATATTGCAAGCAAAAAAGATATATTGCTAACTAAAGATGCTGATCATGGAATGAGTTATATGGTAGATAAAGAAAACTATTATAAAAAACTACTTGATTTTATAAAGAAAAACATTTGAATTATCAAATGTTTTTTCTATAGTCTTCTATTTTAATATTTTTATACTTTTTTGTATAAGCTTTGATTATTTCTAAATACGTATATCCTTTATTACCAAGTGATTTTGCCTTATTCATGCACATAATATTACTAGATGAATTAGAATTACAAACCATATAGCCAATTGTAATTATATTATTGTTTTCATCTTTTAATACTAATCCTTCAGTTTCTTTAACAACACTTTTTAAGAATGCCAAATATTCATCAGTTGGTTTTTTCTTCCATATAGAAGTTATTGTACTTGATTTAGCAACTTTTTTATATCCACTTGGCCATTTAGAATTATTAACAGTAAATGTCTTATTTGAAACACTTTTATTGCCTGGGAATGTAGTTACCCTATTTGCACATGTAAGAGCCGAATAATACGGCTTTTTAGTCTTTTTGCTCAATGAAAAATTAATACATTCGTTAAACATTTCTTCAGTTTGATTACGATAACAACCACTTTCATAATCACACCAATTTTGATCACTAGAGCAGCTCTTAATTGATAAATTGGTTCCTAGATTTTTAAATCCACCTCTTTTTAGACTATAAGTACGTGCAAATATAACAAATGCTTTTAAATATTCTTTGCTAGTACTTACTGTAGGATTTTCTTCTCCATATAAAACTCCTACTAAATAGTCTTCTAAAGGTACATCTTCTCTTATAACTCTATCACCGAAACAAGTTTTTATATTAACTTTTACATCATTAACAATTTCTTTTTTTACTGGTACATTTTTAACTAAAACTCCGATATTAAGAATTGTTAATATCACTATCATTATTTTATATATATTACGCATGAAATCACCCGAATGCGTAATAATATAACATAAATAATAGCAAAGTTCAAGAAAAAAATTAGATAATTTTATCTAATTTTTATTTGTTAAAACAACCAACTGTTCTACCTGGATAACTTTTTGTATAAGCTTCGATAAGTTGATCCATTGTATAACCTTGATTAGCTAATTTTTCTGCTGTATTTGGACACATAATACTATCTTTTGATGTATCATTACACATGTAATATCCAACTGATGCAGGTTTTCCAGATGCATCATATATTATAAGACCAGCAGTTTCTTCAATCATTCTTTGGTAGAAAGCCTTTTTCTCAGCAGAAACAGGTCCATGCCATAATGATCTTACATGATTAGATGTTACTGATTTAGCTCCCCACCATCCTGGATTACTTACATAGAATGTCTTATTTGAAACATTTGCTGTTCCAGGGAATGTTGTTACACGATTAGCACACGTATCTGCTGTATAATCATGTCTTGGGTAACTTACAGCATAATCAATACATAAATCGAACATTTCTTGAGTTTGATCACGATAGCAACCCATATCTACATCACACCAGTTCTGATCACTAGAGCAACTCTTAATTGCTTTCATATTTCCGCTCCAATAATTAGTTCTTTTTAAAGTATAACTACGAGCAAATATAATAAATGCCTTAATATAAGCTTCTGGATCATTCATACCAGGCGCTTCTTCACCATATAAAACACCCATTAAATATTCTTCAAGTGGTACATCTTTTCTAATTAGTTTATTGCCATAACATGTATTAATTGTTATATAAACATTAGTTGCCCCACATTTACCTGATATAATTGGTGGGTTAACTTTCTTTTCAACTTCACAAGTAATAGTTGCTTCGTTATCAGAAATATCTTTTAGTTTTACTCTGACTGAATTAGCATCACCACTATGTTCATAAGTACTAGCTGTAGTATAACCAGATTCTTTACCATCAATAATATAATTATATCCTGCTACACCTTTATTATCACTTGCAGTAACACTCACATTTGTCGTTGAATTTTGAACAACTGCCTTGCAACTTCCTGTTGGTGGTGTACTATCAATAGAATCTATTGTTATAGATTTGCCGTATTTATTACCATATACATCATAAATAGTAAATTTATATTCACCATTATGTTTAACTTCATATGATGTTTCTCTTGATATTGTTTTTGTCATATCAGGTAAAATT
>CAMOPK010000029.1 GCA_946622285.1 uncultured Bacillota bacterium
CTATTCCTAAGAATAAACTAGCATCAGTATTAACAACAAATGATTGGAATGTTTCGATAAACATATTTGGAATACTTGAAATAATACCGGCCATAATTAATAATGATACACCATTACCAATACCTTTTTGTGTCATCTGGTCACCCATCCATAGTAAGAATGCTGTACCAGCTGTAAGCATAATAGCTATTTTTAAATATGCAAGTGTACTTCCATTATTAACAAAGGCGAATGCCATTGCAAATCCTTGAAGGAATGCAATTGCAAGTCCTAAATAACGATTAATTTGATTAATCTTTTGACGTCCTGTTGCACCTTGTTCTTTAAGTTCTGTAAAATATGGAATAATATCCATTTGAAGTATTCCAGTAATAATTGATGCAGAGATATAAGGCATAACACCTAGCGAAAAGATTGAGAAATTCGCAAGTGCTCCACCTGATATAGCATCATATAGTTCCCATAAATCAAGGTCAGATAATGCCCCTTGTGTTCCAGGAACAGGAATTGTTTTTCCAATTATAAATACAAATAAACATGCAAGTGTAAATAATACTCTTTTTCTTATATCTTTATTTTTTTTATTGAATAGTAACTTAATTGTTTTAAACATATTAAATCACCTCAGTAGTTCCACCAACATTTTCTATTTTTTGTTTTGCAGTTTCTGAGAATTTGTTAGCTTTAACAGTTAATTTCTTAGTTAATTCACCATTACCTAGTACTTTAACCCCATCTAACTCTTTATTAACAAGTCCAGCATTCTTTAATAATTCTACTGTAACTTCTGTACCTTCATCAAATCTTTCTAAATCAGATACATTTACTGTTGCATAAACAGTTCTAAAATTGTAATTGTTGAATCCTCTTTTTGATAATCTTCTATATAGTGGTAATTGTCCACCTTCAAATCCAGGTCTAACTCCACCGCCACTACGTGCGTTTTGTCCCTTATGACCTTTTCCAGCTGTCTTACCATTACCAGAACCAGGTCCACGACCAATACGTTTACGATTAGTAGCTTCTAAATTATTAAGTTCATGTAATTTCATTAGCCTAAAATCTCCTCTACAGTTTTACCTCTAAGACTAGCAACATGTGCTGGTGACTTTTGAAGTTTTAATGCATTAAGTGTAGCTCTAGCCATATTAACTTTTGTACTAGATCCTAAACTCTTAGATAATACATCCTTAACTCCAGCAAGTTCAAGTACATCTCTAACTGGTCCTCCAGCTTTAACTCCAGTACCTTCAGTAGCAGGTTTTAACATTACTCTTACGGCACCTTCCTTAACGATAATTTCATGAGAAATTGTACGATTATCAATTAATTCAACATTTATTAAATTTTTAGTAGCTGCTTGTGTAGCTTTTTTAACTGCATCTGGCATTTCTTTTGCTTTACCAAGGCCAATGCCAACTTTACCTTTTCTATTACCTACTACAACTGTAGCGGCAAAACGAAATTGACGGCCACCTTTAACAACCTTAGTAACACGATTAATAGCAATAACCTTGTCTTCTAAATCACTTTTTGGTTTATCAAAAGTTTTTCTTGGACGACGATTGTTATTCTTCTTATTATCAAATTTTCTAGCAGGTCTTTCAGCTTTTTCAGTTTTTTCAACTTTAGTTGCTTCTTCTTGTGGCTTTTTGATTTCTTCGTTCATAAGTTTTCCTCCTTATTAGAATTCTAATCCATTTTCACGAGCGGCCTCAGCTAATGCTGCAACACGTCCATGATATAAGTATCCGCCTCTGTCGAATACTACTTTTGTTATTTTAGCTTTCTTAGCTCTTTTTGCTATTTCAGCACCGATAAGTTTAGCTGCTTCAACGTTTCCACCATTTTTAATCTTTAAATCTTTTTCTAATGTAGAAGCGCTTACTAGAGTTACTCCTTTTTCATCATCGATGATTTGAGCTGTAATGTTTGCGTTTGATCTAAAAACATTTAATCTAGGTCTTTCAGCAGTACCTGATAAATCTTTTCTGATACGATTATGTCTTTCGACACGCATTTCATTTCTTGAAACTTTCTTTATCATAAGAATCTCACTCCTCTATTATTTAGATGCTTTCTTTCCTTCTTTATGACGAACGTGTTCACCTTTATAACGGATTCCTTTTCCTTTATAAGGTTCAGGTTGTCTTACTTTACGGATATTAGCTGCAAATTCACCAACTACAATTTTATCAGCTCCAGATACTTCGATTTCTGTTGCACTAATAGCATTAACAGATATTCCAGTAGGTATATCTAATTTTACTGGATGAGAATAACCAGCTTGAATAGTTAATGTATTACCACTAACTGCAAAACGGTATCCAACACCAATAATTTCAAGACCTTTTTTAAATCCTTCACTAACACCAACAATCATATTATGAATATTAGCATTTGTAGTTCCGTGCATTTGATTTGTAAATTTATCTTCTTTTAATTTTTCTACTGTTAATTCAGTACCTTCAACTTTAACATTTAATGTTTTAATAACATCTAAGTTAAGTTCTCCCTTTGGTCCTTTAACAGTTACTTTATTATCATTGACACTAACACTTACTCCAGCAGGAATAGTTAAAACTCTTTTACCAATTCTACTCATATTATCTCCTACCAAATGTAAGCAATTACTTCGCCACCAACATTATTTTTACGAGCTAACTTATCAGTCATAACGCCCTTTGGTGTTGAGATTATTGCAATTCCTAAGCCATTAAGCACTTTTGGTAATTTATCATTACCAGCATATACTCTAAGTCCTGGTTTAGAAATTCTCTTTAATCCAGTAATTACTCTTTCTTTATTTTGTCCATATTTTAAAGTTAATGTCAATGTATTATCTTTTACAGTATATTCACTAATGAAACCTTCATCATTTAAAATTCTAGCTATTTCAACTTTCATCTTAGATGTTGGCATAGAAACTTCTTTACTACGCATTTGGTTTGCATTACGAATTCTAGTTAACATATCTGCAATTGGATCTGTCATTATAAATCCCTCCTTCTAAAATTTTAGGTATTACAAATTTTTGTTTATTTAAATTTTACCAACTTGATTTTTTAACACCAGGTATTTGACCTTTATATGCTAATTCTCTAAAACAAATACGGCAAATACCAAACTTACTCATAACAGCATGTGGTCTTCCACAAATACTACAACGAGTGTATTCTCTAACCTTAAATTTAGGTTTTCTTTGATTTTTGACAATCATTGATTTTTTTGCCATTGTTTCCTCCCTTATTTCCTAAAAGGAATTCCAAGTTCTTTTAACAAGTCAAATGCTTCTTCATTTGTCTTAGCAGTTGTAACTATTACAATATCCATTCCTCTTACTTTTTCAACTTCATCAAAATTGATTTCAGGGAATATTAATTGTTCTTTAATACCAATTGTATAGTTTCCTCTACCATCAAAGCTCTTTGGTGATAATCCTCTAAAATCTCTTACACGTGGTAATGAAATAGAGATTAATTTATCTAAGAATGTATACATATTTTCTCCTCTTAGAGTAACTTTGCATCCAATCTTATGTCCTTCTCTTACTTTGAATGAAGCGATTGATTTCTTAGCTTTTGTTTCTACAGGTTTTAATCCAGTGATTTTTTCTAGATCTGCTACAGCAGCTTCTAAGTTTTTAGAATTAGCTACAGCATCTCCAACACCCATATTAACAACGATTTTTTCAATTTTAGGAACTAACATGATTGTTTTATAGTTATGTTTTTCCATTAAACTTGGAACAACTTCGTTTCTATATTTTTCTTCTAGGCGGTTCATTATTGCGCCCTCCTTCCAAACTAGTCAATCTTTTCATTAGATTTTTTTGAAATTCTAATTTTCTTACCATTTTTATCAAAGTCTACTTTGACTTTTGTTGGTTTTTTTGTTTTTGGATCTACCAACATAACATTAGATATATGAATTGGTCTTTCAACTTCAACAATTTCACCAGTTCCATTATTGTTTTTTGGTTTTAAATGCTTTTTACAAACATTAACACCTTCAACAACAACTTTATTATCTAATACTTTCGTAATTTTGCCTTCTTTGCCTTTATTAGCTCCAGCAATAACTACTACTTTATCACCTGTTTTTAATTTCATGAACTTTTCCTCCTTAATAATTTCGGACTAAAGAACTTCTTTCGCTAAACTTACTATTTTTGTAAATCCTGCATCTCTTAATTCTCTTGCAACAGGACCCAAAACACGAGTTCCAACAGGACTCTTATCATCTTTAATAATTACGCAAGCGTTATCATCAAATTTGATATAGCTTCCATCTTCTCTTCTTACTCCGAATTTACTCCTAACAACTACGGCTTTAACAACTTTACCTTTTTTAACATTACCATTAGGAGTTGCTTTTTTAACTGTTGCAACAACGACATCGCCGATGTTACCAGTTTTAACTTTACTTCCACCAAGAACTCTGATTACTGATACTTCACGAGCTCCACAGTTATCTGCCACTTTTAAACGGCTTTCTTGTTGTACCATACTTTCTTCCTCCTCTTCCTACTAAAGAATGATAGCCTTTTCTATTACTTCAGCTAGTTCATATCTTTTAGTTTTAGATAATGGTCTAGTTGCTACTAAACGAACTTTGTCACCAACTTTAGCTTGGTTATTTTCGTCATGAGCTGCATATTTTTTAGAATATTTAATTCTTTTCTTATATATTGGGTCTTTTTTGTAAGTTTCAACTTTAACAGTGATAGTTTTATCTGCTTTGTCGCTTACAACAACGCCAATTAATTCACGTTTAACATTTTCATTCATTTTTGACGTCCTCCTTACCCTTCAATTTCTCTTTCACGAAGAATTGTTTTAAGTCTAGCAACCGTATGTCTTAATTCTTTAATTCTACCAGGATTTTCTAGTGAACCAGTTGCTTGTTTCATTCTTAAATTGAATAATTCTTCTTTAGATTCAGCAATCTTTTTATTAATTTCTTCAGTGGATAATTTTCTAATTTCATTAGCTTTCATTATTTTTCACCACTTTCTTTTTTTACAAATTTTGTTTTAATTGGTAATTT
>CAMOPK010000030.1 GCA_946622285.1 uncultured Bacillota bacterium
TAAAGAGATGTCTGATGGTCTTACTTGTGATGCACCAAATGCTAGAATGAAAAATGATGTTTGCATCATCTATGATATGGTTGAAGCTAAGCATAGTAAATAAAAATGGATGAATAATCCATTTTTAATTTGGCAAACGTATAAACATTGTATATACTAATAATGAATGGAGATGATTCTATGGAAGCAAGACTTCAAAGATGGGGAAACTCTGATGGAATTAGAATTCCTAAGAGTATTTTAAAAAGTTTGGGTTTAAAGACAAATGATAAAGTTAATTTAGACTATTTAGATGATAAAATAATTATAAGTAAACCAAAGAAAAAAATATCATTAGAAGAAAAGTTTGCAAATTATAAAGGTGAAAATCTAGCTAAAGATTTTGAGTGGGATAATCCGAAAGGAAAAGAAATATGGTAAAGAATTATATTCCAGAACAAGGCGACATTGTATTTCTTGACTTTGATCCAACAAAAGGGCATGAGCAGAAAGGTTTTAGACCAGCTATAGTTATTTCTAATGAGGTATTTAATAAAAATACTAAAATGGTAATATTATGTCCAATAACATCAAATGAAAAGGAATTCCCAACACATTATTTATTATTAGATTCTAAAAAAGTAAAAGGTTCAGTTTTGTGCGAACATATAAGAAGTATTGATTATGAGGCTAGAAATTTAAAATTTGTTGAAAAAGCAAGCAATGAAGATTTTGAAAATATTCTTGATTTAATTGATGCTTGTATGTAATATTGCTTATTATTCGCATTTATGATATAATTACCTTGTAGGTAGCCCACAAAAGTGGGAGAACATCTAGAAATCTAGATATCTACCTTTTGGTTGGACATTTAATTTATTCTTAAATTAAATGTCATTTTTTTATAGCTAAAACCAGCAAGGTTACTAGTAATAAAATGAAAGCGATGAAGTTTAAAAACTTTAAAACAAAAGTTTTTAATTTCATACAATCAAACCTCCTTTCTTCTTTTGAAAGAAATAAAGGTAGATACTTGATTCTAAATGTTCCAGTGTCAATTATAATTAATAGTTAATACCTAATCAAATTAGTAAAATTTTAAATTTGCTAGATTTTGTTTTCAAAAAAAATTATTTTTTTCTCACTTATTAACATAATTTATATCTACTTACATGTTATAATATAATTAATATAAAAAAGGAGAATTTATGGAGAAAAAACTAGGTTTTGGTTGCATGCGTCTTCCAATGAAAGATGGTAATGTTGACTATGATGAATTTAACAAGATGATTGATTATTATATGGAAAATGGTTTCAATTACTTTGACACTGCTCATGGATATATTAATGGTTTAAGTGAAAAAGCAATTGGAGATTGTCTTTCTAAAAGATATCCAAGAGAATCATTTGTTTTAACTGATAAATTAACTGAAAATTACTTCAAAAAAGAAGAAGATATTATTCCTTTCTTTGAAGAACAATTAAAAATATGTGGTGTTGATTACTTCGATTATTATTTAATGCATTCACAGAATCGCGATAATTATAAACATTTTATGGAATGTAATGCTTATAAAGTTGGATCTAAATTAAAAGAAATGGGTAAGATTAAACACTTAGGTATTTCTTTTCATGATACAGCTGATATTCTTGATATGATTTTAAGTGAACATCCTGAAATTGAGATTGTTCAGATTCAACTAAATTATATGGATTATGAAAGTGCAGGAGTTCAGAGTAAAAAATGCTATGAAGTGTGTGAAAAATATAATAAACCAGTTCTTGTTATGGAACCTATTAAAGGTGGAGGACTTGTAAGATTACCTGATAATGCAAAGAAAGTATTTGATAGTATCAATAAAGGTAAGAATCTTTCATATGCTAGTTATGCTGTTAGGTTTGCAGCAAGTTTTAAGAATGTTTATAAAGTATTATCTGGTATGAGTGATTTTGAACAAATAAAAGATAATGTGAGTTACATGAAAGAATTTGTTCCTTTAAACTCTGAAGAATATGAAGCAATTGATCAAGTTAAAGAGATTTTAAAAGCACTTGGAGGAATTCCTTGTACAGCTTGTAGATATTGTGTAGAAGGGTGTCCAAAGAAAATATCAATTCCTGATTTATTTGCTTGTTATAATGCCAAGAAACAGTTTAATGACTGGAACTCTGGAATGTACTATAGAATACATACAAAAGAGAATGGTAAGGCATCAGATTGTATTAAATGTGGTAAGTGTGAAAGAGTTTGTCCACAACATTTGCATGTTCGAGAATTACTTGAAAAAGTAAGTACAGAATTTGAATAAAACGTATAGAAATCCGTTTTATTATGCTATAATATTTTAAGAAGGAGGATTTATGAATAAATTATTTACTTTTTTCCGCGAGTCTCAGGTGGCAAGATTTTTAATTCCATTAGGTTTGATTCTTACTATATTCGGGATAGTCGTATTTTCAATCAATATGAAAAATCAACATTATGTTAAAACTGAATCAACTATTTCAAAAGCAGAATTAGTTGAAGAAGAACATATTGATGCTGATGGGGACACTGTTCAAGCAACATATAAAATATTTGTTAAATATATGGTGGATGGAAAAAATTATGAGGAAGAACTTGGAGAATTATCTGGAAATTATAAAGAAGGGGAGAAATTGACCATTTATTATAATCCAAAGAATCCAAAAGAGATAACTCAGACAACAAGTTTAGTTTTACCAATTGTTATGATTGTTGGTGGAATTGCAGCTTTTGCTGGAGGAATTGTAAGCGGAGCAAATGCAATTAAAAGACATAAAAAAATGAAAGAACAAGAAAAGGAGTGGGCAAAGAATGAATAAGTATTTATTAAAACCAAAAACTGGTACAGCTAAAGAAAGATATTTTTTAGAAGACGAAAATAATAATACTATTTATGAAGCAGGAATGCTTAAGTTTAAGTTATTTGGTGCTGCTCCATATGAGTTTAAGAACTATAAAACTGGTAATGTAGAAGAACATAGTGTTGGTAAAGTAGTAACTGTTGAACAAGGTGGTAATGATTGGATTAGCTTTATGTCTAAAAGATCTTACTACAAATATGATGGTGTAAAAATATGGGACTTTTTACATGATAAAGGTGTTAGAATTGATTCTAAACCATCTAGTGATAAAGTAGGTATGACTTATGTAGTATCATTTGAAGGTAAAGAAATTGCAACAATTGCGTCTTCTACTCCAAAGGGAAAATCTCTTATTACAACTGATATGTATTTTGATGTTACTTGTGATGATAAAGATCTTGATTTAGTATTCTTAGTTGCTTTTTCAATAGCAAGAACAAATCAAGTAATGTATGATTAATAAAAGGAATAGAAATATTCCTTTTTTATTACAATAATATTTAAATAATATTATGTAAAATTTATTTTTTTTAAGATTTTATAAATATGCTATAATAAAGATAGAAGATTTAAGTTGGAGGTATGTATGAAAAAGTTAAAATGTTCATCATGTGGTGCAGAACTACATATAGAAGATAACAAGGAATATGCAGTTTGTAATCATTGTGGTTCTAGATACAAGTTAAATGAAGATTTAAATGTGAATATAAAGTTAGATGATAATATGAAAGAAGTGCTAAATAATGGTTTGGGAACTGTAAAAAATGCTTCTAAAGTGATGATAATACCATTTATTTTATTTGCACTTATTTTTATAGCAATATTCGTATTTGGTTTTATAAATATAAATAAAAGTAAAAAATCAGCAGAAGAAAATCGTGAAAAAATTCATGAACAATTTAAAGAGCAAAATGAAATCCTTAATAAGCAACAAGAAGAAGCTAAAAAAGAAAGGTTTAACTTTCAATTTGCAAATGATAATGGAACTAAATCCGCTTTCTTTTTAGAAAGTACATTAGATGAAATAATAGAGAGTAATAAAACCCAAGATAGATTAGTGACTTTAGTGTTTAATGGTAAAGAAGTAACTGAAGAATCTGAAATAATCAATATAAAACATTCATTAAAGGGTGATTATGAAGTATCATTTAATTATGATGATGAAGGATATATAAATAAAATAATCGTAGATAAGATTAAGTAGGAAGTATTTATGAAAAAAA
>CAMOPK010000031.1 GCA_946622285.1 uncultured Bacillota bacterium
CAAAAACTTATAAGAAAGTTTATTGCAGCAGCTGCAGTGTTTTTAATATTTACTCTTGTGCAATTTATAGTGTCGACACTAGCAAATGATAGTAGAACGACTATGACATGTGTTGATTACTTATTAAATGGTTATGTAGCTTAAAAAGGATAAAATCCTTTTTTTGTTTACACTATTGCTTTAAATAAATCGAAAAATAATTTATAATAATATGGGAAGGTGTAAAAATGAAAGAGCAAATAATTGAATTATTAGAAAAAAGTGAGACAGCTTTATCAAGTCAACAAATATATGATTTGTTAGAACTTAATGGAGTAGATGATTTAAAAGCGTTATTAAAAGACTTAGACTCTCTAGAAAAAGAATTACTCATATATAGAACTAAAAAAGATCATTATATGCTTTTTCAAAATTGCAGTTTAAAAGCCGGAAAATTTTTTGCAAATAAAAGTGGGTATGGATTTGTTGATATAAATGAATCAGAAGATATATATATAGCTAGGGGTAATACTAATAAAGCTATTCATGGAGATAGTGTTATTATCGAAGTAACTGATGATACTCCTGGAAAAAAGGAAGGTAGAATAGTAAAAATAGTTGATCGTTCAGCTAAAGAATTAGTTGGAGAATTCAACATAGTTAAAAATATTGGAATTGTTACTCCAGATGATGATCATTTTAAATTTAAAATTGAAATTCCACTTAAAGAAAGTAAAAGTGCTGTTGATGGTCATAAAGTTTTAGTTAAAATTTTAAATCGTAAGAGTGACGAGATATATTCCGGTGAAATAATTAAAATCATAGGACATAAAAATGACCCAGGAATAGATATTTTATCAATAGCATGCAAGTATGGAATAGATGATGTTTTCTCTGATGAAATATTAGATGAAGTAGAAAAGCTTCCATATGAAGTAAAAGCAAGTGATAAAAAAGGTAGAAAAGATTTAACTGATAAAGAGATATTTACTATAGATGGTGATGACACTAAAGATATTGATGATGCAATATCACTAGACATCTTAAAAAATGGCAACTATTTATTAGGTGTTCATATAGCAGATGTTAGTAACTATGTAACTGAATCAAGCTTCATTGGAAAAGAAGCAATGGAAAGAGGAACAAGTGTCTATATAGGTGGACGAGTAGTTCCAATGTTGCCTCAAAAACTATCAAACGGTATTTGTTCACTTAATCCAAATGTTGAGAGATTAGCTTTTACTTGTGAAATAGAAATAGATAAAAATACAGGTAAAAAAGTTAATTCAGATATTTATTTAAGTGTTATTAAATCAAAGAAACAAATGACATACAATAATGTTAATAAAATATTAGAAGAAAATATTGTCCCAGAAGGATACGAAGAATTTAAGGATACACTAATAAAAATGAATGAATTAGCTCATTTACTTAGAAAATATAAAATTGAGCGTGGTTATATTGATTTTGATATAGAAGAAGCTAAGATAGAAGTAAATGATCGTGGAGAAGCTATAGATGTTAAAAAACGTCACCGTGGTGAGGGCGAGAATTTAATTGAAGACTTCATGATTGCAGCAAATGAAGCTGTTGCTGAAACAATATATTATATGGATTTACCATTTATATATCGTGTTCATGGTACACCTTCAGAAGAAAAAATTCGTAATTTTGCAAAATTCGTAAGTGTCTTAGGATATAAAATTGATGGCAAACTTAAAAATGTAACTCCTAAAACAATTCAAAATATATTAGATACATTGAAGAAAAAGAAAGAACATCAAATATTATCAAAATTATTACTTAGAAGCATGCAAAAAGCAATTTATGATAAAAACAATATAGGACACTTTGGTATTGCAAGTTCATGCTATACGCATTTTACTTCACCAATAAGACGTTTTCCCGATTTAACTGTTCATCGTTTGTTAAAAACATATTTAATTGATCAAAAAATAGATGTTGAAACAACTGAAGAATGGGATCACAAATTAGATTTCATTGGGCCACATTCATCTAAGAAAGAAAGAGACGCTTTTGAATGTGAATGTGAAGTTGATGATATGAAAAAAGCAGAATATATGGAAAAACATATTGGAGAAGAGTATACTGGATTTATAAGTGAAGTCATGAGTTTTGGTATGTTTGTTGAACTTGATAATCTAGTAGAAGGATTAGTACGAATTGATACCTTAAATGATCGTTATTTATTTGATGAAGAAACATTTACTATTCGTAGTAAACATGATAAACGTGGATATAGATTAGGTGATCAAGTTAAGATTAAGGTAGTTGCTTCAAATAAACTAACTCATAGAGTTGATTTCGAAATAGTGGAGAAATTATATGATAGAAATTCTAAATAGGCAAGCAAGATTTAATTATGAAATTTTAGAAACCCTTGAAGCAGGAATTGTTTTAACAGGTACAGAAATAAAATCTTTGAAAAATGGTAACGCTAATATCAAAGATAGTTATGCAGTTATTAAAAATGATGAAATTTTCCTTTTAAATATGCATATTAGTCAATATACTGAAGGTAATATATTTAATCATGAAGAAACAAGAACTAGAAAACTATTACTTCATAAAAAAGAGATATTAAAATTAAAAAATAAAATAGATTTAAATGGCTTTACTATAGTTCCATTAAAAATCTATTTTGTAAAAAGACATGCCAAAGTTTTAATTGGACTTGCTCGAGGTAAGAAAAACTATGATAAACGTGAAGATATCAAAAAAAGAGATGTTGAACGCGAAGTAAGAAAGGAATTTAAGGAAAATTTACGATAAAATGTTATTAAGTGAAGGAGAGATAATGTGAAAAAAATGATAATTATATTATTATTTCTAATTCTAGTTATGCCAATAGTTGCTAAAGCAGGATGCAATGCTGGCTATGAAGATGACAAAGATTTTCATGAAGTTACATGCGAGTATACTGCCGAATACAATAAAAGAATCATGTTTATTCAAACAGGAACTTCAATGGCATATCTTAAAATGAAACTATGCTGTCCAAACAACGTAAAAATTGGAGATGTTTGTTTTATAGAATCATTAGAAGAGAAAAATGATGATAATTCATATAATTATTATAATGGATCATTTTATGATTCATACCCAGTAGTAGGCCATGAATCCGGTTGCATGAAAAGTGTAAAAGCTGATGCCAATTGGTATGATCACTTTTTTTCTACAGAACATCCAGAGTTAACATTAATTGAATGTGAACCAGGCGCTGATTTTTGCTATAAGTTAACTAATTATGATGTTGCTGCCGTTCCAGTAATCAGTGATAAGTATAAAGATATAATATCTTGTCGTCAGACTGACTACAATTATATAAGTGAATGTGGTTGTATGCCGGCAGCATTAACAGATTTAACAAGTAGATTATATATGTTAATTAAAATAGCAGCACCTGCATTATTGCTTATAATAGGTGGCTTTGATTTGGTAAAAGCAATGTCTGCTCAAGACGAAAAAGCAATTAATAAAGCAAGGCAAAAACTGGTTAAAAAGTTTATTGCAGCAGCTGCAGTGTTCTTAATATTTACTCTTGTGCAATTTATAGTGTCGACAT
>CAMOPK010000032.1 GCA_946622285.1 uncultured Bacillota bacterium
AAGAAGCAGCTGACAGATGGCCTAGTGTTGGTAGTGCAGCAAGTATTTTAGTATAGGTGAAAAAATGTCAAAACAACCAAGAAAACAAAGAAAAGCTCTTTATAATGCTCCTGCTCACGCACGTGGTAAACACTTAAGCGCTACTTTAAGTAAAGATTTAAGAGCAGATTTAGGTAAAAGGTCTTTACCATTAAGAACAGGGGACAAAGTTAGAGTTCTCCGTGGAGATTTCAAAGGACATGAAGGAGAAGTTCTCGGTGTTGATTACGGTTCTTACAAAGTAACCATTGAAGAAGTTACTTTATCAAAACCTGATGGAACTGCAGTTTTCCTTCCGGTCGATCCATCTAACTTAATGATTATTGATGCTGATACAAAAGACGATAGAAGAATTAAAAATAGAGGAGATAATTAAAATGGCTAAAATGGGATCTAGAAAACATCTTAAAAGATATAAAGCACCTAAAACTTGGCCTATTCATCCTAAAGAAGATACCTGGACTGTAAAACCTTCCGCAGGTTCTCATTCCATTAATAGTTCTATTCCATTAACTTTAGTAATCAGAGATGTTTTAAAATTAGCAGACAATTCTAGAGAAGCAAAAAGAATTATCAACTCTGGTAATGTTTTAGTAGATGGAAGAGCTGTTAAAGATTACAAATTCCCAGTAGGTTTCATGGATGTTATTGAAATTCCAAAAACTGGTGAATCTTACAGAGTTCTTTTAGATAGAAAAGGCAGATTACAATTAGACTTAATTGATGATGGTAGTGCTAAATTATCAAAAATTGTTAACAAATCCACTATTAAAGGTGGAAAAACTCAATTAAACCTTCATGATGGTAAAAATGTTATCATTGATGAAGATGCATACTCTGTTGGAGATGTTATTTGTTTAAAAGTACCTGAACAAGAAATTGTTGAAGTATATCCTTTACAAGAAGGAGCTACTGTTCTTGTTACTGGTGGTAAACACACTGGTGAATTAGGTACTGTATCTGAAATTATTGAAAACAAATCTTCTAATCCAAATACTATTATTATCGAAAATAGTTCTAAAGATGAATTCTTAACTTTAAAAGATTATGCATTTGTAGTTGGTAAAGATGCACCAGAAATATCTTTATTGGAGGTTAATAAATGAACCCAATGAATGAAGTACGTATCGAAAAAGCTACTGTCAGTATTGGTGTTGGTGAAGCAGGTGAAAAATTATCCCGTGCAATCACTCTTTTAGAAGAAATGTTTGACCAAACTCCTGTAAAAACTTTCTCTAAAGTAACTAACCCTGAATGGGGAATTAGGAAAAAACAACCAATCGCATGTAAATTAACTTTACGTGGAGAAAAAGCTGATAAGGCTATTGATATGGTTTTAGAAGGTATTAGTAGAAATATTAGACCTACTCAATTTGATGCTCAAGGAAACCTTTCTTTTGGTATCAGAGAACATATTGATATCCCAGGTATGAGATATAATCCTGATATCGGTATTTTCGGTATGAACGTTTCTGTCACTTTTGAAAAACCAGGTTACAGAATTGCAAAAAGAAAAATCCAACAAAAGAAAGTTCCTCAAAAACATAGAATTTCTAAAGAAGAAACTATGAAATTTATGGAAGAAAACTTCAAAGTTAATTACGTGACTGAATAAGGTGATATTTTGCCAAGAAAATACGGAAAAGCTGCAAAAAAATGTAGTCGTTGTGGAGACCACTCTGCTATGGTAAGTAGATACGGTATTAATTTATGCAGACAATGTTTTAGAGAAGTAGCTCCTAAAATGGGATTTAAAAAATATAATTAGAGGTTTTAAATATGAGTCTTATGGATCCTCTCGCTGATGCTTTAACTAACATTAGAAATAACGAATTACAAGTAAATGACTCTTGTGTTATTTCTCCTGCTTCCAAATTAATTGGACAAGTTTTAAGCACAATGCAAAAAGAGAATTATATTGGTAATTTTGAATATGTTGATGATAACAGGGCAGGAAAATTCATAGTAGAATTAGAAGGTAACATTAACAAATGTGGTGTTATCAAACCTCGTCACGCTGTTAAGAAAGATGAATTTGAGAAATTTGAAAAAAGATATTTGCCAGCAAAAAACTTTGGTATTTTAATCGTCACAACTCCTGAAGGAATTATGACTCACAATGAGGCTAAAGAAAGAGGAATTGGTGGACGTTTGTTGGCTTACATGTATTAGGTGATAAAATGGTAGTAGCTGCAGCTATAAGGGAAGAAATTGAAATCCCTGAAGGCGTTGAAGTTATAATTGAAAATAATGAGGTCTCTGTAAAAGGACCTAATGGAGAAGACTCCAGAAAATTTACTTATCCTAATGTAAGTATTAATAAAGAAGATGATGTTGTTGTATTAAACACAGCATTTCCAAAGAAGAAAGATAAAGCAATGATTGGAACCACTAAAGCACACATCAACAATATGATTATCGGTGTAACTGATGGTTTCACTTACCACATGAAAATCGTATTTGCTCACTTTCCAATGACTGTAAAAGTTGAAAAAGATATCGTAAACATTGACAATTTCCTCGGGGAAAGACACCCAAGAACTGCAAAAATCGTCGGTGATTCTAAAGTAGCAGTTAAAGGTGATGAGGTAACAATTACTGGTATCAATAAGGAACATGTTGGTCAGACCATGGCTAACTTAGAACAAGCAACTAAAATTAAAGGAAGAGATCCTAGAGTAT